>JANJUB010000016.1 GCA_024710805.1 Fimbriimonadaceae bacterium | reverse complement strand
CGACGCCGAATGACGGATACCGGATCGACGCCGCGGATTCGCCGCTCGCCACCACCACGTACCGCCGAGTGCGATAGGGTCGGTGGGCCCGCGCTACGGATCGGCGCGCGGGCCAAACTCTTTACGCCCGACTGAGCATCGGCGCGCCGGAGTGGATCACGTCACCCACCGCGAACGATCGTCGAAAATCTTGGAGACAGACCTTCGCTCGGTGGCCGATGTACTCGTCCCCGTCGATGAGCTCGACGTAATAGCCCGAGTCGGTCCATCCGATCACCTTGTTCACGTTCTCAAAGGCGGAGCGGCGGACGTTCACTTCGACGACCTGCGCACGGCGCAAACCCATCAGCTCGCGATCGGCTTCTTCGATGCTGGTTGAGGTGATCTCATACTCCTCATAGTCCATGTCGAAGTTGGCGCGGATGAAGATGCCGCGGCGCATCTCGTGCTCCATCTCCTCAAAGTTCTCGCCATCGATGCCGATGAGTGCTTCGACCGCTGCTGGATGGCACTCGACCACAAACGCATTGCCCGGCTCGTGAATCTTGCGCCACATGTCGCGCTCGATCCAAAGGCTGACGGTCTCTTTGCTCGGGATGCGGCCGTGGCCGTCGCACATCGGGCAGATGTCCGAGATCGCTTCGGTCACCGACTCTCCGGTTCGCTTCCGCGTGATTTCGACCAAGCCGAGCGATGAAATCTTGCCGACGCGGGTGCGCGCACGGTCGCGCTCGAGCTTCTTGGTGAAGTGATCGAGCACCTTCTTTCGGTCGGCGGCCGACTCCATGTCGATGAAGTCGATCACGATAATGCCGCCCATGTCGCGGAGGCGCAGTTGCCGGCACACCTCGTCGGCGGCTTCCATGTTCGTGCGAAGGATCGTGTCGTTGAGCGACGTCGAGCCAACTTGCTTACCGGTATTGATGTCGATCGCGGTCAGGGCTTCCATCTCGTCGACAACCAGAGTGCCACCAGACTTCATGTGCACCTTGTGCTGGAGCAGTCGCTCGAGGTCTCGCTCGATACCGAACGCATCGAAGATGGGTTGGTCTTTGTCGTACAAGTCGATCTTGTCGCACAGCGCTGGCGCAACGATCGAGGCGGCGAGGTGCACCTTCTCGTACTCGTCGGGATCGTCGATCACCATGCGGCTGATCTCGTCGCCGAACATGTCGCGGACGGTGCGGTAGAGCAGCGTCTGGTCCCGGTGGACGATGCTTGGCGCGCGCTGGCGCTTGGCCGATTGCATGACCTGCGCCCAGAGTTGTTGCAGGAACACGACGTCGGCTTTGAGTTCGGCCTCGGTGCGGGTCTCGCACTCGGTGCGCATGATCAGACCAAAACCGTCGGGGATGATGCGGTCGCCGATTTTGCGAAGCCGCTCACGCTCGCTGCGGTCTTCGATCTTGCGCGACACGCCGACGTGACCAGCTTCAGGCATGAGCACAACGTAGCGTCCGGGCAGGGCAATGCGGGTGGTGACGCGAGCACCTTTGGTGCCTCGAGGTCCCTTGGTGACTTGCACCATGATCTCTTGGCCGGGTCTGATGAGTTCCTTGATCTTGCGGCGGCGGAGTTCGCTGCGCTTGATGCTCGCCGGCGAGTTGTCCATCGGCTCATCGGGCAGGATGTCGGCGACATAGAGGAACGCGTTGCGCTCAAGTCCGATGTCGACGAATGCGGCATCCATTCCGGGCAGGACGTTTTGGACGATGCCCTTGAAAATCGAGCCGACGACCCGCTCTTCGCGTTCGACTCGGTACTCCATGAGATCGCCATCTTCGAGCATGGCGATGCGGGTTTCGCGGTTGGAAACGTTGACAATGATTTCGACGCGGTTTGAACCACCGTTCTTAGCGGGTGCGGAGGTGGTGGTTGGTTTGCGCCTTCGGATAGGTCTTGGCATACAAAAAGTTGGGGTCGCTCGATGGGCGACGCGTGGTGACAGTTTACCGCCTAGGGGTGGGATCTAACGATAGTGCGGATTGTAGTAGGTCAGCTCGATGAAGAGGCAGATGCCGCCGATGAGGGCCAAGAGCCACAGCACGATGAGCACCTTTCGTGTCCACGGGTCCATGTCCTTTTTGGACGCGCGACCGTACGCAACGGTCGCCAGGGACCCTACCCTTGGGGCAGGAGGAGCCGTCGCGTCCGCAGCCGCTCCGCGTGGGACCAGGTCAGCGGGGCGACGCTCAGCGGTTCTCCCGTGAACGGGTGGACTTGTTCGGGAAGGACACCGGTCTCGTCGGCGAAGCGATTCGCCCAGTTCAGGAGCTCTTGGGCTCGATCTCCGTTGCCGGCGAGCGCATAGGATTGGGCGAGCCAAAGGGTGGTGATGATCCACGGATTGCCAGGCACGTCTTCGCTCACTCGGAAGTAGTAGTCGCCTTGATAGCGCGCGAGGCCACTGACTTCGGTGTCCACCCATAGCGCCGACTCGACCGCGTTACGGTTGGCGACGAAGATCGGATCGGCCTGAGGAAGGATGCCCGAGAACTCGACAAGCAGGGTGGCCGCGTCGATCGTCTGGCGGTCGTCGGTGTTTCTGAAGATACGGCCGGTGTCTGGGCAAACCAGGTGACGTCGAAAGGCGGCGGTCATCTCGGCGGCGGCTTCATTCCAGCGATACTTCTCGTCCTGGTCCGTCGCAAGGGCAGCGCCATCTTGGAACGCGGCGATCACGGTCGCGACGGTGTGGGCGTGGACCCCGCGCCGCTCCTCCCAGAGGTCATAGCTGGGCAGCGGAAGCCCCTTCGAGTCGCGGAAGGTGAGAAAGAACTCGAGTGGCTTCCGGATCAGGGAGTCGTAGGTGTCTTCTCTGGACGGCGCGTCTAAAGAGCCTAGCACCTGAGCGACCAGGCTCACGACGCTCGCCGTTTCGTCTTGCTGAATGGGCAATCCGATTGTCCAGGGGTGCCACGTCGCGCCGAGGGTGCCGTCCGCGCGGTACTTCTGCAAGAAGAAGGGCTTGCCGGCGATTGTGCGCTCGGCCCAATCAATGAACCGCTCGGCCTCGCCTCGATGGCCGCGCTCGAGGAGTTCGTGGAGGACGTTCGCGGCGTCTCGCGGCCAGCAGTAGCTGTAGTTCGCGCGGTTGGTCTCCATGATGTCGGAGTCGTTCGCGGCGAGTACGGCCCCGGTGTTGACGATTTGAGTTCGGATGATGGCGAGGTCGAGGGCGTCGTCGGCTTCCGCTTGCGAGGGCACAACGCATTCCTCACCCACAAGCTGGCTGCCGCATTCCGAGGGCAAAGTTGTCCACGCAAACGGCCCCAGGTCCTCCATCCGGTCGGCGACCCGAAGCTCGTAGTTCAGCGAAGCCGAACCATGCGGTTCGAGACGGACGCACGCGCGCACCGTCGAGTCGACCGAGCCTTGGGCAATCGGGTTGCCGCTAAGCTCGCCGTCTTCGGCGTCTCTCCAGGTGCCCTCGAGATCGGCAAACTCGGTGATGCCGCACGCGAACTGATCCGAACCTTCCAGCCGGGCCAGAATCGACACCGCGCCCTTAAAGTGGACGATGCCCTCGAGCACCGGATGCCACAGCGCACAATCGCCGATATCACTCTCCATGATGCGGAAGTCGTGAGTGACGAAGAGCCGCACATCCCGCTCCGAATCGCGAAGGTTGCGGATGGTGAACCGACGACGGAAGGTATCCGAACTGGGCGGGGAGAAGTTCTCCCCCTCGCCCCGCTCGGGGAGAGGCTGGGGAGTGAGGGGAATCCAAGACCTGATCTCGATCCGAACGCCCAGCTCGGGCGAATCATGCGTCTCCACGCCAACGAGCGGGTCGACCGATTCGTACCGATGCGATCGTTCCCAGCGGGCCGAATCCAGCCACGAGAAGCCGCCTTCGGCCCAAACGCCGATGCGCACGGCGCGTCCGCTGAGGTGGTTCCAGATTCCGATCGGCCACGCAAAGTCGCGGATGTTGCCGCGATGATCGCATTGCACGAGCAGCCGACCATTGCCGAAAACGAGAGGTCGTGGCATTTAGAGCCCACCCCGCCATGTCTCGAACTCCGACCGAGCGTGGGCAATCTTGGTCTCCCGAATGACGCCCTTATCCACGCGCTTCTTTCCTGGCTTCGGCTCCAGACCCGGATCGGGGAACAGCCCCCAGTTGATGTTCATCGGGGCAAACTCGCGATCGGTCGGGTCCTGAAGATGCGAGATCAGCGAGCCATAGGCGCTGGCCCGAGGCGGCACCGCGAGTGCCGAGCCACGCAGTCGGGCATCGATCGCAATCGCCGTGTAGATTCCCATTGCCGCACTCTCGACGTACCCTTCGACCCCGGTGAGTTGGCCGGATAGATATAAATGTGAGCGCTGTTTCATAGACAAATCCGAGGCCAGCACGCTGGGTGCGTCGACGTAAGTATTGCGGTGGATGACCCCGAACCGAACAAACTCTGCGTTCGCTAGCCCAGGCACCATACCAAACACGCGGCGCTGCTCTCCCCACTTGAGGCGGGTCTGGCAGGCGACAAGCGAGTAGAGCGACTTTTCGCGATTCTCGGGACGAAGCTGCAGCGCGGCATAAGGACGGCGACCCGTCCGTGGGTCCGTGAGCCCGACAGGTTTGAAGTTTCCGAAGCGGAGTGAGTCGCGACCCTTGTCGGCAATCGCTTCGATGGGGGTGCAACCCGCGAAGTACTTGATCTTCTCGATGAACTCCGCCTCTTGTTCATCGGGCGCGGCGTCGCGCTTGCCGCCTGCCTCAAAGGCGTGGATGGGGGCGCGCTCGGCGGAGATCAGCGCGTCAACAAATGCGTCGTATGACTCCCGATCGAAAGGGCAGTTCAGGTAGTCATCGCCCTCGCCCTTGTCGTATCGGCTCTGAGCGAACACGATGCTCATGTCGAGCGAGGCGGCCTCTACGGTCGGCGCGACCGCATCATAGAAGTAGAGGTGAGCCCGCCCCGTTTGAGCGGCGAGCCAAGCCGAGAGATCGTCGCTGGTGAGGGGTCCGGTGGCCAGCACGACGAAATCGCCGGTCTCCAACCACGTTTCGACCTCGGCCGGGCTGACGGCCTTTCGCTGAACGTCGATGTTCGGGTGGGCCTCCATCTTAGCGGTGATCGCCTCGGCGAATCTGAGCCGGTCGACGGCGAGTGCCTGTCCTCCGGGAACCTCGTGTTCGTAAGCGGTTGCGAGCACGATTGAACCCAGCGCCTGCATTTCTGACTTGAGCTGCCCGGCAGGACTGTCCGGGGCTTTCGACTTGAACGAGTTCGAACACACGAGCTCAGCGAACTGCTCGGTGGTGTGCGCCGGGGTCATCACGACGGGGCGCATCTCATAGAGCGAGACCCGATGCCCGCGCTCTGCCAACCCCCACGCGGCCTCCACGCCCGCGAATCCCGCTCCGACGACGTGAACCACTTACCGACAATTCTATTCGGTTCGCCTGCAGGTTGGTACCATCAGGCGGCACTCGACCATGCGCATTCTGATCGTCAACGACTTCGCATCGATAAACGGGGGAGCCTCTCGCGTTGCGTTGACGAGCGCGATTGGCCTCGCGAACGCGAGTCACGACGTTCACGTTTTTGCGGGCGCAGGGCCTGTCGACCCCAAGTTGCTCGAAGCCGGAGTGAAGGTCACCTGCCTGGAACGCCCAGTGTTTCAGGATCGGCCCGCTCTCGCTGCGCTTCGCGAGGGGCTCTGGGACAGGGTCGCTCGGGACCGCTTTTCGGGGACTTTGGCTGATTACGATCCAAAGGACACGATCGTCCACGTCCACACGAACCGCGATGTGCTGTCCGCGAGCGTGCCAGCTTTGGCAATCGAACGCGGTTACCCGGTCGTTTACACGTGCCATGAGTATTTCTTGGGCTGCCCTTACGGAGCGTTCTTCGACCTACGGCTAGGTATCCGTTGCCCGGAGCGGGGTGGATCCTTCGGGTGCTGGACTCGGCCCTGCAACGGCTCGGCGGTCCATAAGAAGATCTGGAGCATGACTCGGTCGGTGATGCACGAGCGAGCGGGCATTCCTGGAAAGGTTCGCGACTTCGTTTTCGTCTCCGACTTTAGCCAGCGAATACTAGGGTCTTATCTGCCTTCGGGCGCGCGATGTCATCGAGTCGATAATCCGGTAGGTGCGGCGAAGGCGGGGAAAAAGGAGTTCGCGGAGGGCGAGCCCTTCCTGTTTGTGGGGGCCCTTGCCCAAGGTAAGAATCCACGGGCGGCATGCCGAGCCGCCGCCG
Organism: Fimbriimonadaceae bacterium; assembly: GCA_024710805.1. Taxonomy (GTDB): domain Bacteria; phylum Armatimonadota; class Fimbriimonadia; order Fimbriimonadales; family Fimbriimonadaceae; genus JANJUB01. The sequence goes on along the minus strand of JANJUB010000016.1, from coordinate 25,359 downwards.
AAGTCAATCGGCGGGTAGTGTACGTCGGCAGAGGCGAGATGGACTCTGAGTTGCGGCAAGAGCCGAACGCAGATGTGCGTGGATGGCAAAGCGAGTCCGAACTCGTCTCGAGCTATCGATCCGCTCGCGCCTTGGTGTTCGTTCCCATCTGGCCCGAAACCCAGGGGCTAGTCGTTTATGAGGCTGCGGCGCACGGGTTACCCTCGATCGTGACCGATGATTGCGCTGCTGCCGGATTCGTCCAAGAGCACGACGCCGGACTTGTGGTGCCATCGGGTTCGCATGAGTCGCTCGTCGAAGCGATGAAGACCCTCGGTTCAACGGAAACGGCGGCCCGGCTAGGCGCAAACGCCTATCGCGCCTTCTGGTCTGACCCACCGACCCTGGAACGGCATATCCAGCAGCTAGAGGCCGTTTACGAGCAGGTTCTTGGAGCCAAAGTTGGATAAAGCCGCCGCAGCGAAAGGTGCCGCGTGGACGATGCTCTTCTCGACGGTCTCGAAGGTCATCTTCCCGATCGTCGGCATCATCATCACCGGTCGGGTCGGAGTTGAGGCGGTCGGTCTATTCGGCATTATCATGACCCTGTACACGATCGCGGAACTGTTTCGCGACGGAGGATTGGCCGTCACCTATATTGCCGAAGGTAAGGGCGAAGCCGCCGAGAATGGGCTCTTTCACGGCGTGGCGATTGCATCCGGGGCTCTCTTCGCCCTAGCCGTCATCGTTGCTCGTCAGCCCCTTGAAGACTTCTTCCAAGTTGCCGGAATGGCCAACGCCCTCGTGTGGACTGCCGTAGTGATCTTGCTGGGAAGCATCGCTTCAATCCCGGGCAGCACGCTGATTCGCGAAGGGCGTTTCCGTGAGTCAGGCTTGGCCGACGTCATCGCGGCCGGTGTCGGCTACCTCGTCGCGCTCATCCTCGCGCTGGCCGGCTTTGGCATCTTGGCCCTCTTGGTCCAGATGATCGTGCGGGGCGTGCTGTACGTTGCCTTCATCGTGAAGTTCGCGGGGTGGATTCGACCCAGATTCCAACTCAGCGAGGGCCTTCGACTCTTTCGGCGCTCCATGGCCAATCTCGGCACCAACATCGCGTACACGGTCTACACGATGGGTGACTACGCGGTGATCAGCAAACTACTGGGCGCAAGTGCGACCGGCGCCTATTTCGTGGCCTACAACCTTGCAAGCAAGCCCTTCGACTTGGTCACGGGGCCCTTATCGAGAACGATGTTTGTGGCGATGAATCGGGCCAAGGGTGACCGTGCCCGGCAGTCGCATCTACTTGCCCGAACCATCTCGGCGGTCGTTTTGTTCTCGCTTCCCATCTACGTACTGACAGCCGCTCATGCGGAAGCCATCGTCGGTGTCCTCTATCCCGATCAGTTTGCCGATGCTGGTCCGTGTCTCCTGCTTCTCTCCGCCTACCTTGGCGTGCGAACGCTGGGAAGTCCGGCGGGATCAGCGCTCATATCATCCGGGAATGCGCGGCTCAATGTGCTCGCTTGGGTGCCTGCGTACATCATTGCCGCATCTGGCATCATCTTCAACCTGAAGGGAATCACCCTTCTGGAGATTGTCATGTGGCTCTCGATCGGAGCCGTAACCGTCTACGGATCCAACATCGTGCTTGCCTTTCGCGTGCTTGGAATCCGGCGCGAGGATGCAATGCGGATGGTGAATGCCGCACTCACCTGCGGGGTCGCCGTCGCCATCATCCTCGCCTGCCGCCTTCTGCCGCTCGCTGATTGGCAACAGCTCATTTGTGCGACGGTTCTGGGCGGATTGGCTCACGTTGCCTGGATCGGACGGGTGAGGTTATCGGGCTGGACTCGCGGTTTTTCGCGGCACGGCCTCAAGGAGCTTTACGAGAGCTTGTGAGTTTGCCGGTAAACTTCGAACAGTTCTAGCGATTCCGGGGTCCTTCCACCGTCTCATTATGTTGAGACTGAATGTCGGTTGGATGTGATGCCGATAATCAATGAGGCGTGAGGTAGTGAGTTGATCAAGTCCTACTGGTTGAGACTATTGTTGTTTGCGTCAGCCGGCGCCCTGATTGCGCTGGTGGTGTCGATGATCGTGCCCAAGAAGTACATGGGGGGCATTGATCTTCTAATCGACCAGAAGCCATTCACCGGAAACATTCCGATGAGCAATGCTGAGTCGTCAGTCTCTGACCTTGTTGACTTCGGTCGATCCCGCACCCTGACAACGCAGGTTCAGCAGTTGACCTCCTTGGGCGTTGTCACTGAAGCCGCTAGGCGTGTTGCTGAGCAACGCGGCATGTCCGATCCCACTGAAGACTCCAACTCGCCCCTGTACCCCATGACGCTTCTGGATTCGATCACGGTGACCGCCGAGGCTACGTCGGACATCATCGGCCTTCGGGTGCGCTTGCCAGATCCTGACCTCTCCAGCGCGGTGGCCCGCGAGATCAGCATAGCTTTCAACGAGAGGAACAGCACAAACACCCGAGAGCTTGCGACTCGCGCCATTCAGTTTCTCGAGCAGCAGATTGGCGTGATCCAAAGGGAGCTCGACGCACTCGATGCCGAGACCGAAAAGGTTAAGATCGAGTTGGGTCTCGCCGACATGGCGACTCAGATCGCGTCCGAAACGCAGAACCTGAACGCGATCCGTCAGTCTCGTGACAGCGCGTTGCTCGATCTCGTGACCTCGAAGGAGCGCGCTAACGAACTAGAGAAGGCGCTCAAGGCCCTCGACAACGAGCAGTCGGGCGGCGACACCAAAGTCTACAACCCGGTCTACCAGCGCCTCGAAGCTGAACTTGTGCTCTCTGAGAATGAGCTGAACGCCTTGTCGACCCGCTACCTGCCCGATCGGGAAGAGGTGCGAGCCGCTCAAGCCCGAGTCGACAACTACCGGGCGTTGCTCAAGTCAACTGAGAAGTACATCGAAGGTTCCAGCACCACGGTTCCAAACTCGAACCGGTTGCGTCTGGTTGACACTTTGGCTGAGGCCCGAGCCCTCGCGATTGGTCTTGAGGCGCGTGTTCAGAACGCAAATCGAATCCTGGCCGAAAAGGAAGCCTTCATGAGCAAACTTCCCGCCGCCCAGTCGAAGCTTGCTGCGCTCAACCGCGAGCAACTGGCGCTCGAGCGGATCTATCAGGGTTATGCGGACCGGCTCAAGACGCTCAAGGCGTCGCAAACGGGTCGGTTGACGACGACCCGCGAGCAGACGGCGGCCTTTGCCATTCGAGAGCCTGTTAGCCCGAAGATCGTCATCAACATGTTGTTCGGTCTTGTCGCCGGTGGAATCCTCGGCGTGCTTTCGATGCTCTCCACCGAAGCACGACGCCAGCCGATCCGGTCGCTCGCCCAACTCAACCAGCTGGCGTTCAAGCCGGTCTATCGGATGGTCCCCGAGCTTCGAGCTCCGTTCCGTGGTTTGTCCAAGGCACCGCAGGAGTCTTACGAGACGCTTCTGGCGAATCACCTGCGAAGTACGGCAAGGCCCTACCGCATTGCCGTCGTTGGCTTGAGCAAGGACTCCGGTGCTTCAACGGCCGCCATCAACTTGGCCGTAGCGGGAGCTCGGCACGGATCGAGGGTCCTGCTCGTCGAGTGTGACCCGCGAGGTGGGCTTGCCCGATTGGCTGGAAGACAGCCTTCGGCTAAGGAGGTCGTGGAGATCTCGCCGCTCATCAAGGGTATGTCCGCCGAGTCGTTCCTCGGTCTCTCTGGGGATCGAAACCCCGAAGTGTCACCCACTGTTCGCGAACACGAAGCCGATCTGACCATTGTCGACCTAGAGCCGACGTCCAAGTCCGCTGAATACGCGTTCGTCGCACCGCACGTCGACGAAGTGATCCTCCTGGTTCGCGCGGGCAAGACCAAATCGGTCGAGTTCCTGCAAGCCCAGCAGGCGTTGAAGGAAGCGGGTTGTCCGCTCGTTACGGTGGCGTTCACGCGAGCTTCGGATCTTGCGGTCGTAACCGAAAGCGCCGATCCTTCGATGGTCGAGCAGGCGCCGCCGAAGTCGCTGGAGTCCTAAGGCTCTAGCGACGGTTCGTGAGGCGATTGACGAGTTTAGAAGCGTAGCAAGCAAGGGTCGGGCCAGGTCGCTGAAGGAAGGCAAGTGAGCCGTACTTCAGCATCAGGCCCGGCCTTTTCGCTTTTTTCGCGTAGTGGACAAGTTGCATTCGGCTCTCCCACAGCCGTGTGCCTTTGGCATAGGGTGCGACCCCGATGAACTCATCGATGAGCTCCGCGGTGCGGCGGTGGATCTCTTGCAGCCTGGTCGAGGTTAGCGATCCTTCGTGCATGCGGTACAGGTAGAGATCCTCCCTCAAATGCTGCATCTTGTACTTGAGGCTTGCCCGAAGCCAGAAGTGCCAATCCTCCACGAGGAATCGTGACTCATCGTAGCCGCCGAGTTCCTCGTAGACTTGTCGGCGGTACATGAAGCAGGCGACCACGACGTTTTGCATCAGCAACTTGTCGTAATCATCGACCGGCGCCAATCCCAGTTCCTTGAGGTCATCGTCGAACATCATGCAGTCGGCGTATACGACTGCGACATCGGCGTTCTGATCGAAGGCCGCGACCATTCGTTCCAGCGCGAGGGGCCGATAGAAGTTGTCGTCGGATGTCCAAGTGAGAAGTTCGCCCCGGGTGGCGCGATGCCCAATGTTCAACGAGGCCGGAAGTTTCTGGTTCGTTTCGTTCCGGATGTACCGGATGCGCGGATCCAAGTTGACGTATTGCTGAGCGACCTCAGGGGTAGCGTCGGGCGAACAGTCATCGACGATGATCAGCTCCCAATCCGTAAAGGTCTGATTTCGGATGCTCTCGATGGCGCCGGGCAGCAGGTCTGACCGGTTGTACGTGGGCATCACGACAGACACTCGGGGAGTCGGGAACGCCATGGTTTTAAGTTTGGTTGCAGGATGCAGGCCACGCCAGACCAACGGTACAATTTTGACAGAGTCTAACCGATACTGGATTGGCGACGAGCGTTCTCGCAACTACCTTCATGTCCAACAGTTCTTTGCTCCAACGGATCGAAAGTCGACAGGCAGTGGTCGGGATTCTAGGTCTCGGCTATGTCGGTCTTCCCCTCGCGATGCGCTTCGTCGAGGCGGGGTACCGCGTCATCGGCGTCGACGTCGATCCCCAAAAGGTCGTTGCGCTCAACGCGCGCGAGTCCTACATCAAGCACCTCGGACAAGAGCGGATCGCCGAAATGATGGACACCGGCCTCATGGAGCCGACGACAGACTTCGCTCGGTGTCGCGAGTGCGATGCGCTTCTGATCTGTGTACCCACTCCCTTGGGCCGACATCGGGAGCCCGATCTTAGCTTTGTCGTCAACACGATGGAGTCGATGATGCCCTATCTCCGCGAGGGTCAGGTCATCAGCCTCGAAAGCACGACCTACCCAGGAACGACCGAAGAAGAGATCGTCCCAAGAGTCGAGTCGGTCGGGCTCAAAGTTGGTGAGAACGCCTTTGTCGTCTTCTCCCCCGAGCGAGAGGACCCGGGCAACCCGAACTTTACGACTCGCACGATTCCCAAAGTGGTCGGCGGGCATACCCCCGCATGTCTTGAGGTCGGCGTCGCGCTTTATTCCGCGGTTATCGATCGGGTGGTACCGGTTTCCTCTACGAAGGCAGCCGAACTCACCAAGATTCTCGAGAATGTCTACCGAGCCGTTAACATCGGCCTCGTCAACGAACTCAAGATGGTCGCAGATCGAATGGGCATCGACATTTGGGAAGTCATCGATGCCGCATCGACCAAGCCTTTCGGTTTCACGCCGTTCTACCCGGGTCCCGGACTCGGAGGGCACTGCATTCCCATCGACCCCTTCTATCTGACTTGGAAGGCCCATGAGTACGAGATGCACACTCGGTTTATTGAGCTTGCGGGTGAGATCAACTCCGGGATGCCTCGATGGGTAGTGCTGAAGGTCGGCCTGGCGCTAAATGAGCACGGCAAGTCCGTCAAGGGTTCTCGCATCCTCATTCTTGGCATCGCTTACAAGAAGAACATCGACGACTCGCGAGAGACGCCGTCAGCGGAACTGATCGCCAACCTCGACCAACTCGGCGCGGAAGTCGACTACAGCGATCCGCACGTGCACGTGTTTCCGGTGAAGCGTCGACATCGCTTCGATATGGCGTCGGTGGAACTGACTCCAGAGTCAATCGCATCGTACGACTGCATCGTTGTCGCGACCGACCACGACGCGTTTGATTATGATCTGATCAAGAAGCATGCAAAGCTGGTGATCGACACCCGGGGGCGATACCGGGAGCCGGCGAACAATGTGATCAAGGCCTAGAAGATGAAACTCTTGGTTGCGGGTGGAGCCGGTTTCATTGGCAGCCACGTGGTCGATGTTCTCACCGCCCGCGGGCACGACGTACTGGTGGTCGACAACCTCTCTTCCGGCCACAAAGAGAACCTAGCGGCGTCGGCGGTGTTCATCCACTTAGACCTTCTCGAACGAGATAGGCTGGCCAAGCTGATGGCGGTCGAGCGCCCCGATGCGGTTATCCACCTGGCGGCCCAGAAGTCGGTCGGAGCCTCGGTCGAGGACCCAATCATGGATGCTGAGCAGAATATCATCGCGTCCTTGAATCTGCTGGAAGCGGCTCGACACGCCGGGACGAAGAGGATTGTCTTCGCCAGTACCGGCGGAGCGCTGTACGGAGATACGGATCAACTGCCGACCGACGAAAGCCACCCGACGCTTCCCGAATCTCCCTACGGAATCTCCAAGCTGGCCGTTGAGCATTACCTTCGCTTCTACACCCACATTCATGGTTTTCAGACCGTATCTCTGAGAATGGCGAATGTCTACGGGCCGCGCCAGGACCCGCTGGGCGAAGCTGGAGTTGTTGCGATCTTCTGTCGCCGCGCTCTCGACGGCGAGCCGGTGACCTTCTTCGGTGATGGCCTTCAAACCCGCGACTACACGTACGTGAAGGACGCGGCGATGGCCTTCGCCCTAGCCGTCGAGCAAGATCAGTCGCTGACCGTGAACATCGGGACCGGTGTTGAGACTTCGTTGGTCGACCTAGTGGGTCATCTTGAAGTCGTTCAGGGGCATCCGATTAAGCGGGTGATGTCCGATGCCCGCCCCGGTGAGATTCGTCGAAGCTGCCTCGACGCCCGCGAGGCTGGCCAGCGACTGGGCTGGAAGGCATGCTTCACGATCGAGGAAGGACTGGCCCAGACGCTGGACTCCTTTAGGGGCTCGCGATGAGAATCTCGGTTGCGATTCCCACGCTCGGACGCGAGACCTTGCATGCAACGCTGCGTTCCCTAGAACGGCAGACGATGCAACCGCTCGAGATTCTGGTGGTCAACCAAGGTCCACCCGATCTCGATGACGAGCTGAAGAAGTACCGCCTGCCCATACGCCACTTGCCTCAGCAGGCACGGGGCCTCTCCCGAGCGAGAAACCGTGCCCTCGGTGAGTTCGCGGGCGACTGGATCCTGTTTACCGACGATGACCAAGAGGTTAACGCGGAGTGGGTTGAACAACTCGCGGCGTTGATTGAGACCTATCCCGAAGCGTCGATGTTTGGCGGAGTTGTGCTTCCGCCCATCAAGTACGACCCGTCTACTGAGTTTGTGAGCCAGATGTATGTGGCGGGTGAGGTTGTTCTCGATCGCGATCGATATCTGCAACCACCCGTCGGGCCGAACATGCCCAACGACATCTGGGGCGGCAACTTTGCGCTCAGTCGCACGTGCATCGATACCGTCGGATTCTACGATGAATATCTTGGGCGGGGATCGGGCTTGTGTGAGGCTGGCGAAGACACCGACTACGCGATTCGTGCTCTGACTAAGGGTCTTGTCGGGATCTTGAGCTGCCGCCTCATCATCACGCACACGTATGGCGTTCGGCCGATCATGGAGTCCACGGAGCGCGAACTGGTTGAGGTTGCGGCCATGATTGCCTGGAAGTCCGCGCAAGATCCGGGGAGCGTTGCTCCTGAGTTGGCGGCAAAGTTCCACCCGTTCGGCCGCAAGAAGGCCCTGTTGTCGGATCTAACCCGTGGGATCGTCTTCCATGACCACGCATGGCGCAAGGGTGTGTACGACGAGTTTTGCCAGCGACTTTCCTCAGGCTACCGAGTGAAGGGCAGGGTCATCGTCCCAAAGTCTGAATGAGAATCCTGCTCATCTCTGAGATGTATCCTCCTGATGCCGACGGTGGCCAGGAAGTCAACGCCCAAAAGCTCGCGGAGGCGTTGATGCTGCAGGGGCACGATGTCGCAGTGTTGACCGCAGTGCATCGCGCTCGATATGCAGGCCCGCCCGAGAGTAGAGCCTACGTACACCGTATCCTGGGCCACGCCCCTTTTCTTGAGACCATCGAGCCACGGAGCCAAGTGCTCCGGCGAACATGGCAGTACGCACAGGAAGTGTGGGTGCACAAGCGCAACAAATCGCGCGTAAGCCGGTTCGCCGCGCAGTGGAAGCCCGACGTCGCGTACATTTTTGGAACCAGCCGGATCGGTCTCGGCTTCAGTATCGAGTTGCATCGGCTGAGGGTGCCGTCTCTATGGCATCAAGGCGGCTCCAACCTAGAGCGTCGTCTATCGCAACGTGGGGAACTCGGTCGGCTCGCGAAGTTGTTCCGCTCCCTTGAGGGCGAAGAGCTACAAGCGGACTTCCGCTACGTGGCCTACGTCAGCCAGTTCTTAGCGGATGAAACGGCAAAGTACAAACTCCCCCCCGGCGTCAACTTGGGTAGCGAGTTGAGGCCGATCATTCCACGTGGAATCGACTTCGACGTTCTTATACCGAGCCCTGAACGCTACACCACGGGCAAGCTCGTCATGGCTGGGCGGATTGGAGCGTTCAAGGGGTACCACGTTGCTCTCGAAGCGTGTGAACTCCTCTCGTGTCGTCGTCCGGATCTTGAATGGACGCTGGATATCTTTGGTGATCCCGATGATGAAGATACGATGGGTCATGAACCTGGATCGCAGTATCTCGCTCGACTAAAATCGATGGTCGCGGAGTCGGGCCTGGGGGAGAGAGTCGCGTTCCGGGGTGGACTCAAGCGCGCGGACCTCCTCGGACAATTCGAACGAACGGCCATCTTCGTGAGCGCCTCAGACTGCGGCGAGGCCTTCGCCAACACGATCATCGAGGCGGGGGGAAAGGGGAATGTTCTCGTGGTCAGTGACGATGGCTCCGCGCGCGAAGTGGTTCTCGATAATGAGACCGGATTCGTCTACCCGCGCGGCAATGCAGCGGACCTCGCGGAGGCGCTAGAACGCCTTCTGGACGACCCTCAGCTTGCTTACCGCCTCGGAATGGCGAGCGCGAAACGCCTTGACCGAAATTTCACGCTCGACGCCGTGGTGCACGCCACCGTCAAGGTGTTCGACGAAATGATCAAGCGCGAAAGTAGTCGACGTACCAATCGATGAAGTGGCCAATCCCGGCTTCAACTGAGGTGGCCGGCGAGAATCCCGTCAGCTCCACCAAGTCGGCTACGTCCGCGTAGGTTTCAGGCACGTCTCCTGGCTGTAGGGGCATGAGGTTCATCTTTGCCCTCTTGCCAAGACGATGCTCAATCGCGTGGATAAAGTCAAGCAACTGGACTGGCGAGTTGTTGCCTACATTCAGAACACGGTAGGGAGCGCTCGTTGCGCCATCTGGGGCAAGTGGGATCAGTCGGAACACCGACTCCACGACATCGTCGACATAAGTGAAGTCTCTCCGCATCTTGCCGTGGTTGTAGACATCGATCGACTCGTCGTTGAGGATCGCCTTCGTGAACTTAAAGAGCGCCATATCAGGACGTCCCCACGGTCCGTATACCGTAAAGAAACGTAAGCCTGTCGTTGGCAGCTTGAAGAGATGGCTGTACGTATGTGCCATCAGTTCATTCGCCTTCTTCGTAGCGGCATAAAGGCTAATCGGGTGATCGACATTATCGCTTGTCGCAAATGGCAGTTTCGTATTGGATCCGTACACGGAGCTCGATGATGCGTAAAGCAAGTGCTGCACAGAGTCCTTTCGGCAACACTCGAGGATATTCGTGAATCCCACCAAATTTGACTGAATGTACACGTGAGGATTGTCGATGGAATATCTAACACCGGCCTGCGCAGCCAAATGAATCACAAGGCTCGGACGGTGTCTCGCAAAGAAGTCTTCTAAAGTTGCGAGATCGGCAAGGTCAAAACGCTCGATCTCAATTCCATGTTCTTCCTTAAGTATCGTCTCTCTCGTATACTTGATCTTTGGATCATAGTAATCGTTGAAGTTGTCAAGAGAGACGACTCGATACCCTTCTCGTCCGAGGCGCCGCGAAAGGTGGAATCCGATGAAACCCGCGGCGCCGGTGACTAGGATGGTTGGGGCAGGGTTCGACATTGGTTCAAGTGTACCTGACACGTTTGAACCTATGCCTTACAGCCCACGTCGGCTGTACATGGTGTTCGACACGCTCCGGAACATGGACACCATTTCGGTGTACGGCCGATCCGTAACATCAACGAGGCCAAACGCGTTGTTCTCCCCGTTGAACTTACCGCTGATGGGTTGGTCGATGTACGTAAACCAATGGCATCCGATGACGTTCTTCGAAGTTAGGGCCTTATCGAGATACGAAGCCGCTAGCGCGGCTCGACCTGCCTGGGTACTCGTCTCGCAGCGCTGCAAAATCAGCTGGGACATGCTATTGCCTTCTCGAGCGGCAAACGTGAACTCACTGATCAAGACCGGGCGCTTGAGTGCGTTAAAGTAGTTCCAAGGAACATCTTCAGAACGGTCGTAGTGGGTTACAGAAATGGTATCCGCGTAATGCTGAAGTGCTGAGAAAACCTCGTTTGGCGCCCAAGCCATGAACTCACGCGTGCCGAGCCAAAGTATGTCTTGATTCAGACTCTTGACTGCCTGACGAACACGGAATGCGTAGACCTTAACGTAGTTGAATAGAAATGCAGTGAAGTCCGGCGAGGCTAGTTCGACCTGTGGATCCGTGAGCGTGACGGTGGTTGTCCGCATGGTGTGCCAGCTTGCAAAGTTGGTCCCCCATGCTTGATTCAGTGCCTCAATCGTGCGGTACTTTACAAAGATGTGGTTGACAAACGCTTGCTTTGCCGGCTGGCTGGCCGGAGCAGCGAGCGCCGACAGGGGCACCTGGTAGCGCTCACGGGTCGTGCCTGTTCGCATTCCCCAGCTGTTCTCTCCATCGACAAAGACTCCGAGCAAGTTCGGGTTGTTCTTCAGGTTGCCAAGTTGCGAAGCAAGGTTGGCCTGGAGCCATGCCGGGAAGTCCGCACCAAATGGATCGGGTAGCGAGCGCCAGTAGGCGAAGGGGGTGGTAAGTCGTGTCGGGTAGTCCGCAGTCGTCAGGGTCACAGTAAAGGGCAGTCCCTGATTGGCCATGTCCCAGACGGAAGAAGCAGTGCCCACCGTGTTGAATCCCCAGGAGCGCATGCGAGTTGCGGCGTGTTGGCGGTACTTCGTCGGCCATTCTTCGCCGTACTTGTCGTAGATGTTGCCCGCGTAGTGCGAATAGGTCTTGACGCTAGCACCGTTCTTGGTCGTCGTTGAGTAGAACTGGGCCTTCGGAGTCCCTTCCGGAGGGAGCATCGCGAACATGTACTCGCGGTTTTGCGTGATCGTCGCGGGAGCGGGAATGACTTGGCAGAGGCCCAAGCTCCAGAAGTACTTTCCAGTTGGCGAGAGGAAGTATGCCTTGCCTGACTGGGTTCGGACGACGCGCCACTTGCCCATGTAGGGCGTCGTGGGCAGTGTTGAGGAGCCCAGCTCCTCACCTTTGCCCGGGTTCGCCGCAAGCTCGGCCAACTCGTCGTCATGCGCATCGCGGATCTGCTGAGCGGAACTGACCTTCCAGGACCACGAACGACGGCTCAGTTGTCCGAAGACGTCGACAAAAGCGGTGATCGAGGAGTCGGTGACGACAGCCTTGACCGAAGTGAGGGAGACTCGGGCCGGCGCACTCTCCTTTGAGTAGACCTGGAACTTATGAACCGTGTGGGTGGCGACGTTGGGTGTGGCCGGATACTGATGGGAGTAGTAGTCCGTCAACGCGGGAATCGGCGCGTGGATTCCATGCTGATCTGGCGTGATCCCTGTGAAATCAAGAAAGATCGTGCGTGTCTCTAAGGGCCGAAGGGTGATCGGAGCGCCGACGGCAGGCGCAGTCGTGCCGCTTACGTCCCACTGGACCCCGATCGTAACGGGTCGAGTTTCCTCGTTCTTAAAGGTCATCCGGAAGCCGTCGTAAGTGCTCCAGTTTTGGGGCGAGGCATAGTTCACGCCGATCTGGGACCAGAGCCCGCCAAACGAAATTCGGGCCGCAGGTTGGTTGTTCAGTTGGCTGTACGACAGGATCGACGAGTTCGAGCGATAGTAGCCTTGAGACGTCAACTGTTCGACGTCGAAGACTGTCGTGCTCGATTGACCGACGGAGCATGCGGCCAGAACGGCCAGTGAACTCGATGTGATGCCCGCTTTCCAGTAACCCATGCAGGTTCAGTTCCAACCCAAACCTCCAGATACCTTGGGACTTCTACCGGGTCGTAGTGCTTCAAGGGTAATTGCTGGGATTCTAGTCGGCCTGCGAGGCCTGCGCCACCGTCCGAACATCCTGGGCACGATCGGCCCGCGTGATGAGGATTTGGCCGTCTGTCACCACAACGATCAGACCTTCGACGCCGAGGGTCCAGACGGGAGTGTCCGTTGTGTTGTAGATCACGGATCCTGTTGTTTCCAGGGGACGCGCCCGGCCGACGACGGCATTTCCTTCAGCATCGAGTCCCACGGTGCGCAGCAGCGAGTCCCACGTACCCACATCGTCCCAGTTGAACTCGGCCGGAACACATCGGACGTTTGACGCTCGTTCCATGAGCGCATAGTCAATCGACTGCGAGGTCAGTTCAAGAAAGGCCGCCGTGGCCGCTTCAGCATCGCCGGCGATAAGGGCAGCCTTGATCTTCTCGTAGGCTAGGGCCGCGGCAGGATTGCCTTGCTGCAGCTCGCGGGCGAAGGCCGCTTCAGTCCAAAAGAACATGCCGCTGTTCCAAAGAAAATCACCGGCTGCCAAGAACTGAGCGGCGGTTTCGGCGTCGGGCTTCTCCGTAAAGCGGCGAACATGGCCATCCGAGGCGCGCTCAATGTAGCCGAAGCCCGTATCCGGTCGGGTCGGTGGAATGCCGATGGTCGCAAGCGCATTTTCTCCAATCGCGGTGTCGACGGCCTTGCGTACCGTTGAGACAAATCCGTCAGTCGGATTGATCGCGTGGTCAGACGTGGTGATGGCAACGGCAAACGGCCCGCCTTCATGGGCCGCCAAGGACGCCATTGTCCAAGCCACCGCCCCCAGCGTATTGCGGCGGTCTGGCTCGGCAAGGATTCGATCCTTCGCGATCAGTCCAGACGCGCGGATCGGCTCGGCGAGAGCGCTCGATGTAGAAATCCAGAGGTTATCGGCCCCGACCACTGGCTCCAGTCGCCGCAGAGCCGCTTCGAGAAGCGAGACCCCCTCTCCGGTCAGGTCGAGGAGCTGCTTCGGGCGCGACGGTGTTGACACTGGCCAAAAGCGCTCGCCCGATCCGCCGGCCATCACAACGCCATGAGTCCTCACTTAGAAGCCACCTTTCTCTTGAATCTCAAGATGGGATTGGCGGGCTCGTCGGGCGTCGCGACAAAGGTGTCCTTGTCCGTCCATGACACGGTGCCGGTCTGGGGCTTGTTCAGCTGCTTGGCGATCTCGGTCGTCCCTTTGTCGATGAGGTCTTTGGGGATCATCGAGCCGCTGGTGTCGACGGCGACGGTTGAACCGCTGACCGTCAGCTTGTCGCCGCCCCACTCGTAGGTTCCCGTGATCTTCACTTTGGCACCCATAAGCTCACCCGTCACTTCGTACGCGCCATCGGGCGAAAACTTGTGAACAACCGGTACACGGAAGCTCTGAGCAGTGACCTCACCTTCCCATTCTCCAAGGTAGGGGTTCTTCTTGGCACATCCGCCGACCAGCGCAATCACCAATGCCAGCGCAATGGAGCGTCTCATCATGTGAGTCTGACATACGCCGTCCGCAACGAGATTTGCGGCGTGAACGTAAAATGGCGAAAGTTCTCAGCAAGCCTATGAACGCCTTTGTCGCTCGATACCGCCCCATCGCTTTTGGGTCGCTCGTCGCCCTCACTCTTTTTGTGGCGGGGACGCTGATCGCGCCCTTCCTGCCCGCCCTGCTCTGGGCGGCGGTAATCGCCGTTCTCGTGAACCCGATCTATAAGAGATTCCGAAAGAGATTGAGCCCGAACTGGGCGGCGACGGCCACGACGTTTCTGACCATCGCGTTGATCGGCGTTCCCCTAGCATTGGTAGGCACTGTGCTTACGCTCCAGATCACGGCCAGCGCCCACCAGCTCGCCCAGTCTCAGGGCACGAACGAGCTGAGTGCCGACCAGATCTTCACTGAACTGGACAAGCTCATCAAGCCGATCGCCGTCCAGGTCGGGGCGCCCGACTTCAGCTTGCAGGGCTGGCTCGAGACTAACCGCGAAGGCCTGGTAAAGAACGCAGGGGCCGTCGCTACCGCCGCCGCCAAGGCGACGGGTCAAACGCTGTTCACGCTCGTCGTCGCGTTTCTCACGCTCTTCTTCATGCTTCGCGACGGCCATAAGCTGCGTGAACCTGCGCTGGAGCTCATTCCGCTGACCCGCGAACGCGCCGAGGCAATTCTTGTTCGTATGGAGGCCACGATCCACGCGGTGTTCGTGGGCATTGTCTTGGTGGCGCTGATCCAGGGCGGGATCGCTGGCCTCGCCTATTGGCTGACGGGCGTGCCATCGCCGCTGGTTTGGTGGGTGGCGACGACCGTCCTCTGCGCGGTGCCGCTGCTCGGCGCGCCGATCATCTACGTTCCGCTAAGCCTGCTGCTGATTGCACAAGGGAAGTATTGGCAGGGAATCACTTTGGCGGCGGTCGGATTTCTCCTCGTCAGCCAGTCCGACAACATTCTGCGTCCGTTCATCATCGGCGCGCGTGTCGACCTCCACCCGATGGCGATCTTCTTCAGCTTGCTGGGGGGGATCTTTGCGATGGGTCCAGTGGGAATCATGGTGGGGCCGATCGTGCTGACCATGCTGCTCGCACTCCAGGAGATCATTCGCGAGCGGCTGAAAGAAAGGGTTCCCGCCGAGCCTGCCCCCGCCAGCTAGTAGCTTCCAAGCGAACGGGGCCTTGCCGTCCGCAGTAGAATCAGACGTCATGACGAGAACTGCCTCTGCCATCTGGAATGGCGAACTAAAGACCGGTAACGGGCGCATGAGCGCCAGCACGGGTGCCTTCACGGACCTCGCCTATTCGTTTCATACGCGCTTTGAAGAAGAGCCTGGAACCAACCCCGAAGAGCTGATCGCGGCCGCCCACGCGGGTTGCTTCTCGATGGCGACTTCGGCGCAGCTCGCGAATGCCGGCTTCCCGCCTAACTCGCTGGCGACCACCGCAACGCTGACGCTGGAGCCCGTCGACGGCAAGCAGACGATTTCAAAGATCCACCTCGACTTGAAGGGCGATGTGCCCGGCATCAGTGCCGAGCAGTTCGTCGAGTGCGCCGAGGCCGCCAAGGCGGGCTGCCCCGTCTCGCGCGTCCTCAACGCCGAAATCTCCCTAACCGCGACGCTCGTCTCTTAAGCGTCCCACACGAAGGGTTCCGCATCCGTGAGGATGCGGCCCTCGGTCTCCACCGCGCGCAGCAAATACTCAGGAAGCGTAAAGCACGCGTGGTGGAACCGGCCTGTGTAGTACTTGTTCGTCACCCCGCGCTCGACGTGCCGCTTCTCGACTTCCGCCTGGGTCAGCGCAATCGGGTCGTGCTTTTTCGAGGCGAGCACGAATCCCCACGGCTGGAAGAACGTGGAAACGATGCCGTAGTAGCCGGCCACGTGCGGGAACACGTCGGACATTGCTTCTAGCGTCTTGATACACGAGGCCATGCACGCCGGGTAGTTTTCGTTCGCCGAGCCCGCCTGCATCGCGAACACCCCGTCTTCGCTCATTGCCTCCGCGCATAGTTGGAAATACTCGCGGGTGAACAACATCTGCCCTGGCCCATCTTCGTGCGGGTTGGGCAGGTCGCTGAGGATCACGTCGAAGTTCGCCCCCTTGTGCTCCGCAATCCAGGCGCGGGCATCGGTGTGGACGAGCGTGGTGCGCGGATCCTCGAAGGCGCCTTGATGCCACTCGGGCATGTGCACTTTCACCATATCGACGAGTTCTTCGTCGATATCCACCATGACGGCTTCCTGAACAGTGTTGTGGGCGAGCGCCTCGCGGAGGGTCGCACCCTCGCCGCCGCCGCAGACCAAAACCTTTTTCGGATTCGGGTGCAGCGTCATTGCCGGCTGGCTCATACACTCATGGAAGATGTACTCGTCCATGAGCGAGGTCTGGATGTTGTAATCCAGAAACAGCGACTTGCCGAACCGTGGCACCGTCGCGATTTGATAGGTCTGATACTTCGTCTTGCCCTCGAGAATCATCTTCTCGACCCGGTATTGCCAGATGGCAGCCGAGGTATGGGTCTCGTTGATGAACATGCCGGTCGCGTCGCTGTGGCTCACGGCTTGAAATTGTGGCAGGGTTGGGGGGTCTTGTGCCGGAATCGGCTATCGAATCGGAGCAAAGAAGGCGCTCACCATCGGCGGATTCACCGGTGTTGGTGAAGACAAATCTCAGGGAAGAGGGTGCATCGTTGTCCTAGATGCCCAAACGAAACGCCCATCCGACTCGCGCGTCCATTGCTCGACAGGTGACGTACATGAAAGTCTCTCGTACACTACCGGCTCTTGCCGCTCTCGTTCTCATCGGATTTGCCGTTGCTCAGACATCGACGAGCGGCTCGACGTCGCAATCGACCAGCGGCACGGGGAGCGCTTCGTCTTCATCGAGTAGCCGCGCGCAGGCGGGCGGATCCAGCTCGGCCGGCGGCTCGTTCGGCGGTCAGTTTGGCGGATCGAAGGCTGCTTCCGGCACGGGCAGCGGGACTGGATCAGGCTCGGGCAGTAACGCCAACGTTAAGATCACTCGACCGACGCACGTGATCGTTTATTCGCCGAATCCCACCGGTGGTGGGGGTGGTTCCGAGGCCATCTGGGCCGACCAGGCCGTGTATTGGCGCAAGCTGGACGAACGAGGGAAGCTACTGTATGCTGGCCCTTGGACGCAAGGCAAAGGGGCACTGATGGTGCTGGTGTGTGAGGACGACGCCGAAGCCCAGGACATCGCCGATCAAGATCCGGTCGTGAAGGCAAACCTCTATCTCGCGCAGGCGAGGGGTTGGAGCGTGACGATGATTGGCCGTAACGTGGTCCAGCCTGTAAAGACCGGCAAGTAGGCGCGGGCGACATCGGCACTTACATCGGGTCAGCGAGAGCGTTCGCGAGGCCGGAAAGTACTTCGACAACAAGGCGGCCGAGCCGGCAACGGCATGGCCGCTTACGCGGCGTCGTCCAGGTGAACATCGTTCGCGATTTCGGCCTCGGAGGTGTCCCAGTTGTCGCAGTCGCGCCGACGGCAGTAGATCATTCGGGACGTCGTACCGTCGGCTTGCTCGACCGCCGCCATCTGTGAAAAGCGGCACTCCAAGCATAGTTCGGGCTCGATGAGCCTCACGATCTTCAACTGCTTCTTCGCCATCCCTAGTCCTTCTCCGTCGATCCTTGACGGTACGTAAAACATATCGGCCCGCTCCACGGTGGAGCGGGCCGATAGGAATACCGGGATTGCGGCAGTTTACGGGTTCTTGATCGTCAGCTTCTGGCCATCCATGTTCACCGAGATCGTGAAGTTGCCGCTCGGGTTGCCGAGCATCTTCTTCTGTCCGCCGCTGAGATCGCTCAGCTTCAGGTAGCCCTGTCGATCATGCTTGCTGCGCTGGTCGGGGGTCAGCGACTTCATCAGCGACTTCATGTCGGAGGAGCGAAGCACGGCCGGAGCCTTGGGAATCGTTGGCAGGTCCTTAAGCTCGATCTTCAAGTCGCGCATCGACTTCTCGAACGCCTTGCGCTCCGCCTCGCTCAGGCCCTTGTAGTCCTTGCCATCCCACTTGAACATCTTCATGTCGTGCGGCAACGATTTCAGGTCTTCGTGGAGCTTCTTCATTTCGAGTTCGAGCTGCTTGCGCTCCTTGTCCGACAGTTTGCTGCCCTCAAGGGCATGCGGGATCGATTTCATGCTCTCGTGAAGCTTCTTCATCGACTCTTCGAAGGCCTTCTGCTCCTCCTTCGTCATGGGCTTGATCTTCGCGAGTTCCTTGGCATTCGGCACAATCACCTTCATGTGCTCGCCGAGCTTCTTCATGTGTAGCTCGAACTCCTGCCTGTCTTTGGGTGACATGCTGTGGCCAGGGACTTCGAAGGTGAAGACCTTGGGAGCAATGCTCTTGGCTCCCTTCTGGGCCTTTTGAGCCTGCTCGATCGCTTTCTGGACATCGATCGTGATCTGATCTCCGTCCTTGGCCGTCCACGTGTGGACCTTGGGGGCGACGCTGCTCGGAACCTTGGGGCTGGTTGGAGCGGCAGGGGCGAAGTGAATGACCTTCTGGCCGCCGAAAACGTAGACCTGACCCCGCTTGGACCACGAGACGCCGAGGGCGTCGGCAATCGCGGCGATCGCGTCTTCGATCGGCTGATCGATCAGATTGATCGTGAGCTTTCGGCTGGCAATCGCCTTGTCTTCGAGCACGAAGCTGACCCCCGTATCCCCCAGCCACTTCACGACATCGTCGAGCGTGCCATTGATGCGCACGGTGACCTTCTTGTCTTGGAGCGCCTCCGCGAGCAGCGTGGAGGGGTTGAAGAGCTCCCCGTTGACCAAGGCGAACGATGCCTGAGGCTTGGGCTCGGGCTTGGTTGCTTGAGCCGAGTCGTCGGGCAACATGACAAGGCTGCCGGTCGCGGCGGCGACGGTGGCGGCGAGGGCGAGTTTGATCGTTGATAGCATGGGTTGATAGTCTCCTGCAACTTTCTTTGCACATTATTACCCACCCCTCGCCGAAACGAGTTCCCATGGGACAAGAGACCTATAAGAAATTTGCACCTTGAACCCAACAAAGCAAAGCGGGGGCATGCCCCCGCCCAAGCAACGTAAGTCGAGGTCGCTCTACGCGGCTGCCTTCTCCTTCGACTCGACAAGCGCGTGGGTAAACAAGTCGACGACTTCGCGACGGAAGGCTCGCGGACGATGCCGCAATCGCTCATAGACCCAAGCCGCGAACTCGACGTCGGAGGCCTGATGAATCAGATCGACCGTCTCCTTGCCATTGACAACGACGGCGAACTCCGGGGTCGTCGTGCTCGTCAACGGCACGAACAGATCGATGCCTTCGGGAGCCTCGTTCAGGTACGGCCAGTCCTCCACGCTCTCCAAATCCCACTTCCACTGGAACACCTGTTGGTTGCGCTCGATGGTGCCGGCGTAGTTGAGATCGAGCTGGCGGAAGGTCTGTGAGCCGTGATGGAAGACGAAAGCGCCGTCGGCGATCCACATCGAGAATCCGGCGAGCTTGGCGCGAAGATTGTAGTCGTCGTCCTCAAAGTTGCCGAGTCCGAATCGCGGATCAAAGCCGCCGATCTCGCTGAGGCAGTCCGGATGGATCAGCAGATAGAGCCCGCGCAACTGAAAGTGTCGGCTAGCACTACTGTGGTGAATCCACAGGTGGCGCTCGGCGCGGTACATCATGCCGCCGAGATTGGCGAAGCTCCCGATATCGACTTGCTGACGCCCGTTGACGTTGTTGCTGACCGGCGCAATGAGGCCGGGCTTGTGCTCCATGGCCTCTAGCTGTTGGAATGCCCGGACCAGTTCGATCGTGCAGCCAACGCTGGGGATGATGTCGTCGTTGATCACCGCGAAGAAGTCGCACCACTCGGACTGCCAAAGGTGGTCAAGGCCAATGTTTGCGCCGCGTCCGTAGCCAAGATTGACCGGCTCCTCGATCAGCTGGACCATGTACGGGGCAGAGTCGCGAAGCTGACGCAAGTGAGTCAGATGCTCCTCGCTCGTGCCGTTGGCGACCACCGCGAACACACACTCGCCCGGATAGTAGCGGCTGAGATGGGTAATCGTGTCGAGGGCTTGGCTCGCGTTGTCGACGGTCGGCATCGCGAAACCCAGTCGGGGCCACTTGGGAAGGGTGCCTTCACCGATGACGGCAATGCAGTACATCGCTTCGTCATCGAGGCCCTCGTGGATGAGTCCGGGCCACCGCGCCTCCTGAGAGAGGAAGCGCACTTGGCGATCTGGAAAACTAGCATTGATCAGTTCGGCAAACTCGTTGGGCGTCCACTCAATGGTGTGGAAGGAGTTGAGCGGTTTGTCGGAAAGGGCGTTGCCGGGAGAGTGGGTCTTTCGGTTGGGCGTGCTAATGACGATCTTCCCCTGACACGACGCAAGCGCCTTGAGGAAGGCGGACGGATCGGGCAGGTGTTCGATCGTCTCGAAGCTGACCACGAGGTCTGCTCCCGAGTAGTCCGCGCTGGTGACGTCGCCGGTAATGAACTCGACTTCAGGATAGCGCTCTTTGGCGTAGGCCGTCGCCTCGTCACTCAAGTCGATTCCCGTTGCCTGGGTGGCGTAAATGGCGGCATAGTTGGTGCCGTACCCTTCGCCAGACGCAGCATCGATCACCTTCGCATCTTCGTACCAGGGCTGGAAGAAGAGGTAGCGTTGCCAATGGTAAAGCTCGGTAGCGGCATCGCTTGCATGGGGCACCATGCGCTCTCCGGTCCAAGCCAACGACGGAAGGGATTGAGCACTCATCCTGGTAGTTGTATCGGGCAATCTGAAAGAAACCTTAGAGTCCCGTGTGAAGTTTCGTGCGTACAATCTAAGGATGCACGGGCGAGCACAAGCGATCGGGTTGCTCTCGGCGACCGCCGTATTGGCGGCGGCCATCGGGTTCGCGAGCCGGACGGAGACCTCTCAGCAGCCGCAGGAGCGGACCGTTTCGTTCGCGAAAGACGTGCGCCCCCAGATGCAGAAGTGGTGTGCGGGTTGCCACACCGGCAAGAACCCACCGGCAAACGTTGATCCGCTGAAAGCCAAGACCGACGCGGACGTGCAGAAAGACGACGTGACATGGGAACGGATCGCCCGGGCGATTAGGTCCGGCCATATGCCCCCCGAAGGATCTCCGCAGCCGACTCAAGAGCAGCGAACGTTCTTGGTAAGTGCGATCGAGAGCATCATCAGCGGCAACTGCACGTTGCGCGACCCCGGCCGCGTCACCATCCGACGGCTGAACAAAGCCGAGTACGTCAACACGATTCGTGATCTGATGGGCGTGAACTTCCGCGGGGCCGAGGGTTTCCCCTCAGATGACGTTGGCTACGGCTTCGACAACATCGGCGATGTCTTGACCCTGTCGCCTCTGCATCTTGAGAAGTATCTCGACGCCGCCGAGACGATCGTCGCCGAGGCGATCGCGCTCCCGGGAGCGAAGACCACGCGGATCGAGGCAAGCTTCCTACCCGCAGCCCAAGGCACGAACCCCACCAATGAAGGAGACCGCTCCTTCTTCACCAACGCGGTGATCAACCTCGACCACGACTTCAAGCTGGCTGGCGCGTACCGCATTCGAGTCCACGCCTTCGGCCAGCAGGCGGGGCCCGAGGCGTGTCGCATGCGGATATCGGTAGGAAGCAACGGAAAGGACTTCACCGTTTCCGCGACCACTGAGAAGCCCGCTGACTACGAGTTTCCGGTCGAGGTCGCCGCCGGGCGAAGGCGGATCGGCATCGCGTTTACGAACGACTTTTACGATCCCGACAACCCGAATCCGCGACAGCGAGACCGAAACCTGATCGTGCGCCATGTGGAGATCATTGGCCCATTCGGAGACAAGGTGGCCTTGCCGCCATCGACGACACGGTGGATTCCTCAGCAACCCGCTCCAGGACAAGAGCGCGAGTTCGCCAAGCGGTATCTGACGGCCTTCGCAAGCCGAGCCTTCAGGCGTCCTGTGGAGAGCGAGGAGGTCGACGGGCTCTTAAGGGTGTTCGACGTTGCCCAAAAGTTCAAGGAGCCGTTCAACCGATCCATGCAGGTGGCCATGACGGCCGTTCTGGTGTCGCCGCAGTTCTTATTCCGGGCCGAACTTGACACCAAGCCGAACGACGCCAAGGCCTCTCGCGAACTCAACGGTTGGGAACTCGCTTCGCGCCTGAGCTACTTCCTATGGTCCTCGTTGCCCGATGAGGAACTGGTTCAGCTCGCCCAGACCAAACGTCTGACCGATCCCAAAACGCTCGAAGCCCAGGTCGACCGAATGCTGAAGGACCCCAAGGCGAAGGCGCTTGGCGACAACTTCGCCGCCCAATGGCTGCAGCTCCGCAAGCTCGCAGACTTCCGACCCGATCCGCGATCCTACACTTCCTTTAGCCCCACGATCCGATCGGCGATGCTGACGGAGTCGTTGATGTTCTTCAACGACATCGTAGCCCACGACCGATCGATTCTCGAGTTCTTGGAGAGCCGTCACACGTTCGTAAACAACGCCCTCGCCGCGTACTACGATATCCCGGGGGTCCAAAGCAACGAGTTCCGGCGAGTCGAACTCCCGAACAACACTCGGGGCGGTCTGCTGGGGCAGGGAAGCATCCTCACGCTAACTTCGAACCCAACGCGCACTAGCCCGACCAAGCGCGGCAAGTGGGTGCTCGAGCAGATCTTGGGAACCCCGCCGCCGCCACCTCCCCCCGGGGCCGATGTTCTGGCTCCCGCAAAGCCGGGGACTGCGTTGAAGACGCTTCGCCAACAAATGGACGCGCACCGGCAGAAGCCCGACTGCATGAGCTGTCATAGCCGGATGGATCCGTTAGGGTTTGGTCTGGAAAACTATGACGCAGTGGGCCGTTGGCGCTTCCGAGACACCGATGAAACCGAGATCGATTCCACGGGCGTGTTGCCTGACGGCACCAAGTTCTCCGGGCCGGCCGAACTGCGGCAGGTGCTTCTCTCGCGCAAGGATCAGTTTGCCCACGCGCTTTCCGAGAAGCTGATGATCTACGCGTTGGGCCGCGGCGTCACGTTGAGGGATGATTGCTCGATTGATGAAGTAACGGCGCGAGTTAAGCAGGAGAACTTCCGAATCTCCGCTATCATAAAGGGGATTGTGTTGAGCGAGCCGTTCCGAATGCGGCGCGGGGATGGAGGCGAAGGACGATGAGTTTGTTGATTCCGCGAAGAACGGTGCTACGCGGGTTGGGCACCGCGATCTCTCTGCCTTTACTCGAGGCGATGCTTCCGCTCAACGCGATCGCTCAGTCGGTGCGGCCGCGCACGACTCGCGTGGCATTCCTGTTTGTTCCGAACGGTATCGACATGGAGAATTGGACGCCCGGGTACGAGGGAGTGCTGGGCGACCTGCCGCCCATCCTCCAGCCGCTCGCCGATCTTCGATCAAAGATCAATGTCTTGACTGGCCTGACGCAGCACAACGCATTTGCCTTGGGTGATGGCCCGGGCGACCACGCTCGATCCACCGCAACCTGGCTGACCGGGGTCCACATCAAGAAGACCGCTGGATCAGACATCCGGGCCGGGATTTCCGCCGACCAGGTGGCCGCGATGCACCTGGGTAAGCAGACGAGATTCCCATCCCTCGAAATCGGCTGCGAGCGCGGTGCTCAGGCGGGCGATTGCGACTCAGGCTACTCGTGCGCCTACTCGAGCAACATCTCGTGGCGAGGCGAGGCGACGCCCAACGCGAAAGAAGTTAATCCCCGGCTCGTCTTCGAGCGGCTCTTCGGCACCGGTGCGGGTGAGGATGCAGAGAGCAGGATGCGGCGTGAGCAGTATCGGATGAGCATTCTGGACTTGGTGAGTGAGGATGCTTCCAAGCTGCGCAACCAGCTTGGTCAGCGGGACCAACGCAAGCTCGACGAGTACTTGACCGGGGTGCGCGAGGTCGAGCGCCGGCTGCAGAAGATCGAAACCCAGCAGATGAAGGAAGTCTTGGCGGGCACCTCTCGCCCGACCGGCGTGCCCAGCGACTTCGGAGAGCACATTCGGCTGATGGGCGACATGATGGTGCTCGCCTTCCAGGCCGACCTCACCCGCGTTTGCACGTTCATGTACGCCAACGACGGCAGCAACCGGCCCTATCCGACCATTGGCGTCTCGGACGGCCACCACGACATGTCGCACCACGGCAAGAACCCCGAGAAGCTCGCCAAGAAACAGCGGATCGATCGCTTCCACACCGAGCAACTGGCCTACGTCCTGAAGAAGCTCGACTCGGTGAAGGAACTCGACGGCTCGTTGCTCGATCACTCAATGATCGTGTATGGCGCGGGCATCAGCGACGGCGATCGGCACAACCACGACGATCTGCCGATTCTGGTCGCCGGCGGTGCTGCGGGCACGCTGAAGACGGGACGGCACATCAAGTATCCGAACCACACGCCGATGAACAACCTGGTCTTGTCAATGCTGGACCGCGTAGGGTGTCCGATGGACAAGTTGGGCGACAGCACGGGCAAGCTCCAGGGCCTGTTCTGAGCGTGTCGGGCGATCGTCCACTTCACATCGTCGATTGGTATGACGGCGTGCTCTCGGGCTGTTGGATCGACAAGGATTTTCGATACTTGGGCTTCCACCATGTCGTGGTGTGGGAGATCAACAAGTTCCGCATCGCTCTTGAGTTCGAGGCGTCAGCCGACGATGTACTTCCTCCCACCCTCCGCGACCACAACCCAGCGGAGCTTGACGACGGCACGTATGACCTCGCATGGAAAAGCTACTGCCGTGCCCACCAAAAAGCCCTGACCGAATCCACGAGGGGATCCGTAGTCGTTGAGCCTCTGCACGCAGAGGGCTCTCGGTTCGAAGGTATCGAGGCATCGACTTGGGATGCCATCAAGGAGCGCTTTGCTGCCGCGACGGCTGACTTAGCGAGTTGTACTGAGGCTGGGTGGGGTTCCTTGAAAAACGACGCTCAAGAACATCTGGATTGGTTGATGAACCTACTGAACGGACGTCGCTAGGCGTCGAGATTTGCGACCCCGCTGGGGTCGCACTTTTGTTAACGCCGAAATCCCCGGGTCTTGCGACCCGCGGCTAGGTTCTGCGACTCCTCCGGAGTCCCACACGCAGAACATCGACCTATCGCATGTTGACGAAGTCGATCGGGAAGGCGAGGTCGAGGCTCTTGAGGAAGGCGATGGCCTTCTGCAGCTCATCCTTGTCCTTGCCTGACACGCGCAGTTCGTCGCCCTGGATCTGGCTGTTGACTTTCAGCCCCTTGTCCTTGATCATCTTGTTGATCTTCTTGGCTTCGTCCTGGGGGATGCCGACCTTGAACTCGACCTTCTGGCGG
>JANJUB010000002.1 GCA_024710805.1 Fimbriimonadaceae bacterium | reverse complement strand
CGGGCTTGATCGCCCATCCCGCGGCGGTGGCACCGCGGAGGCCGATCTCCTCCTGGACGGTCGCGATCCCATGAACCTCGACTTGCGGATTATTGGCGGCCTTCATCGCCTCGATCATCACATACACCGCGGCACGGTCGTCCATCGACTTGCAGGTCGCGAGCTTGCCCATCGTCTGAAGGGTCCGGTTCATGGTAACCATATCGCCCAGCGATACCTGGGCCTTGGCTTCATCGGCGTTCATGCCGATGTCGACGAAGAAGTTCTCGATCGCCACGCTCTTGGAGGCTTCCTCGGGCGTCAGCATATGCTTCGGCTTGCGGCTTGCCATCAGGACACCGTTCAACACTCCATCTTTCGTATGGACGAACACGCGCTGACTCGCCATCTGGTTGGGGTCCCATCCGCCGAGCGGCTGAAGGCGAAGGAAGCCCTTGTCATCGATGAACTTCACCATGAAGCCGATCTCATCCATGTGGGCGGCGATCATCAGCTTCTTCGACCCGCCCCGATTGCGGACGCAGTGGAGATTGCCCATCGTGTCCGTCGAGAACTCACAGATGCCCGAAAGTTCTTCGCGAACGATGTCGCGGATCGCGTCTTCCATGCTTGGCACGCCGTGGGCTTCAGTGAGTCGTCGGAGTAAATCGATATTCATGCAAGAGGTTTACCCGCTGCGCATGGATTCGAGTTTCAGTAGGCGGTGATGCCGTGAATACGCAACCCGGCCAACGTGCTGAGTGCCCGCACTCGGATGGACCGCACTTCGGCGTCTTTACCCAGCGGGATGAGCTGTGCGCCGAAGCCATTCTCGCGCGGGCCCGACAGCACCTCGCGTCGATCGGACGGGGTGCGAACGTTGACCCCGTACAGCAAACGGCGGCTGACGACCGTGCCGTCGGCGAGTTCAATCTCGAGATCGGCCACGGGGTCACGCTCATCGCTCATCTGTTGGGCGTCGACCGCCAACGCCAGCATCTGCCCCTTTAGCCCATCGGTCTCGATCTCGTACTCGGTGGGAAGCGCCGATCCACCCGGCGTCGCCAAGCTCAACATCGCCCACGACTCCGAGAAGATGCGGAAGGAGAGATCGCCGATGCGCAAGGTGCGTCCGCCTTCGACCGCTGAGCCTGGCATCGGGCGCAAGGGGCTGGGCTCACGGTAGAACATCCGGGCGAGGACCTCGTTCGGGTCGTACTCGAGTTCGTTTAGCCGCTCTCGTCGGCCGGACCACGCATAGTCGGCGGCCAGCACCAGTGCCGCATACTGCCGCCACTCCCGGTGCATGTTCTCTTCGCTGTGCTCGTATCCCGCCCACGTGGTTTGCAGGTAGCCCGCGCCGGCTCGATACGAAGCCTGGGTGAACCCCGCGATGTTGTCGGGGTTGAACCACCCGCTGCCGATCGGGCGAAATCCCTCATCCTTCCACAGGTTCAGCGACCAAAGGAAGCGGTCGGGGCGGAAGTCGTTCTTGTAATGCCAGTCGGCGATGAGTGTCCCCGGAGGCAGCGCATCGCGACGCCGCTTGGCGTGATACGGATCGTCGCCGAGCGCGGCATCGATCGCCTGACCAGGAGCGAGCCCCTGATCACCCCAGGCCATAAACTCCACGCGTCGCCGCTGGGAAATCTCCTTCAGGATCGGAATCGCCTTTTCCCAGATCTCGGTCGCAAATGCTGGGTTCTTGGCCATCCCCCGGTTCGAAAACTCATCCAGCCCGAAATGAACGATCTTGGGCTTCAGCAAGTCGATGGCTTCGTCCCACAGAGTCTTGAGCGCTTCGGCACTCTCTTTCTTCCGGGGATCGATGGTGTATGGGACGCCGGGATTGATCGCCAGATCGAGGTTCTGTCCGTTATTGAAGAACCACTCCATGTGGCCGAGGCTCTGGATCAGCGGGATCGGCTCGATGCCCATCCGCCGGTACAAATCGAAGACCGCCTTGACGTCTTCGCGAGAGTTCCAAAGCGGACCGTGAATCTTGGGCTGCGATTGCCACTGGGTGCGTTCACATTGGATGACGACGTGGTTAAAGCGCAGGGGACCGACGACGCGCTCGGCCAGACGCGATTGGAAGTCGCGCATCTCCGGTCCGCCAAACACATGGACTCCGCGCCAACCCACGGAGGGCCAATCGCGGAGCGTCCCACTAGGGAACCACAACTTCCCATCCTTGGCAAAAGCCTGAGAGGCCAGCACCCGTAGGGCATGGCGCAGTCCGGTCAAGTCTTGGCCCCAAACGATGATGTTCTTCTTGTTGGCCCGAATCTCAAACCCTTCTGGCGGCAGTCCGATGTTCTCGACCCGGCAGTAGATGTTCGGATCCGTCGAGCGGATCACCTTCAGGTCGGGCACGATCCAGTTCCGTTGGATAGCCCGGATGAACTCCTGCTTCGCCGAGCTGATAGATTCTGGGACGTCAAGGCGCAGTTCGTCTCCAATCAAGAAGGGCTCGTCGCGATTGAAAAGGTGTTGCTTCGGCTTGGGGACGATGGGCTCGTCGACGTCGTGCACGTATCGAGCGACGGGCATCGGGGCACCCCGCACCGTCTTGGTGACCTTGCGGCCAACTGCGGCCGCGGGCTCAAGTTCGTACTCGACGTCGAGTTTGGCCGGCGTCCCGCGGCGCACTTCCATGCCGGGATGCCCGATCCAAAGCAGTTCACGACCCTCCGCCCAACGCTGCGCATAGCCGCGGGCGTCGTAAAGGGTAAGCGTGGGCGAGGCGCTACGAACACGCACCCGACCGATCGGGCTATTGAAGACGGCCTCGGCAAACCCGCTGCCATACTTGCGCGCATCGAGCGTGTCTTCGGGATACGTGTAAGGGATGAGCGGACGTGAGGGTCGTTGATCGAGCAACAGCGACCCGTTTTGGAATCCGCGAGCCCACAGCAGCCCCGCCGCGACTTCAACCCGCACCGGTCGATCACCGTTCCAGTTGAACTCATACTGCACGCGTAGGCGGTTCGATAGCCGGGTGTATCGCGTGGAGCCGAAGGCGCGCCCGTCGCCGCTGCGAAAGGAGACTCGGTACCCGTCGGGCAGGGTCTCGAACTGCTGCTGGTTGTTCTGTGAACTGTAGTGGCCCCGCGACCAATCGGGCTCGTAATATTGAAACCAGCTACCCCGAACGACCGGCACCCCACTCATGCGCAGGGTCATGCCCGTGCCTGAGCGCACGTCGTACTCCATCGCCGGGGGGATCGCCGCGATCGAAATCCCGGCGACGATGCTCGCGAGCATGGGCACGTTTTTACCCTTTTTGAACCAGTCGAAGCCTTCTGGTCATGCCATAATTGAGTTTCCCCCACCGAAACGTGGCGGCCCGCCCATGAGTGACCCGATCCTGACCGAAACCCAGCGCCGCCGCACGTTTGCGATCATCTCGCACCCCGACGCGGGTAAGACCACCCTAACCGAGAAGCTCCTGCTCTACGGTGGCGCGATTCAACTCGCCGGCTCGGTCAAGGCCCGCAAGAACCAGCGCAAAGCCACTTCGGACTGGATGGAGATGGAGAAGGAGCGCGGCATCTCGATCACCTCGACCGTGCTCCAGTTCGAATACCAAGACCACGTCCTGAACCTGCTTGACACCCCGGGGCACAACGACTTCAGCGCCGACACCTACCGCACCTTGACCGCCGCCGACAGCGCGGTCATGCTCATCGACAACGCCAAAGGCGTCGAAGCCCAGACCAAGAAGCTGTTCGCCGTCTGTCGCCAGCGCGGTATTCCCATCTTCACGTTTGTCAACAAGATGGACTATCCCGGCTTGGGACCGTTGGCTCTGCTCACCGAGATCGAGGACGTCCTCGGCATCCGAAGCGTCCCCATGAACTGGCCGGTGGGCGATGGCCAGGACTTCCGCGGCGTCTTCGACCGAGAAACGCGAACGATGCACCTGTTTGAGAAGACGGCGCACGGGGCGAGTCGGGCCACCGTCGAACACGTCGCGATCGATGACCCAT
The DNA here is from genome assembly GCA_024710805.1 of Fimbriimonadaceae bacterium. Lineage (GTDB taxonomy): Bacteria > Armatimonadota > Fimbriimonadia > Fimbriimonadales > Fimbriimonadaceae > JANJUB01. The sequence goes on along the minus strand of JANJUB010000002.1, from coordinate 21,216 downwards.
CATTGCCCGCCCGCCTCGGCAAGGCGGCTTACGATCAGTTGGTCGAAGACTTGGAACTGCTTGAGATCGCTGGCGACTCTTTCGATATCCAGCGGGTGCTCGCGGGCGAGCTCACCCCGGTGTTCTTCGGCTCCGCGATCACCAACTTCGGGGTCGAGCTGTTCCTGCAGCGGTTTCTGGGTATCGCGCCAGCCCCCCAGCCACGCAAAGCCAGCGGAACGCCCATCACCGCCGAGCAGCCCTTCAGCGGCTTCGTGTTCAAGATCCAGGCAAACATGGACCCAAACCACCGCGACCGGATCGCCTTCCTGCGGATTGTCAGCGGACGGTTCGAGAAGGACATGGAGGCGATGCACACTCGTACTGGCAGGCGGCTGCGCTTGACGCGCCCTCAACGGCTATTCGCCCAGGACCGCGAGACGGTCGAAGAAGGCTATCCGGGTGACATCATCGGCTTGACTAACGTCGGCGCGTTCCAGCTCGGCGACACGCTCTCGGCGGGTGAGAAGATCGCGTTCGACGAGGTTCCTGCCTTCCCGCCCGAGACGTTCGCCATGATCCGCAACAAGGACGCGGGCCGCCTGAAGCACTTCGAGAAAGGGATCACTCAACTGTGCGAAGAGGGTCTGGTCGACCTGTTCTGGGACACCCGCGCGGCGAGGCGAGAGCCGATGCTCGGTGCAGTTGGACGACTCCAGTTCGAGGTTGTGCAGCATCGTCTCGGCATCGAGTACGGCGTGCCCACGTTGCTGGAGCCGCTACCCTTCGAGTTCGTCCGCTGGATCGATGGTCCGCCCGAAGTGATCCGATCGATCTACTGGGGCGACTACGCCCGCCCCGCCGAAGATGCCTATGGCAATCTCGTGGTGCTGTTCTCCAGCGCGTGGGCGATGCAGCGGCTGATCGACGAACACGCGAAGGTGACGTTCTCCACCCACCGATTGGCGCGAGTTGCGGTTTAGGGGTAGATCCAGGTGCCCGCGATCGGCGTGTCTCCGCCCGTCACCGATGGAAGCGAAATCGACTCCTGGTCCTGCGACAGCGCCCCCAGGATTGCCCATGCGGCGGCTTCTCGGTAGTCGCCAGGAATGCCGGTAACGTCAAAGTCCAGCACCTGGGCGGGATCGACGGCGGCAGCAATGGCCGCGCGGAGCGTCTCGTTCTTTCGACCCCCTCCCGCGAGCAGGATTTCCTCAGCGTCCTTGCTCGCATCACTGATGGCGAAGGCGATCGCCTCGATCGCTGTGCGAAGTGTGTCGGGAGCGGTGAGTTCGGGCGGACTCGGAAGGGTCTCGTCGCCAGTCCCCAGACTTCGGCGTTCTGCCGCCAGTTGCGCTTGGCGCGCTCTCAACTCAAGCAGCCATGCCTCATGGACCCGGCCCAACCTTGCGACTTGCCCATCGTCGTCAAAACGGCGGTTCAGCCGTCGTTGGGCGAGTGCGTCGAGCCACAGATTTCCGGGGCACACGTCGTGGGCGGAGATCTCCGGACCGCGGGTGATGTTCACGAACCCGCCGAGATTGACCACCGCCCACGGATGCGCCCGGCCCCGGAGAAGCATGGCGTCTGCGATCGGCGTGAGCGGGGCTCCTTGCCCTCCCATAGCCAAGTCGGCCTGGCGCAAGTCGTAAATGACCGGGATGCCCAGCGCGTGGGCGATCGGCGTAGGTTGAAGCAACTGCCACGAAACCGGCGGCCGATGGTAGACCGTCTGGCCGTGGATCGAGATCAGATCAACCGAGGATCCCCCAAGAAGCTCTCGGATGGCCTGAAGATGGAGGTTGGAGAACTCGTAGGTCGCTCGCGCGATATCCGCCGCCGTCGCGGATTGGCCTTGAGCAAACGAACGCAGGAAGTCACCGACCGAACCTAAAGGCACCGAACGTCCGGCAACAAACTCAACGTCCATTGCCACTCCTGTCCCCGCCACTTCGATGAGGGCGACATCCAACGCGTCGAGACTCGTGCCCGACATGGCTCCGACGATCCGCCTGGAGCTCGGCATGGACTATCCGTCAAGGAACTGCCGCGGGTCGGCGAACTTGCCGACGATGGCGGTCGCCGCTGCGGTAATCGGTGAGACCAGGTGCGTGCGCGAACCCGGTCCCTGACGACCTTCGTAGGGCCGATTGCTGGTCGAGGCGCTACGTTGTTGCGGTCGCAGAATGTCCCCGTTCATTCCCAGGCACATCGAGCAGCCCGCGAAGTGCCACTCAAATCCGGCCGACCGAAAGATCTCGTCCAGCCCCTCTTGCTCGGCGAGAGCCTTGACGGCTTCACTGCCAGGGACGACCATCGCGCGAACTCCGTCTGCCACCCGTCGCCCACGGACGACCATGGCCGCTTCTCGCAAGTCTTCGATTCTTGAGTTCGTGCATGAGCCGATGAACACCGTGCTGACCGGTATGTCGCTCATCACTTGGCCGGCCTTCAGCCCCATGTACATCAGGGCTCGCTCCTCCGATCGATCCGTGGGCTCGGGAATTGGTTCATCTACGTTCACCGTCATCGCCGGCGTGGTGCCCCAACTCACCTGCGGGGCGAGATCATCGACGTCCAGACGGACGTGCTTCTCATAGGTGGCACCTTCATCAGTCCGCAAGGTTCGCCAATGCGCAACTTGCTCATCGTAAGCGGCACCGTGAGGCGCAAACGGGCGGTTCCCCTCCGCGATGTAGGCAAACGTGACCTCGTCGGGAGCGATCATGCCCGCTCGTGCACCCATCTCGATGCTCATGTTGCAAATCGTCATGCGCCCGCTCATGTTGAGGGCGCGGATCGTGGAGCCGTAGTACTCGGCGACGTGGCCCGTGCCTCCTCCCGCTCCGATCTTGCGGATGACCGCCAAGATCACGTCCTTCGCAGTCACGCCCTTCCCCAGCGCGCCCTCGACCTGAACGCCAAGGCGCTTCGGCTTCGCAGGTGCTCTCAACGTTTGGGTGGCGAGGACGTGCTCGACCTCGGTGGTGCCGATGCCAAACGCAAGCGCTCCAAACGCGCCGTGGGTGCTCGTGTGGCTATCACCGCACACGATGGTCAATCCGGGGAGCGTGATGCCCAACTGCGGACCGATCACGTGGACGATGCCCTGGCGCGCTTCCTGGTAACCGTAGAGCGGCACTCCGAACTCGCGACAGTTCCTCGCGAGCGCTGCGAGCTGCATCCCGCTGAGCGTGCTCTCATCGATCGGACGGCCATCGGTCGGCACGTTGTGGTCCACCGTCGCAAAGGTCAAATCGGGCCGTCGAACTTTGCGTCCCAGTTCGCGAAGACCGTCGAATGCCTGCGGCGAGGTGACTTCGTGAACGAGGTGCCGGTCGATGTAAAGCAGATTGCCGCCGCCGGTCAGTGGAGCGACGACGTGCGCGTCCCAGACCTTGTCGAAGAGGGTGGAGGGCATGGCCTTATTCTATCCGAGGCGCGCTGGGTACCATCCATGAACCCCATGCTTTCTGAAGCCGCCGTCCTCGATGCCTTGCGCCAAGTTAACGACCCCGATCTTCACCGCGACATTGTCGCTTTGGGGTTCGTCAAGGATGTGCGGATCGAGGGCACGAAGGTGTCGTTCACGATCGAGCTGACCACCCCGGCTTGCCCGGTGAAGGATCTCCTCAAGGCCGAAGCTGAAGGCGTCGTGCTGGCTATTGGCGCTACGGAGGTCGACATCGAAATGACGGCTCGGGTCCGCACGACGGACAGGGAGCAGACACCGCTCATCCCGGGAGTCAAGCACTGCATCGCCATCGCTTCCGGCAAGGGCGGGGTCGGCAAGAGCACAGTTAGTGTGAACCTCGCCCTTGCGCTCGCTCAGACCGGTGCCCGCGTAGGCCTGATGGACGCGGACGTGTACGGCCCGAGCATCCCGCTGATGATGGGTGTCCAAGGCGAACAGCCTCTCACCGCGAACAACAAGATTCTGCCGATCCAACGCCACGGCGTGGCTCTGATGTCGCTCGGCTTCCTCCTTCAAGAGGGGCAGGCCGTTCTCTGGCGCGGCCCGATGGTCGCCGGTACCGTCAAGCAACTCCTTGAAGACGTGTTGTGGGACGAGCTCGACTACCTGTTAGTCGATCTGCCGCCCGGAACGGGCGATGCCCCCATGTCGCTGGCCCAACTGGTGCCGCTGACCGGCGTGGTCTTGGTCACCACGCCCCACCACGTCGCCGCAAACATCGCCGGAAAATCGATCCAGTTGTTCCGACGCCTCAATACACCCCTACTTGGAGTGGTCGAGAACATGGCGGGCTACCGATGTCCCAACTGCGGAACCGTAACGAGGGTGTTCTCGGGCATGACCGGTGAAGAACTCGCTAAGCAATACGGCATGCCGTTCCTGGGTTCGATTCCGCTCGACCCAGAGATCTCGCATTCATCGGATCAAGGCGAGCCGGCTTTGGTCGCCTACCCTGAGTCCGATTACGGCAAAGAGTTCCGCGCGATCGCTGGTCGGTTGGCCGCGGAAATCAGTGTGCGGTCGATGGCTTAGCAGGGGCCGCCTTAAGGTGGTCTACAAGGTACGCGACGAGCCAGTGGGTGTGGTCGTCACCGAGGCAGTAGTACACCTCCTCGATGGTCTCCGCATGACGTAATCGCTCGCGGATATCGCTCAGCAGGAGAGGCTCAACCTTCTTGATGACGTGCGCAAGCTCAGGAAACTCGTTGGTCGGGCGCTTAAAGATCGGATCTAGACTCCGGCGCACGATGGAACTGTAACCGATGTAGAAGGCGTCGGATACGCGCCTCTCGAACTCCACCTCATCAAAGCCACCCAGGTCGTCCCACACGGTATCGAACGCCTCCGTAGAACGCCACCAGAGGCGCAAGTCCGACCATGCGCGCTCCTTCTCAAGCTCCAGCTGTTCCAGGAATCGCGGCAGCGTGGTCTGCTGGTCGATGTACTTCTGAAACACCTTCGCCAGTCGCTTCATGCTCTCTCTTCAACCCAATCCAAATGGAATGAGGGCGGCGGCACTAGTCCACCGCCCTCGAGCGCGCACGTCGTATCCGCGCCTCGTTACTCTTGAGTCTCGACTTCGCCGCCGAACTCCTCGTCCGCCGCCATATCGGCCAGCGACGGGAAGTTCAAGTCGTCGAAACCGCCCAGCTCTTCCTCGTCACCTTCGACCAGCGCGGTGAGCGACTGCTCGGCCCATGCCGGGCCACGCTGAACGTCGATGGCCACCGATCGATACTGCTTGACACCCGTACCCGACGGGATGAGGCGGCCGATGATGACGTTCTCCTTGAGTCCAACAAGCTGATCCTTCTTACCGCGCACTGCGGCCTCGGTGAGGACGCGCGTGGTCTTCTGGAACGACGCCGCCGACAGGAACGAGTCCGTCGCAAGCGAGGCTTCTGTGATACCAAGCAAGATCCACGTCGCCGTCGCTTCCTTCGGGTCGCGCTCGACGTTCTCACCGGTGATCGGATCGATGTACTTGATCTTCTTGCCGGCGTGAATCAACTCGCGGACGGCATCGTTGGCGCGCTGGAAGGCGAACCGGTCGACAATCTGCCCCGGAAGGAACGGCGTATCGCCCGGCTCCTTGATCTGCCGCTTACGCAGCATCTGCCGGATGATCACCTCGATGTGCTTGTCGTTGATATCGACACCCTGCGATTTATACACGGCCTGCAGGTTCTCGACGAAGTAGTCGTAAACCGCCGCCGCACCCGCAAGCTCGAGGACCTCGTGCGGATCGCGAGGACCTTCGGTCAGCGGGTCACCCTTGATGACCTTGCCACCCTTGACCACCGGAAGGCGGCCCAGCGGCGGAACGAGGATCGGGTAGTAGATCAGGACCTTCTCGACGCCATGCTTGCGCAGGACCGAAACGGTCGCCGTCGTCATCTTCTGGCCGAACAGCTTCTCAACCGCAGGATCGATGTCGCCGGTCCACCCCGGTTGAGAATCCGCCACGTAGGCATCCTTGATCGGGCCGGTGGTCGGAACCGTCGCCTCGATAATCACCCAGCGGCCGTAGCTCGACTCCGTGATGTCACGGACCAGACCCGTCACCGGACAGATGATCGCCTTACCTCGCGGCTGGCGTCGTGCTTCGAAGATCTCTTCGACGCGGACGATACCGCTGGCGGAACCCGTCCAAGCGTAGAAGAACGTCTTTCGAGCGCGCTCCCACTGCTTTCGCGAGTCACTGTCGGCCTTCTCGGCGGCCTTGAGCGCGGCCTTGGTCTGGCGCTCGGTCTTCTTCTTCGCCTTCGGATCTTCTTCGTTGATCACGAGCGGAGCATCGTTGACGCCACCCATGAACATCGCCTTGACCGCCTGCTCCTGCGATTCGAGCAACTTAGATGCATCGAACTGCTTCAGATCGGTCTCGGTCGCCGTAGCGAAGTCCTCCATGAACTGGCGGATGAACTTACCGGTCTTATACTGGTTCGTGGTTGCGATGGTCTTCGCGCCCGCAACGCCACCCGTGTGGAACGTACGCATCGTGAGCTGCGTTCCAGGTTCACCGATCGACTGCGCGGCGATGATGCCGACGGCCACGCCGACTTCGACGAGCTTGTTCGTCGAAAGGTCGATGCCGTAGCACTTCGCGCAGATTCCCTGCTCCATTTCGCATGAAAGCGGACTGCGCGTCATCGAGATCAGCAGGTTGTGGTCGTTGAGGTCGAATCCAGCGTTCCGGTACTTCTCGACGATCTTCTCGCGCTCCTCATCGGACGCCGCCGCCTCGAACGCATCGTGGAACGCCTGTTCCGCCTTGGTGATCAGCTTGGCTTGATCCTGCGTGACCATCTGGTCGAACTCGACAATGACTTCCCCGGTCTCCGGGTCGCTGAGCGTGCTCAACGAGACGCGGCCGTACATTCGCTCGCCCACGTGCTCGATCGTCTCGCCTTCGGCGATGATCCGGTGGACCTGCGCACCCTCGGTCGTTCCGCAGTCGTGACCGCGAATGATCACGTCCTGAGAAACGTCCACGAGACGCCGCGTGAGGTAGCCGGCGTCGGCGGTTCGAAGCGCCGTATCAGCCAGACCCTTACGGGCACCGTGCGTGGTCACGAAGTACTCCAGCATGTTGAGGCCCTTGTGGAACGAGCTCTTGACCGGCAGCTCGTAGATAACCTCGTTGAACTGGTTGAACATGAGGCCGCGCATACCGGCGAGCTGCGCCAGCTGCTTGATCGAACCACGTGCACCGGAGACCGTGATGATCGAGAGCGGGTTCATCTGGGTAAGACCGTTGCTGATCTCCTTACCGATCTCGTCGTAGGTCTTGGTCCACAGCTCGATGAGCCGCTGGGTCATCTCGTTATAGGTGAGCATTCCTCGGCGGAACTGCTGCGTGATCTTGGTCGAGCGGTCATCCGCTTCCTTGATCATTTCTTCGCGCCGCTCCGGCGGGTCCATGTCGGTGATCGAGATCGAGATGCCGTACCGGGTGGCCCACTTGAAGCCAAGGTCCTTCAGGTCATCGACGAGCTTGATCGTGCCGCCCACACCCACACGCTTGTGCGTTTGGATGATGGTCTCGGGCAGGTAGCGCTTGGCGAGTTCCATGGTAAGGAACTGGTCCGAGTGCTTCAAAGGATACGGGAGCACCTCGTTGAAGATGAGCTGGCCCGGCGTCACCTGTCGGATGATGGTCTCCCACTCCATCTCGAGCGGCCGCAGTTCGCGGCGCTCTTCGCCCTCTTCATCGGCGATGGTTTCGTAGCGATATTCCTGACCACTCTTCGGATCGCGGTAGTCCACCTCATCGTCGGGCCGGAATACCGGGCGACGAATCCGAATCTTGACCGGATCGTTGAGGCCGATACGCTGCTCCAGCCCAGGCGACTCGAATGCGTAAAGCACCTCTTCGAAGCTGGCAAACACACGCGGCGCCGGATTCTTCTCCGGATCCTGAGCGTGAAGTTGCTCCTGCTCTTCGAGCTTGGCGAGGCCTGCCTTGCTTACGAAGGTGAGCGCGTAGCAGCCAAGAACGATATCCTGGATCGGGGCAACCGTGGGCTTACCGTCGGCGGGCGAGAACAGGTTCTGCGTCGACAACATGAGCACGCGCGCTTCAGCCTGGGCTTCCTGGCTGAGCGGCACGTGGACGGCCATCTGGTCACCGTCGAAGTCAGCGTTGAATGCGTGACACACGAGCGGGTGAACCTGAATCGCCTTGCCGTCGACGAGGATCGGCTCGAACGCCTGGATACCAAGTCGGTGCAGCGTAGGCGCACGGTTAAGGAGCACAGGATGCTCTCGGATGACCTCTTCGAGGCCGTCCCAGACGGCCGGGTGCATCCGGTCGATCATGCGCTTCGCGGTCTTGATGTTCTGCGTGATCTTCTTTTCGACCAGCGTCTTCATCACGAACGGCTTGAACAACTCGAGCGCCATCTCCTTTGGAAGGCCGCACTGGTGAAGCTTAAGGTGAGGTCCGACGACGATAACCGAACGGCCGGAATAGTCGACGCGCTTACCGAGAAGGTTCTTTCGGAAGCGGCCTTCCTTACCCTTCAGCATGTCGCTGAGCGACTTGAGCGGGCGCGAGTTCGAGCCCACGACCGGTCGAGCACGTCGGCCGTTGTCGATGAGAGCATCGACGGCTTCCTGCAGCAACCGCTTCTCGTGGTTGATGATCGACTCAGGAGCATGGATCTCCATGATCTTCTTGAGTCGGTTATTGCGGTTGATGATGCGGCGATAGAGGTCGTTCAGGTCAGAGGTCGCGAAGCGGCCGCCGTCCAACTGGACCATCGGGCGAAGCTCGGGCGAAATGACCGGCACCACGTCGAGAATCATCCACTCGGGACGGCTCTTCGAGTTGATCAGCGCATCGGTGATCTCCAATCGCTTGATCGCGCGCGCCCGCTTCTGCGAGGTCGTCGTGATGATCTCTTGGCGCAGCTCGCGGGAAAGTTTCTCGAGGTCCACTCGAACAAGGAGTTCCTTGATCGCTTCGGCACCGATGTTGGCGCGGAGAAGGACGCGAAGATCCTCGCGGAGTCGGGCACCAATCGCGTCGAGCATCTTGCTGACCGCGCGATACTTGTCCTCATCGATGAGCTGGTTGCGCTCAAGCTTGCCCAGAAGATCGACCGCAAGGTCGAGATCCTTCAGGCGCTCATCCGCGTCGCGATACTCGGCCTTGATACGGTCGTTGATCGCCTTGGCGCGCTCACGGGCGGTGAACTCGTCGTACTCGTCGGGATTGCCGCCGAGTTCCTCAACGAGTCGCTGGAAGCTCTCCTCTTCGAGTTCGCGCATCTGCAGCATGAGCGACTGCTTTTCTGCCTCAACGGCCTGGCGGATCGCCGGCAGCTTCTCGTTGATCGCATGCTGATCGATGTCGATGATAATGAAGCTGGCGAAGTAGATGACCTTCTCGAGCAGGCGCGGCGAGATGTCGAGGATCAGCGACAGCGGCGAAGGAACGCCCTTGAGATACCAAATGTGGCAGACCGGCGCCGCCAACTCCACGTGGCCCATGCGCTCGCGGCGAACCTTACTGCGTGTCACTTCGACGCCGCAGCGCTCGCAGACAATGCCCTTGTATTTGATCTTCTTGTAGCGACCGCAGTCGCATTCCCAGTCCTTGACCGGGCCGAAGATGCGCTGGCAGAACAGGCCGTCGCGTTCGGGTTTGAAGGTTCGGTAGTTGATGGTCTCCGGCTTCTTGATTTCCCCGTGAGACCAGCTCAGGATGTCCTGAGCGCTGGCGATTCCGATGCGGATTTTGTCGAAGAGACTAACGTCGGCCATAATGGGTTCTGAGCCGACCCTGATCGTTCCACGGAGCAACCGACAATAGGTTCATCGAATCTGGTTGCGGGGGAAAGGCAGGGGCGCGCGAACCTCCATATTACCCCCGTTGGATGCCCGGTATCAACGGTTTGTCGAGGGATTTTCGGGAATCTCAGGATTCGTGCGATTCGACGTCAGCCTGATCTTTGATTCGTCCTGACGCTCGCTTTTTCCGCATCAGGGGCTGGCGCTGCCGGAGTCCAGCAATCGTAAGAACTCGCTCCAATCGGGACAAAACCCACATGATCAATGGCCTGACTCTCCAGCCTCTCCTGAGGCGTGAGGGAGGCATAGTACTCGCGGTTGCGTCGGTCGGCCTCTTCCGGCGTCAGGAACTCGATCACTCGCTCCATTCTTGGCTCTTCATCCACGATCTTTTCTGAGCGACAACCGGTGAGTTTGCGGGGACCATCGGCCCCGAGTCTGCCAACTATCCCAGTAGTGATGCGGTACTCGAGATTTCTGTTTGGCGCGGCCATCCTTGCCGCCGCGATGACCGGTGAACCCGCTACGAAGAGCGTGGTCGGCGTCTGGAAGCCCGGAATCCAACACGGCAAACTGAGCCCCAGCGAAGCCAAGAAGGTCCGCGCCGCCAAAGGGGCCTTTGCCTCGGGCTCGCTCAAGCTGCACAAGGACAAGACCTTCGGCTCGGTCTTGCTCGGACAAGTGATGTTCGGCACCTATACGTACGACGGCAACGTGGTGACGCTCACCGTGAAGGAGATGGTCGGCAAGACCGAGAAAGAGGTGGCCAAGATGCCCGCCAGCACCCGGATCGCCAAGCTGGTTTGGAAGGGTGACAAGCTCTATTCCCTCCCCCTCGCGGGCAGCAAGCCGCAGGTGGTCTGGAAGAAGGTTGGCTAGCCCGAAACCAAGCGCAAGACCGACACTTCCGGCAGGACGCCTAATCGCGCAGGTGGGCCTGTGGTGCCAACACCGCGTGAAACATAGAGCGGGGTGGGCGCATCTGGGAAGAAGCCCTCGACGTACTTCTCGCCGTTGCGGGTGCTCATCGGAGTCCATCCCCACGGGAAGCGCCATTGGCCGCCGTGGCTGTGGCCCGCGATCATCAGGTCCGCCCCCGCGGGGAGCAAGTCGACCGCGTCGGGTTCATGCCACAGCACCACCACCGGATCATCTTCGAGCAACGCTTCCGCGAGCGGCCCGCCGGGGTTTGCCCGCTGCGCATTCAGCGAGTCGATCCCGACCCAGTTGATCCCGGCGTGGTTGTAGACCTCATTGCGAAGGTATCGAATGTTGAGTTCATCGAGGATCGGCGTGAGCAGCGACGCATCGCCTCCCCAGTACTCGTGATTACCGGGAATCGCGATCACCGCGCCCTCCATGAGCAGAAGGGGTTCCAACACGGCTTCGAGCAGCCAGGGAGACTCGGGCATCCAATGGCCCACCAAGTCGCCAGGCAGCACCACGATGTCGGGATTCTCATCTAACGCGAGCTCGACCGCGCGGCGGGCCAACTCGACTGAGTACTCATCCCGAACGTGCAGGTCGGCAAGCACGGCGATGGTGTAGCCATCGAGGCGACGAGGCCATCGTGGCAAGCGGAGCGTCCGCCGCTCGACGGTTAGGCGTTTCGCCTCCACCAGCGCGCCATAGGCCAGCCAACCAATGCCGACCGCGCCCAAGCCAAATCCTAACGCGAGAAGCTTCTTCACGCGGCTCCTCTCAGGGTCAGCACGCTCACTTCAGGGGCGCAAAACACGCGAAAATCGGGACCCGTCGTGCCTACCCCGCGAGTAACAAAAACCGGCACCCGTGCCTTGGGATAGTAACCGGCGGTGTAGTCCCTTGCGCCAAAGGGCGTATAGAGAGGGGCCCCGAAGGGCAGACAGACTTGGCCGCCATGACTGTGCCCCGAGATCTGCAGGCTGACGTGAACGGGCATCTCACGCACGAAGTCAGGCTCGTGAAACACGGAGATGAGCGACGGAGAAACCCGGCCCTTGGGGAAGAAGTCCATGCGTTGCCTGCCTTCGATCGCATCATCGATTCCGGCCAAGGTTACACCTTCGACTTCAAACAAATCGTTGCGTAGCATCCGTACGGGGCTACGACTGAACGCCTCCAGAAGGGGGCGCGCGGCACCCGACCAGTAGTCGTGATTGCCCATCACCGCCACAACCGGACAGCGAGCCTCTCGAAACTCGGCCAGAAACTTCGCGACGTTCTCCACGATGCTCGGGTGTCGAAGGTCCAAGTAATCGCCACCCAAGATGATGACGTCGGGATCGGCGGAAATCGCCAACCGGGCGGCTTCGCTCGCTCGCTGCAACTTTGCCGAGCTGTTCATGTGCAAATCCGAAAGGAAGGCGAGCTTGAACCCGTCGGCGGACCAATGGGGCAGGGTCAGCGTCCGCGCGTTCAGTTCCACATGGTGGGCATAGCTCTTCGCAATGGAGGGGGATGCCGAGCCCGCAATCAAGCCCGCGCCAAGGGCGCGTAGCACGGATCGGCGTGAAACGGTCTTCGGCACTCCTTCAGGATACCGCCCTTAGGTTCACTTGCCGGTCCTTTGGCCTTCCGTAACCGTATCGCTCGGGTCAACGTCCCACAAGCATGGCATCGCCGCGCCGTATCGACCCAGAGACTGCAGGAATCAACGTCTCTGCCGGCCAGCCAGATTCGCGGAAGCGAGGGTTGTTGGGTGGCCCGCTCCAGTTCGAGCGCGAAGTCGTCCTTGATGGTGCCGTCTCTGAACAGCGGTGGATGGCGATCATCAGCGACCTCCAAGCGACCTTCGACGAGGTTGGCCGAGTCAAGCGGAGCAGCACGACCTACGAGTGGGCGGGTAGGGGCGGCATCGAACTCAACACCGTGACCATCTGGCAAACCGAGGGAACGGTTCGCGTCACAATCGCCTCATCGATCGCCGGACGCATTGCTGTAGTTTATGCACTCGCAACGTTGCCGCACTTCTTCGCTTACGCGCTGCTCAGCGCGAGACCCTTCACTTCCTTCGATAACTCGTTACTTGCAATCGGCGCGTTTCTGACCATCTTGAGCATCAGAGCTTGGAGCAACCGATTCGCCCACCGACGGAGCCTAGAACTCGACCGTCTCTTGGAGAAAATTCATCAGCGACTGAAGCATGAGGCTGAGTTGCTCGACCTCTAGCGCGCTAGCAGATCCCGCGCATTAGCCAGCGCCGATTCGCTGACATCCTCACCCGCCAGCATTCGAGCGATTTCCTCGACCCGCTCCGGGCCATCCAGCCCGCGCACATGGGTCAGCACGCGACCGTCGCGCTCTTGCTTCTCGATGCGAAAATGGGTTGTCGCCCGGCTCGCGATCTGGGGCAGGTGGCTGATCGCGAGAACCTGATAGTGCTCGGCAAGGGCCTCCAGTTTCCGAGCGACCACAGCCGCGGCCCGCCCGCTCAGTCCCGCATCGACCTCGTCGAAGATCAGCGTCGGCACCCCCGCTCGCCCGGCCAAAGCCGTCTTGATGGCGAGCATGACCCGCGACACTTCCCCGCCGCTGGCGATCTTCGCGAGGGGACGCTCCGGCTCGCCAGGATTGGCGGAAAAGAAGAACTCGATTGCGTCCGCCCCGTCGGCGTCCACCGGGCGCTCACCGATCCGAACTTCAAACCGCGCTTTCTCCATGGCCAAGTCGTGCAGTTGCTCGGCCACGCGCCCCGCAAACTCATTCGCCCGATCCCGACGGGCAGCTGTCAATGCCGCCGCCGCGGCCTTCAGTCGCTCCTCCGCCACCGACGATTCCCTCTCCAGCTTCTCGATGCTCTGCTCGTGATCGGTCAGCAACTCAAGTTCGCGCTCGGCCTCCGCGAGGAAGTCGAGCACTGCCGCCTCGTCCTCGCCATACTTGCGCCGCAGTCGCCGCAGGAGATCGAGCCGCTCGGCGGTAGCATCAAGGAGTCCCGGCTCGACCTCCAAGCGATCGCCGTAGGCGCGGAGCGACCGGATAGCCTCATCAAGCCCAACCCAGGCCGAGCGAACGGTCTCGGCGATCGGCTCAAGTTCGGGATCGAAGCGCTGAACCGATTCCAGGCTACGGAGGCTTCCCCCAGCCAAGTCAAGCGCACACCGCTCCTGCTCGGCCAATTGATCCAACGCTCCGAAGACCGCTTCAGCGAGCTTCTCGGCATGCTGCAGTCGGCTCAGCCTCGTTTCCTGCTCCTCGCACTCCCCGACAAGCGGCTCGGCCTGGCGGATTTCGTCCACCTGGAACCGTAGCATGTCAATGCGCTGCTCACGCTCTCGAAGGCCGCGGTGCAAGGCGGCCAGGTCTTGCTTCGCCTCCGACCACGCACGAAACACCTCCGCCACCTGCTGCTTCAGCTCGGGGATCGGCTCGCCGATCCAGCCGTCGAGGAACTCGCCGTGACGATCGGGGTGCAATAGACTCTGATGGTCGTGCTGGCCGTGCAAATCCACAAGCCGCTGTCCCAGCTTCTTTAGCGCCGACACCGGCGTCAGCTTGCCGCCAACGCGACAGTTCGAACGCCCTTCCGCCGAGACTTCGCGCTGAACGTAAAGCAACCCATCTTCTAGGTCGAGCCCTTGTTCCGCTGCAAGGGCTCGAAGGTCGGCGTGGTTCGAGAAATCAAACACGGCCGCCACCACCGCCCGCGCCGCTCCCGAGCGCACCAAGTCCGAATCGGCCCGCTCGCCAAGCACCAGCTCGATCGCGTCGATCAACAACGATTTGCCCGCACCGGTCTCACCGGTGAGCACCGTGAACCCCGGCCCGAAGCGCAGTTGAGACCGCTCGATAATGGCAACGTTCTCGACCGAAAGCTCGACAATCATGGCATGCTGCGGGCGCTAGTCCCCCTTTCGGTCACTCGCCGGACGAGTTCGTTGAGCCGCCCAGTGCCGCAGCTCGTCGATCTCTTCCCGCATCATCACGCTGAGCGGAACGACCGCCCTCGCCTCGCCCAGTAGGTCGTCCTGCGACAGCTCGCGGCCCGCGTCGAACGCCGGATAAAGCGCGCCGACCACAATCTGCTCGATCTCCGCTCCGCTGTAGCCCTTCGTCGCCGCCGCCAGCGCCTGCAACTCGTACGCTTTGGGGTCTCGCCCTCGCTTCTTCAGGTGGATTTCGAAGATCTGTACGCGCTCATCGGCGTCGGGCAGGTCGACGAAGAAGATCTCATCGAAGCGGCCCTTTCGGAGCATTTCCGGCGGGAGCGCAGATACGTCGTTCGCGGTGGCCACGAGGAAGACCGGCTTGGTCTTTTCCTGCATCCAAGTAAGAAACGTCGCAAACACGCGGGCGGTGGTGCCGCTGTCGCTCACCCCCGACCCGCCGACCCCGGCGAAGCCCTTCTCAAGCTCGTCCGCCCACAAGATACAGGGCGCGACCGACTCCGCGACCCGGATCGCCTTGCGGATGTTCTCTTCACTCTGTCCGACCAACGAACCGAAGATACGTCCGACATCCAGCTTCAGCATCGGCAGCGCCCATTCGGCGGCGACGGCCTTGGCGAGGAGCGACTTTCCGCAGCCCTGCACTCCGAGCAGCAAGATGCCTTTGGGCGCGGGGATGCCGAACTTCTTGGCCTTGTCGGTGAACGCGTCGGTGCGTTTCTCAAGCCAATCCTTGAGGAGCTCCATGCCGCCCACGTCGGTCATCTTGTTCTGGGTCGGGTAGTACTCCAGCAGGCCGGACTTACGGACAATCTGCTTCTTCTCTTCGAGCACGACCTCGACGTCGAACTTCTTCTTTTCGACCAGGCTGCGCGCGAACACCGATTCGACCTCATCCAAGGTGAGCCCCTGCGCCGACTTGATGATGATCTCCTTCTCGCGCGGCTTCATCTTGGTCGTGACGTTCGGGTTCTCCTTCACCGCGGTGATGCACTTGTCGAGCGTCTCTTCGATATCCTTCGCCGTCGGCAGCGGAAACTCGACGACGGTCACGTCCTTCTCTAGTTCGGTCGGAAGGACAAGCGTGGGGCCGAGCAAGATCAGGGTCTGCGAACGACCGCGCAGGCGCATGGCCAGATCGCGCATGAGTCGGATCACCCGCGGGTCCTTCATGTACGGGTGGAAGTCCTTGAGCAGGAACACTGTGAACTCGGCGGCCTCGTAAATGAGAGCCAGTGCTTCAAGTTCGCCGGGGAGGGTGGTGGGCTTGGCCGGGCCGCTGGTGCGGGTGACCGGCGGCTTCATGCCCTGGGTGAGCGTCCATGTGTGCAGCGTCCGGTTGAGGGTCTTCGCCAACTGGCCGAGCTGTTCTTCGACGCGCCGCTCCTCCCAGGAGACGAGGTAGAGGATCGGATACTTGGCCCGGATCAGGACTTCGATTTCAGCAGCGGCGGTCACGGCTGTATTGTAGCTGGTGGGCTCGGTTTCCGCGGGCGGTTTGCCCTAGGGACACGGGCATAGAGATCGGGCTCGGCTAAGATAGCATCGTGATGGTGATGCTTCCTCTCATGCTCCTTGCTGGGCAAGCCGACTTCGATGCTGGCCCAAACCCCTTGCTGCTTCAACAGCCGACGCTCAGTGCAACGAAGATTGTCTTTAAGTTCGCGGGGGACCTCTGGTGGGTTCCGCGAACGGGCGGTGACGCCGTCCGTCTGACTTCGTCGCCGGGAATTGAGTCGGAGCCTATCTTCTCACCCGACGGCTCGACCATCGCCTTCACCGGCCAATACGATGGGAACACCGACATCTACACGGTGTCCGCGGACGGTGGCATTCCAAAACGAATCACCTATCACCCCGAACCGGACCGGGCACTTGGCTGGACTCCCGACGGGAAGTCCATCATCATGGCGTCGAGCATGCTCTCCGCCATGCCGGCACCTCGCATGTTCACGGTGAGCGCAAATGGCGGCGTGCCAAAGCCGCTGCCCTTCCCGATGGGAACGATGGCATCGTTCTCGCCCGACGGACAGCAACTCGCCTATGTCGCCGGGTTCAAGTGGCAAGAGGCATGGAAGCGCTACCGCGGCGGCCAAGCCTACGCGATCTGGATTGCCCGAATGTCGGACTCCAAGGTGTACGAGATTCCGCGCAAGGGCTGGAACGACGAGCAGCCGATGTGGGTCGGCAACAAGGTGTTCTACATCTCCGACCAGAAGGGTCCGGTTGGGCTATTCAGCTACGACGTGAACACCAAGAAGGTCACCGAGGAGGTCGCCGGAAAGGGCTTCGACATCAAGTCCGCCTCGGCGGGACCGGGCGCGATCGTCTACGAGAAGCTGGGATCGATCCACCTCTTCGACCTCAATACGCGTAAGAGCACGCGCGTCGACATCGACGTGAAGGGTGACTTCCCCGAAGTCCGCCCCGCCTTCAAAGACTTGCGGACCAGCATTACCGGAGCTGCGATCTCGCCCAGCGGCCAACGAGCGCTGGTCGCTGCGCGCGGATGGGTCATGACGGTTCCGGCATCGAAGGGCGACGCCCGGTTGGTGGGCGAGCAGCAGGGTGTGCACCGCCGCGATCCGGCTTGGTCTCCGGACGGAAAGACGATCGCGTTCATCACCGATCAAGCAGGTAAGCAGCAGCTCGCCCTGACCGATGCGGTGGCGGGAACCCAGCGCCTCCTCGATCTCGGCGCGTCGCCCGCGTACTACAACAATCCGACGTGGTCGCCCGACTCGACGAAGATCTCGTACACGGATAACCGCAACAAGCTGTGGATCATCGATGTGGCGTCGGGCAAGAACACGGAAGTCGACCAGTCGACCTACACCGACCCGAATGTCAACATGCAGGCACGCTGGTCGCCCGACTCGAAGTGGCTCACGTGGGCACGCGACCTCGACAGCCACATGCAGGCGGTCTTCCTGTACAGCCTCGAATCGGGTGCCAAGACTCAAGTCACCGATGGACTCTCGAACGCGAAGAGCCCGATCTTCGACCGCGATGGCAAGCACCTCTACTTCTATGCGAGCACGAACACGGGCCCGGCGGCGAGCTGGCTGGATATGACCAGCCTCACCAATCCGATCGTGACCAGCAGCGTGTACTGCATCGTGTTGCGCAAGGACCTACCTCACCCGCTCCAACCGGAGAGCGACGAGGAAGGGGAGGCTAAGGCGGCACCGGGTGCCACGAAGGCGGAGCCGCCCAAGTTTGGGATCGACCTCGAGGAGATCGATCACCGCATTATCGCGCTTCCGATGGGAGCCGCGGATTACCGAGGTTTGGAACCCGGACCGGCGGGTAGCTTCTTTGCCCTCACCGCTCCGCCACGCGGTGGTAGCGGAGGAGGATTTGGGCCGGGCGCGGGACTCACCATCGTCAAGTGGACGATGGCAGAGCGACGAGCCGGGCCATTTGCTTCGGGAGCGGGGATCATCGTAAGCGCCGACGGATCGAAGGCTCTCTTGACAAGCGCGGGCGGACTCTCCATCGTCAGCACGATGATGCCTCCCCAGCCCGGCCAAGGTGCCATCGACCTGACCGGGCTCAAGGTCAAGGTTGATCCGAAGACCGAGTGGAAGTCGATCTTCAACGAGATCTGGCACAACGAGCCGATCCTGTTCTACGCCGCGAACCTGCATGGAATCGACGCCGAAGCCATGCGGAAACGGTACGCGCCGTTCGTAGCGGGTGTCGCTTCGCGAAGCGATCTGAACTACCTCTTCACCGACATGCTCGGCGAAATCGTCATCGGCCACATGTGGGCTCGGGGAGGCGACATCCCCGGGATCACCGGCGTCCCCGGCGGACTGCTCGGTGCCGACTATTCCTTTGAGAACGGTAAGTACAAGATCACCCGAGTGTATGACGGCGAGCGGTGGAATCCGAACCTGGTCGCACCTCTGGCTCAGCCTGGAGTGAACGCCAAGGCTGGGGAGTACATCTTCGCCATCGACGGCAAGCCGCTCGAAGACTCCAAAGACATCTATCAGATGCTGGAGGGCAAGTCGGGCAAGCAAGTCAGGGTGAAGATCGGACCCAACGCCGACGGGTCCGGTGCGCGAGAGGTCGTGGTCGTCCCGATCTCGAACGAGCGCGCTCTGCGGAGTCGAGCTTGGGCGGAGGATAACCGACGCTACGTCGCCAAGATGACGAACGGTCGAGCGGGCTACGTTCATGTGCCCGACACGGGCGGCGGCGGCTGGACCGCGTTCCAGCGCTACTACTACGCTCAGATCGACAAGGATGGAATGGTCGTCGACGAGCGATTCAACGGCGGCGGACTCATCAACGACTACATGGTCTATGAGATGACAAAAACCCTCGACGCCGCCTTCACTCCCCGCGATGGCAAGGACTGGCCGACCCCCGGCTCGGCGATCTACGGCCCGAAGGTCATGCTCGCCAACCAGTTCGCCGGTTCGGGTGGCGACATGTTCCCGTGGCTCTTCAAGCATAAGAAGATCGGCCCGGTCATCGGCAAGCGAACCTGGGGCGGCCTCGTCGCCTCGTTCGGATTCCCGACGGTCGACGGCGGAAACATCAACTCCCCCAACTGCGCGTTCTACAACCCGGCCAGCGGGAAGTGGGAAGTCGAAGGCTACGGTGTCGATCCCGACATCGAAGTGGAACTCGACCCGTTCCTGTGGCGCCAAGGCAAGGATGCCCAGCTCGAGGCAGCGATCGCCGAGATCAACAAGCGGCTGGCCACCTACAAGCGCCCGGTCCTGAAGCGCCCGGCCAACCCGGATAAAACCAAGAGCAGCGGCGGCTTCTAAGGTTAACGCGTTCCGGTCCCGCCTACATGGCGGGACCGGGCATTTCCACGAGGTGTAGGCGCAGGTTTCGAGTCACGAAGTGACGAGGCCCTGCGCGAACGCCACGAGAGCGTCTACGCCGGTACGATCCAACCGGCGGCTACTTCGGCTCTCGCGGGCCAACGTAGATCATGATCACGCGTCCATCGGCCCCGTTCACCACGGCCGGATCTCCGCCCATGACGTTCAAGAACGTAGGTCGAGTCCACGACTTCCCTTCTGCGGAGTAACTCCACCAGAGCCCGCGGTTCGAGCTGCCGTAGAAACACATTCCCGGTGATGCGGCGACCAAGTTGCCCGTCCAGTTCGCACCATCCTCACTCTTGATGTTCTCCGTCCGGGTGAACTCCAAACCATCCTTCGAGGTCGCGTGATAGGCGCCGTCTTCCGGCCGTCCGATCGGTGCGATCATGTGCCAGGTGTCGCCCAGTTTGTGAACCGCGCAGTCGATCACGCGCCGGTCCATCACCGCCAGCCGCGCGCCGGGTTCGAACTTGAAGTTGACGCCATCGCTCGAGACCGCCGAGTAGATGCCTGTGACGCCGTTGGGCCCCATTTGGCCAGGCTTGCTCGATGTGAAGTAGATCCGGATGTTCCCTGTCCCCGTGACCACGAGCGTCGGGTCGAAGGGCCTCTGATAACCGTTCGGCAATCCGTCGACGACGATCGGTTTGGGTGCCGACCAGGTCTTGCCATTGTCCTCGGAGATCGAGGTTGCGACGCGGTCCCACGCTTCCTGCCGATCCTGCGGGAACCACTGGAACGCGGCGATCAGACGCCCCTTCCGATCTCGAGTCAGGCTCGGCACCCCCGCCGCACGCACGAACGTGGTCTCCTCGCCGAACGGCTTCCCGCCATCGGAGATGCGCATTTTGAGGTCGTTGTTCCAGGGCCCGCCCTGTTGGGCAAGAAGCAACGCACAGAGAGCAACCATGGCTTTGGTTTAGCAGAGTTCGGTGAGGATTTGGTGAGGTTGCTCGGCTTGTGAAGATTTCTTGGAAGAGCCCATGCGAGCGCCGTAAAATGTCCAAATGGGTAAGAATCCGTGGGCCGACGAAGTTAGAGGGCAGCTGACTGAGTTCCTGAAGCCCCATGGCTTCAGGAAAAGGGGCTCTCTTCTCGTTCGCGCTCACGATGACCGAGTGGTCGAGTCCTTTGAGTGCTGGAGCACACGCAAAGCTCCGCCGGAATGCTTCGACTTTCGCGTGTTTGCTCAAGTCGAGCATGTGACCGAGGGCCCGAGAAGCGTTGGAGAGCAGGCTCCCGTCTTGCGATTCGATGTGACCATCCTCAAGGGTCGTGTCGCGGCACGTCCCTTTCGCATTTGCAGCGATCACGACTTGTTCACAGTCTCCGCCGAGCTGTTCGAACTCGTCGAACTAGCTTTGCCGATTCTTCATACGGCCCACAACCCTGAGGGTCTTCAATACATCCGCACTCAACATCCTCTGCTGAGGGTACGCGAGCGAGACCCCGCGAAGGTCAGGAGCATGGCAGAGGAGATCGACGCAGCCTTTGACCCCTCACGGTTCAACCCGTTTGGTTAGCGAGCGGATACAAGATATGTGAGAGACTCTCTCTAAGGCCGCCGGTGGGTTCGTCCTGGCGCTGGGCCTGGATTCTTCCCCACCCCCCAGCCCCCTCCCCGCGAGACGATCACTCGCGGAGAGGGGGAGTCCGAGCCAACCGAACCTACGCCATGTGCTTCTTCACCCAATCCACGAGCTCATCGACTTGCGCGAAGGCCACACACGTCACCGTATCCGCGCCG
>JANJUB010000183.1 GCA_024710805.1 Fimbriimonadaceae bacterium | reverse complement strand
AAAGTTGCTACCGGTTGGTTCGTGCTGATCGGAACCGCGGTCGGTGTATTCGCGCTCGGTCTACTGGCCAGCTCGATCACTGAGCGGCGCTCCGAGCAGGCGTTCTCAAGAGTTCAGTTCATGAAACCCATCAAGGAATGGGAAAGCGACAATGCGGTCTGGGGGGCCAGCTTCCCGCGCGAGTACAACTCGTGGGAGGCCACCAAGCAAGACGCGACGCTTACCAAGTACGGCGGATCGGGCTTCCGCGACTACCTGAAGGAGCGCCCCAGCCTCGTCCTCATGTGGGCGGGTTACGCGTTCGCCAAGGAATACAACGCCCCCCGAGGCCACTACCACGCGGCCAACGACGTCCAGGAAACCGGCCGCCGAAACGAGACCACTCCGGCCACGTGCTGGACCTGCAAGAGCCCGGATGTTCCGCGGCTGATGGCGAAGGACGGCCCTTCCGAGTTCTACAAACAGAAGTTCGACCACTACGCGGGTGAAGTCAAGAACACGATTGGCTGCGCCGACTGCCACAACAACGAGACGATGCAGCTTCAGATCAGCCGTCCTGCGCTGAAGGAGGCCTTCGATCGGATGGGCAAGGACATCACCAAGGCGACCCACCAAGAGATGCGCAGCCTCGTTTGCGCGCAGTGCCACGTCGAGTACTACTTCAAGGGCAAGGAAGAGAAGTATCTGACCTTCCCGTGGGACGACGGCCTGAAGGCCGAGGACATGGAGAAGTACTACGACCGCGTCGGCCACGTCGACTGGACCCACGCGATCAGCGGCGCGAAGATGGTCAAGATGCAGCACCCGGACTACGAGGTGTTTCAGCAGGGTGTCCACGCCTACCGAGGCGTCAGCTGCGCGGACTGCCACATGCCGTACAAGTCGGAAGGCGGCATCAAGTTCACCGACCACCAAGTGCGCAGCCCGCTCGAGAACATTGCGAACTCGTGTCAGGTGTGCCACAAGTGGAGCGAGGATGAGATCCGCGGTCGCGTCGAAGGCATGCAGACCAACCACCTGCAGATGCTTGTCACCGTCGAAGAAGCGATCACCAAGCTCCACCTCGAGATCGGCGACGCGATCAAGCTTGGCGCAACGGATGCCGACCTCGAGAAGTCGCGCGGTCTGGTCAGCAAGGCCCAGATGTACTGGGATTACGTCGCCGCCAATAATGGCATGGGCTTCCACGCCCCGCAAGAGACCGCGCGTGTTCTGAACAAGGCTCTGAAGTTCGCTTCCGAGGGTCGATTGGAGACCCAGATGCTGCGCGCCAAGCGCGGTTCGCTGGATCCCGTCCAACTCCCCGACTACTCGACCAAGGAACTGGCCCAGGCCTACATCAAGCCGTTCGTCGACGCCCAGAAGGCCAAAGCGGCCGAACCGAAGAAGGTGGCCGCGAAGTGAGTAGCGTCGCCCGCCCCGCAACAACCGCCCAGGTGAAGCCGGGATTCTGGGATGGCAATCTCGGCTACGCCCAGGCCTTCGTCACGGTGGTCACCACCATGACCGTGGGGCTCGCCTTCCACGCGTGGGTGGGCTACCGCTGGATTGGGATGCTGCCCACTTGGGTCATCGCTGTCGCGGGCCTGACGCCGGCGCTCGGGCTGATGGTGGCCGCCCGGCTGCATCCAGGCCAGCGCATCATCAAGTGGCTGACCGGCATCCCGTTCGCGGTCACCACGTGTACGGCGGTCGGGCTGCTCGCGCTCGCTGGTGGGATCGTGCCCGCAAGCGTGTGGGCCGAGCGGTTCGGGCTCGCCTCCTACTGGGGGTCGTGGCCGTTCCTCATGGTTGGCTACCTCATGCTCTTGAGTCTTGTGGGTTCGTGCGGCCGCCGTCTGTGGCCGCTCACCTACACCAACGTCGTCTACCAAGCCAGCCACCTCGGCCTCGCGATCGCTTTGCTGGGCGGCGCCTATAGCGGCCTGACCCTCGAGCGCAAGCGCATGGTGCTCTTCAAAGGCATGCCCGCGGGCACGATGGTCGACGAGCAGAACCGCGAGTTTCCGGCTCCGTTCGAGGTCGAACTGCGCGAGTTCCGCATGGAAGTCTTCAACCCGACCTTGACCCTGGCGACGATCGACGAGAAATCGCCGGACGGACTGAAGCAATCGGCCGGAGCGCTGCTCCTGAAGAAGGGGGTTACCGAGAAGGTCGCCGGCCACACGATCACCGTCGAGAAGTTCTTCAAGCACGCCGCCTACGACGGGCTGCATTGGCGCGAGGTGCCGTGGAAGACCGCTGCTCCCGCCGCCTTCCTTCGGGTGAAGACCCCCGATGGCAAGGAGAAGTCAGGCTGGATTTGCTCGGGCAGCCCCGAGACGATGCCCGCCTACCTGATGCTCCGCGACGACCAGGCGATTCTCATGAATACGCCGCGTCCGAAGAAGTTCGAGTCTGAGCTGCGGATCGAAGGGAAGGACTACCGGGTCGGCGTGAACGAACCGGCGCACATCGGCGGCTACGATATCTACCAGTTCAGCTACGACGAGAAGATGGGAGCGGCCAGCGGCTACAGCGTGATCGAGATCGTGCGCGACCAGGGCCTGCCCATCGTGTACGCGGGCATCTTCATGATGCTCGGAGGAGCCCTGCTCCACCTGGGCAACGGAATCGGAGGCAAGAAGTGAACGCAACCCTCGCTTATGTCGCGGTCGGGTCGTGGACCCTCGCCGCCGGAATGTACGCTTGGCGCCGCAAGCCGTGGATGGCCGACCTCATGGCGATGATCGGAGTGTTCGCCGGGGCGATGCTCTTGGGCCTGCTGTGGGCGAGTCTCGGACGTCCGCCCATGCGCACCCTCGGCGAGACCCGATGGTGGTACGCAGTCTGCGTCCCGCTCCTCGGCGTCCTGATCGGCTGGAGATTCCAGACCCGCGTTCTCGCGGTGCCCTCCATGCTCATGGGCGTGATGTTCGCCCTCATCAACCTGCGCCACCCCGAGTACATGGACCGCACGCTGATGCCCGCGCT
>JANJUB010000172.1 GCA_024710805.1 Fimbriimonadaceae bacterium | reverse complement strand
CCAGTGCGGATCGAACTGGGCGGCCGTGGCTAGGAGCGACTCTCGCCACAAGTCGTACAACTCGTACTTGATGTCAAGGTGGTAGCGGTCGTGCGATTCAGCTCGTTTGGCGAGGTGCCGCAGCGCGGCTGGGTCGCCAGTCACGGCGGCCCCAAGGACCCGCAAGGAACGTGCGAGACGCTTCTCCTGGTCGTCGAAGTTCGTCATCGCGAACTTGTGCCGCACGTCTTCCGACGCCGCGAGGAACCGCTGATAGAACTCCGGAATAAACCGTGGTTCACCGAGGCATCGGTCGAGGCTTGCGGTAAACGCGGCTACTTCCGTCATCTTTCTTCTTAGCGTCTGACCAAACCCGGAACGTCCGTCAGACGAAACCTAAAGCATTTCGAAATGCATCTTACTTGATGCCCACTTCATCGCGACCCGCCCGTCGGGCCCAGAGACACCGTCTTAAGTACAATCTGGGTCTATGTCCCCCCGGCTCGCGTTCGCCCTCGATGCCGCCGTCGAAGCCGGCCGTCTCACGCTGGCCTGGTTCCAAGGAGCCGGTGGATTTGAACTCAAGGAGGACGCCTCTCCGGTCACCGCAGCTGACCGCGCCGCCGAACGACGTCTGCGAGACCGGATTGAGTCGGCGTACCCGCACGAACCCATCCTTGGGGAAGAAGAGGGAGGAGTTTCGGGCCGGAACCAGTGGGTCATCGACCCGATCGACGGCACGAAGAGCTTCGTCTGCGGGGTCCCGTTATACGCCGTGCTGCTGTCCTACGAAGATTCAGAGGGGCCGCTCGTGGGAGTCTCCTACTTCCCCGCGCTCGACTGGCTGGTCTACGCCGAGCGCGGCCAAGGGGCTTTCGCCAACGGGCGTACGATCCGAGTCTCACCACAGACCGACCTGCAGGAGGTCGTCGTCTGCGCTGGGGGCCATCGGTCCATGGAGAAACACGGACGGCAAGACGGCTTCCAGCGAATCGCCCGCGAGGTGATGGCCACGCGGACTTGGGGGGACGCCTATGGACACTGTATGGTCGCAGCTGGCCGGGCCCACGCTATGGTCGATCCCGTGGTCTCCAAGTGGGACCTCTCGGCCGTAAATCTGATCGTCGAAGAAGCGGGAGGCAGCTTTACCGATTTCGCTGGCGGGCGATTGCCCCAGTCCGAAGCCGTGAGTTCAAACGGAGCCCTTCACGACTGGTTGCTGGAGCAGTTTCGCGGATGAGAGTCTTAGCGGTCGACTTCGGCGGCAAGCGGATCGGGGTCGCCGTCGGCGAGACTGAGTTCGACATCATCACGCCCCGGCCCGCGTTGGTCGCCACGGGAACCCTCAAGAGCGATGCCGCGCTGATCTCACAAGCCGCACGCATTGAAGAGGTCGATCGAATTGTCCTCGGCGTACCTGTGAATGATGAAGATTCGAGGATGGAGCGGATCTGCCGTAAATTGGGAGAGTTGATCGCCGAACAGGGTTGGGCCGTGGACTTGGTGGACGAGGCGTTCACAAGCGAAGAGGCCGACGCCGAACTACGAACCTATGGGCTCAAAGCGAGCGAGCGGAGAAAGCAGCGCGACGGAGAGGCGGCAAGACTGATTTATCAACGGTGGATGTTTGAGCAAACGAACGCGTAACGTTATCCTGATCGGTCTTGGCTTGGTACTTGGCAGTGCCATAGGCGCGGTCATGTTCGTGAAGAACGGAATCGAGCCGCTCGCTGCGGGCGAGCCGTACTACGTTCGTTATGACTCGACGACCAAGCTCAGCGAGATTGCCGATGAACTCGCGGGCAAGGTCGTTCGCCATCCCAACGCGTTTCTCATCTATGCGCGATACCGCAAGAACACGCTTCCCGTAAGCACGGGAACGTATCAGATTCGATCCGGAATGACCGCCGACGAGCTGCTGACCGCTTTGCGCAAACCCATACAACAGATGGTTCGAATCCCCGAGACGAACTTCTCATTCCGCACCGCCCGCCTGCTCGAACAGAAGCAGGTGACGACTGAGCAGGAGTACCTCGAGTGGCTGAACAAGCCCGAGGAGTTTGCAGCGGAGGTCGACTTTCCCTTGCCCGAAGGCAATCTGGAGGGGTTCCTCTTTCCCGATACGTACGACCTGCCGCCGCTGCTGGGCGCGAAGGCGGTGATCCGGCGGCAGTTGCAGGCGTTCGAGAAGAAGATCCTGCCGCTGGTTCCGAACGAGAAGACCCGGATGCGGACGCTCATCGTCGCCTCGATGGTCGAACTTGAAGCCGGGGTCGATGACGAGCGTGCGGTCATCGCCGGCGTTATCGAGAATCGCGTGAGCAAGAAGATGCGTCTGCAGATTGATGCGACGGTGCTTTACGGAATGCGCGAATGGCGTCGGCTCTTTAACAAGGATTACCGCCACGACTCACCGTACAACACGTACCGTATCGACGGGCTGCCACCCGGCCCCATCTGCTCACCGAGCGTGGCGAGTGTCAAGGCAGCGCTCAAACCAACCAAGCATGAGTGGCTCTACTACGTGGCACTACCCAATCGACGGCATCTCTTTGCCAAGACCTACGAGGACCACTTGAGGAACGTCGCCCGCGCACGGAAACTCCGGGACGGAGTCAGCCCATGAGTGGATTTCGCACTGGCCAGTTCAATCGGGAGCAGCTCAGCCCGTTCCTAAGGCGATTCTGCCCGAAGCAAGCCGTGACTTCGATCCTCGAAATCCATGCGAGCGATCTTGTTGAGGGCGGCAAGAAGTTGGTCATGCTCGACGTCGACAACACCCTTCTCGTGTGGCGAAGCGAGGAAATCCCGGAGTCCACCCTGAAGTGGATTGAATCGATGCGGGCCGCGGGCATGCAGTTGTGCATTCTCAGCAACACCCGCAACCCGGGACGACTGGACCGGCTCGCGAAGGCGATGGGGATTCCCTACTACCTGGGCAAGTTCAAGCCCTCGACCGAGATGTTCGAGCGCGCGCTCAAAGAGTTCGGAGTCACGCCGGAGCAGGCGATCATGATCGGCGACCAGGTGTTCACGGACATCCTCGGCGCGAACCGCACCGGAATCGATGCGATATGGGTCAAGCAAATGGCCCCGGTCGACTTCATCGGCACCAAGGTCAGCCGCCTTGGCGAACGCATGCTGAGACGAAAGCTCTACCGTGCGATCATGGAAGAGCCCGTTGACGGAGTCGATGCCGATCTGCCGGTCGGCGGCACCGCCGCGTTTGCGATGCTCGCGAACCCTACCGTCCGCCAGTTCATCAAGTTCTGCATCATCGGCGGCACGAGCATGGTCGTCGATCTGGGCATCTTCTACTTGCTCATGTTCGTGGTGCCGATGGGAGACACGCTCATGAGCGAGCGGTTCGGCGCTTGGCTGGTCGAGCAATCGAACGTCTTTGTCGGGTTGGCGACTCGTGAGGACGTGTTCGATCCGAAGCTGGCCTGCGTTCCTTTCTTCAAGCCGATCTCGGCGGGCGTCGCGATCCTCAACAGCTTCCTTTGGAACCGCCGGTGGACGTTCCGGATTCGCGGCCGCGAGCACCGCTCGGTTCAGTTGCGCAAGTTCTTCGCCGTGGCGGTGATCGGACTGATTCTGAACACCGTCATCACTACCGGATTGGGCAACATCATCCCGGGACACCCGAAGCGCAGCCTGTTCGCGGGACAGCTCATCGCGACCGTGGTGGTGGCATTCTGGAACTTCTTTGGTCAGAAGCTGTGGACCTTCAGAGGAGCAAAGACCCATTGAAGTTCGCGGTACTCGGAGATCCGGTTGCTCACTCCCTCTCCCCGGCGATGCATGCCGCGGCATTTGAGGCCCTCGGACTCGATTACACCTACGATGCCGTTCGTGTTCAGGCTGGCACTCTGGGCACGCGTCTGAAGGAACTTGGCCACAAGGGCTATCGCGGCGTGAACATCACCGTTCCGCTCAAAGAAGAGGCGCTCGGGGCCTGCAACGCCGATGCGTTCGCCCTGCGCTGCGGAGCGGTGAACACAATCGATCTCCAGAGCCGGGTAGGAATCAACACCGACGGCCCAGGCTTTCTTGAGGTTGTTCGGGGTATCGAAGGGCGAGAGGTGTTGCTCCTCGGCGCGGGCGGATCGGCCCGCGCGTTGGCCGTTGCGCTGAGGGAAGCCGGCTTTGGCGTCACGATTTGGAATCGGAATCCCGATCGTGCCGCATCGCTGGCCGCTTCCGTGGGCGCGAGCTGGACGGAGAGCATCCCCACCGAGGGGTATGACATCGCAGTCAATGCGACGTCGTCCTCGCTGCAGGGCGAGAGTCTCGATTTGAACTATCAACCCACCAGGACCTACATCGACCTCTACTATTCCATGGACAGTGACACCGCCTTTGTTGCTGACGCACGCGCCGCGGGTGCTCATGCGATAGATGGGCGAGAACTCCTGGTTGCGCAAGGCGCCCTCAGCTTCGAGTTTTGGCTAGGGATTCCCGCTCCGCGTCAAGCGATGCGACGGGCCGTTGGGTTATAGTTCGGTTATGCGGTCCGACTCAGACGACGATGTCGTCATCAGTCCCCCCACCCCGTTGAATTTACAGATCGCCGCCGACGCGCTCTTGCGCGGCGAGTTGGTTTGCATGCCCACCGAGACGGTTTACGGTATCGCCGCCGACGCGACGAATCCGGATGCCGTGCGCCAGATTTTTGCTGCCAAAGACCGCCCGGCCGACAACCCGCTGATCGTGCACATCTCGGACTTCGTGCAACTTGAGGACGTCGTCGCCGAATGGACGGACGCCGCCGACGTGCTCGCAAATCGGTTCTGGCCGGGGCCGCTCACGCTCGTACTTAAGAAGAGCGAGATGATCCCCGCCGAGGTCACCGGTGGCTTGGAGACGGTAGCGGTCCGAATGCCCGATCACCCCGTTGCTCTGGAGTTGATCGAACTTGCGGGCATCCCTTTGGCCGCGCCTAGCGCGAACCGATTCATGCATCTTTCGCCCACGAGAGCTGAACATGTCGACCCGCAGATCGCCGAGCGGGTGGCGATGGTTCTCGATGGCGGCCCTTGCCGGATCGGCTTGGAGTCAACCGTCGTCGATGTCAGCGTCGATCCCCCTCGGATCCTGCGGCCGGGGGGCATCTCCCGCGGCCAAATCCAGGCCGCGCTCGGACGTCCGCTCGGTCAACTGCCGCCGTCAGATGTTCGACGTTCGCCGGGGATGTATCTCCGGCACTACGCCCCCAAGGCTCCATTGGAGTTCGTCGAGTCCCTCGAACCGGACGCCGTTGGGCTGGGGTTTGGCGTTCCGCGCAATGATCGTCAGATCCGAATGCCCGACGATCCCAACGCCTACGCGGCGGGACTTTACGCGGCCCTTCACCGACTGGATGCCGGTAATCCCGCCGTAATCTACGTCGAGCATCCGCCGGAAGAGCCCGAGTGGGAAGCCGTTCACGACCGCCTGCGAAAGGCCGCCGAACCCAACAAGGTCTGAGAAACGAAGACGCCCCCACCCGAAGGCGGGGGCGTCAGGGGTCCGACGAATCGAGTGCTTAGAGCCCGCCGCCTCCGCCGCCGCGTCCACCGCGACCGCCTTGGCCTCCGCGTCCGCCCTGGCCGCCGGGGCCGCCAGGTCCACCGGGACCTCCCGGGCCACCGAAGCCGGGCTGTGCGAACTTGAACGGCGTGCCGAGCATCTGGTTCCAGGTGTTGCGCTGGTTCGAAGTCAGCACGGCAAGGAGCTTCTTGTTGAGTTCCTCACGTCGTGCTTCCATCTGTTTGCGCATTTCCTCGAAGTTGCCCTGGCCGAAGCCACCTTGGCCCTGACCTTGGCCGCCCCGTTGGCCACCCTGACCTCGCTGGCCACCGCCAACTCCGCCCTGGCCCTGACCTTGGCCACCCTGGCCCCGCTGGCCACCGCCAAAGCCGCCTGGGCCACCGGGTCCGCCAGGTCCGCCAGGACCACGGTTCTCCTGCATGATCTTGCGCATCTGCTCGATCTGATCATTGCTCAGACCTAACTTCTCCGAAACCTTCGGGTCGAGCATCGCCGGGGCTCCTTGCTGTTGGAGCGCAAGCTGCTCGAAGCGTCGGTACTGGGCATCGCTCAGGATCGCCTTGACTTCCCTCTCGAATCGCGCACGCTCTTCTGGGGGCATTCCAAAGCCACCGGGGCCACCAGGACCGCGCTGTCCGCCACCAAAGCCACCCTGGCCCTGGCCACCCTGACCGCGCTGTCCGCCACCCTGACCTTGGCCCTGTCCGCCTTGGCCACGCTGGCCTCCGCCGGCTCCGCCTTGTCCTTGGCCTCCGCGCTGGCCACCGCCAAAACCGCCACCCTGTCCAGGTCCACCCTGTCCAGGACCACCGGGGCCCGCCGGAACGAGCTTCTGAAGCTGGTTCTTCTGCGTTTCTGTGATCTTCAGCTCAGCCTGCACATCGGCCTGCATCAGCAGTCCGAACGGAGCGGGGAGCCGTGCGCCCATTCGAGGGCCAGGCTGTCCCGGGCCGCCTTGTCCGCCACGCTGTCCGCCACCAAATCCGCCTCCCTGTCCAGGTCCACCCTGGCCGGGGCCCCCCTGGGCAAACACGCTCGCCACCAGGATCGTCGCCAACATCGTCATTGTAAGTCGCCGTTTCATCGTTGTTGTCTCCTTAGAACTCCGAGCTCTGCGCCCGCTTCTGATTTGTTATAGCGATCCTCACGTGAGGAATCTATGAGGGTTCGCCCATTTGTGGCGGAATAGGCAACGAGACCTCGACGGACGTGCCTTGACCGACCTTGCTCTCGATCGTCACCTCACCACCGTGAAGCCGGACGAGTTCGCGCACGATCGCCAAACCCAGCCCCGTCCCGCCGGTCGCCTCGGTTCGCGATGAGTCCACACGGTAGAACCGATCAAAGACATGAGGCAGGTCCGCCTCGGGAATGCCCTCGCCCGTATCGGCAACGCGCATCCGGCGATCCGCCGTGATCTCAATGGAAACCCGTCCATCGGGGGGCGTGTGTCTGCGGGCATTCTCGACGATGTTGGCGAGAATCCGACCCATCAGCGATGGGTCGATCGCAACCATCACCGCCTCGCCGGGCGCGATCAGTTCAATCTCTGGGGTGCCGTGGTCGGCCGCCACCCAGTCCGCGACCCATGCGCGGAGATCATGCGGTTCCAGGCGGAGCTTCAGTTCCCCGGCATCCGCACGCGCAAGATCCAAGAGCTGCCGCACCAACAGCGCCAAGCCCTCGGTACTGTCATGGATCATCCCCAGAGCTTCCTTCCGTTCCGCATCCGTATCCTGCATCGCGTTCGCGGCAAGTAGCTGGATACGGGTCAGCGGTGTTCGAAGCTCGTGCGACGCGTCCGCGACAAAACGTCGCTGTTGCTCATAGCTCTGAGTCAGCGCGGCGTACGCTTCGGCTTGGGCGGCAAAGGACTGATCGACCCGGTCGGCCATGAGGTTGTATTGCCGCGTCAGGTCAGCAAACTCATCGTTGCCCTGCACCGTGATTCGCCGGCTGCGGTCACCTTCGGTGAACTGCGCAATCGCCTCTCGGAGCGCGGCAATCGGCCGCAGAGCGGAGCGAGACAGGAGCACCCCCGCCCCTGCCGCACCCAAGAGCGCCAGCGGCAGCAAAAAGAGGAGGGCCATCGTCTGTACCCGCCGAAGCTCGTGGTAGTCCCTCAGCTCTCGAGCCGCTTGCACAATCCGGTACTCGCCGTCGGGGCCCTCAAACTGCATCGTGTAGACGCGGACGAGTTCTCCCTCATAGGTCACTTCGGTGTAGACGGATCCAACGCGAGAAAGGGGGATCGCTTTAAGGTCAAAAGCGACATCACCCGCTGGCCCGGCGGGTTCGCCGGCTTCGGTGAGGATCCGTGGGCGCCGAATCTGACCGATCGGGTCGTTAAACGGATTCCGCGGTCCACCTTGCGGGCGATCAGGTCCGCGCTGTCCGAATCCGCCTCCGCCAAACCCGCCCCCGGGTCCCGGACCACGAACCCGGGTGGCCGAGCGGGCACGATCAGCGAGTTCCCGATCGATCGAGGCCGCCATCCGTGAGAGGTTCAGCCAGGCGAGCGCGCCCCCGACGATCAGCGAGGCCAGCGCAATGGCCATGATGTTCGCAAGGATCAGCCGCGTACGGAACGATTTCAATCGGGCACCTTCAGCACGTAGCCGATCCCATGCACGGTGTGGATGAGCTTGCGTGCGTGGTCCTGGTCGACCTTTCGTCGCAACGAGACGACGTGGAAGTTGACCGTATTCGGCTGCGACTCCTCGTTCTCCCACACCCGCTCCAGAATTGCCTCGCGAGTCAAGGTGCGGCCCTCGTTGCGGGCCAAGGCTTCGAGCAACGTGTACTCGCGCCGGGTCAGTTGGAGGACTTGACCGGCTCGCTTGACCACATGGCCCACCGTGTCGATTTCAAGATCGTCGATGGCGATCGTGCCCGAGCGGTTCACCTTGTCGCGCCGCTGAAGCGCGCGGATTCGGGCCATCAGTTCTCGCAGGTCAAACGGCTTGGGTAGGTAGTCATCGGCGCCGGCATCGAGTCCACGGACTCGGTCATCGACGTCGTCCCGAGCCGTAAGCATCAGGATCGGCGTTCGGATCTTCGACCGACGGAGGTTCTCGCAGACCGTCCATCCGTCGCGTTCAGGGAGCATGATGTCGAGGACGATGAGGCCGTAGTTCTCTGCCCTGGCCTGATGCTCCCCGGACACGCCGTCGCGCACGACATCGACCTGATAGCGCTCTCGCTCTAGGGCCTTCGCGAGTTGGGATGCGATCACCATGTCGTCTTCGACGACGAGAATCCTCACATTGCGATTATGGGCAGGAGTTATGAGGATTGGGTGAGGAGTTGGGGTCGATGGTGAGAGCCGCGAGACATCTGTCGCTCCGGTAGAATGGCGACACACGGAGATCCTGTCGTCGTGACGGGGTTGAGAATGGGGGAAGCCGGTGAAACTCCGGCGCTGTGCCGCAACGGTGAAAGCCCGAATGCCCACTTCGTGCGAAATGCAGAGTGCTATCGCCTACGAGCATGGGCGTCCGGTAGCGTGCCCCGGGCACGAACTTGGCGGTTCTTCTCGCATCCGATGGCCTCGAACAAACGAGGTCAACTATGAAACGAGCATTTACGTTAATCGAACTCCTGGTCGTGATCGCGATCATCGCCATTTTGGCCGCGATCCTGTTCCCCGTCTTCGCCCAAGCGAAGGAAGCCGCGCGCAAGACGGTTAGTCTCTCCAATCTCAAGCAAATCGGCACGGCTTGGCTGATGTACAACGCCGACCACGACGACATCCTCATGAGGGTGCGGATTCCGGGCAACGACCGAACCTACTACTGGTGGGGCAGTTTCGACGGGGTGGTGTTCCGCCCCGAAGAGGGGCTTCTCTACCCTTACACCAAGAACCACGGCGTTGCCCAAGATCCCTCGTTTCCCAATCGACTCCGATCAGCGTTGGGGCTGACGGGCTACGGCTACAACTACGCCTACTTGGCCCCGAGTACGTACGAGCCGCCGACGTGGGAAGAAACTGCGGTCCCGGTCAACGGGAGCCAACTAGAAGATGCGGCCGGGACCATCGCATTTGGGACGGCCGCCCGCATGAACAACTGGTCTTACGCGTCACCAATCCTCGAGGGAAACACGTACCTCGACCCGCCTTCCATGGACTATCCGGGATTCCAGGGACGCCACAACGGTCGAGGCGTCCTCTTGTGGACCGACGGACACGCCTCGAGCGCGAGTCCGTCGCTTCGATCGGGTCCCTTCGGGTACGGCTTTCATGGCGACGACTTCCGACCCCACATCCTCGGCGATGTCTTGGCCGATGGATGTCCCGTAGATTCCACATGTGAGGATGAGCTGTTCTCACTAACGAAGAACCGGTGACCCGCTCGGGCCAGTTCGCGCTAATCCACCACGACTTCCTCGCGAACAGGCCCCGCGGAAGCCATCGTCGGCTCGATGTTCGCCGCGGATGAGAGGTCACGGTCGTCCTTTCTGAGCTTCCGGGCAAGGTCATCGAAGAGCGTGTAGACCACCGGGATCACGAGCAAGGTCAAGCCGGTCGACGTGATCAACCCGCCGATGACAACCGTCGCCAACGGCGCCTGCAACTGAGAAGCCGCGCCAAGCGCGGCCGCAATCGGCAGCATCCCAAAGACCGCCGACGCCGATGTCATGAGGATCGGGCGTAGTCGAGTGGGTGCGGCGCGCAGAATCGCTTCGTCGCGTGATAGACCCGTGGCGCGAAGTTGGTTCGTGTAGTCGACCAGCAGAATCCCGTTCTTGACCACGATTCCTATCAACATCAGCAGACCCACGAACGCGGTCAGACCAAAGGCTCGGTCTGTCAAGAACAGCGCCAGCACGACGCCGACGACGCACAACGGGACGGTCGCGAGAATCACGAGCGGAGTGATGAACGACTCGAACTGCGACGCTAGGAGCATGTAGATGAGCGCCACCGCGAGGACAACCGCCAGTCCGAGCCCGGCAAACTCTTGAGCGCGACGCGTCTGTCGCTCGCCGAACGCCCAGTACGAGCCGCGCGGCAGTTCCATCCCCGCCAGTGCGGCGGAAACGTCCGCCTGGACTTCACTCTCGGCCCGATCGGCGACCCTTCCCTGCACCGAGATGTACCGCTGCCGGTTCAGGCGGTTGATCTGGTTGGGGCCCATTTCGATGACCGGCTCAGCGACCTGGCCCAGAAGCACCTGGACCGACGATCCCGGTGCGGAAGGCTTGATCGGGAGCTTCATGAGTTCCTCGACCGATTCCCGCTGCGCTTCGGGCAACTGCACGTAGATCGGATACTGGAATCCGCCCTGCTGAAAATAGGAAGCCAGACTGCCTCGGGTGCTCGTTCCGATCGCGGCGGCGATGTCGGCGAAGCTCACGCCAAGCGCTTGGGCCTTTTGTCGATCGACTTTCCATCTGAGTTCCGGGGTCGATTCCTGAATGTTGAGGTCAAGCCCTTCGAGGCCGGGGATGTCGCTGATCTTCTCCATCACCTGACGGGCCACGAGGGTCAGTTCTCCGAGGTCTTGGCCGAAGATATCGACCTGCATGCCTTGGCTGGCACCTCCCAGAATATTGGCGACCAGGTCGAAGGGGCTGACATTGGCACGGATGCCAGGAATCTTGGCGAGTTCCTTCTGCAACCGCTTGACCACATCCTCGGTGGTGCTCTTTCGATTGTCCTTCAAGTGGACGTTGGCTGAACCCTCGAACGAAGCGGCATTTCCCACCGAGCCGCGGAACCCAATGTTGGCCCCCGCGGCAAGGAAGACCGTATCGATGTCGGGATCGGCAAGCAGCACCTGCTCGACCTGGGCCATCTTGTCCTTGGTCGTCGCCAGGGCCGTGCCTACCGGCAGTTTGACGCGCACCTGAAGGTCACCCGAATCGGTTTGAGGCAACGACTCGGTTCCAACCATTGACCACAAGGGGTAGACCATCACGGTGGTGGCTGCTACCGTGCCCAGAACCCACCATCGGCGGCGCAACGCCCACTCGAGCGAGGTTCGGTAGGAGTGGTCGAGGCGGGTGAACATCACCGTCATGCGGTCGAACAGCCGAGAGCTGATGGTCGACGGCTTGCCGTGCGCCTCGCGGAGTCCTGGATGCTCGAGTTCTTCGACCTGGTCGGCCTTGATCACGCGCGACGCCAGCATCGGAACGACCGTGGCGGCGTCGAGCAACGACACCGCAAGCGAGAAGATGACGACCAACGCCAACTGGGTGAAGATCTGGCCGCTCTGACCTTTGATCAGGAAGAGCGGCAAGAACACCACCATGACCGTCGTGGTCGATGCCACGACCGCGCCCATGATCTCCTTCGTTCCGCTGACCGCCGCTTGCACGGGCGTCTTCTTGTCACGTTCGATGTGGCGGAAGATGTTCTCCAGAACAACGATCGCGTCATCGACGATAAGGCCGGTCGCCAAGGCAAGCGCGCTGAGCGAGATGGTGTTCAGCGTGAACCCGCAGAAGTACATCAGGGCAAAGGTGCTGGTGATTGAAATCGGGATGCTCAGGGCCACAACCAGCGTCGACCGGATGTTCCTCAGGAAGAACATGATCGCGAGAATCGCGAGGGTTCCTCCGATGATCGCGTGCTCTTGGAGCAGCGTGATCGAGTTCTGAACGAAACCAGATTGATCATACGAGACGCCGAAAGTGAGTTCGGGGAACTGCTGTTTGACCAGTTCCAGCTTCTCGTTGACTCCGCGCACGGTTTCGACGGTGTTCGCGTCGCTCTGCTTGATAATCGTCAGACCGACGGCGGGATCGCCGTTGAAGCGTGTGAAAATCCGCTGGGTTTGGCTGCCGTCGATGACCTCAGCCACGTCCCGGAGCAGGACCTGCCGGCCATTGTAAGAACCGAGCGGCATCAGTTGGGCGTCCTCGATGGTCTCGAAGAACCCGACCGAGCGGATCGTGTACTCCGTCTGCCCCTCGCGGGCGATACCGGCCGGTTGAGTGATGTTCTCGGCCTGCAATCGGCGGGTGATGTCGGGCAACGTCAGCCCGACCGACTGTAGTTTGGCGGGATCGACGCTCACGATGATCGCTCGTTCTTGCCCGCCGGACAGGTTCACCTGCGCAACGCCGCCCGCCGATTCGATGATGGGTGCGACCTCGTTGCGAAGCAGCGTGCGAAGCTTCACCGGATCGTCGATTCCCGTCACGCCCAAAATGAGGATCGGGAAGGTGTTGGGGTCGAACTTGAAGACGGTCGGACTCTGAAGCGTGGGATCGCTCGGAAACTCGCGCCGAGCGCGCTGGACAAACTGGAGCACATCCGCCGCGGCTTTGTCGACATCGACCCCATAGTCGAGCGTGATGCGAACGGAGGACCGACCCAACTCAGACGTGGAGTTGACGGAATACAAGCCTGGCACCGTGGAAACCGCCTGCTCGATAGGGCGCGTTATCTGCGTCTCCATCTCTTCGGGCGAGGTATTTGGCCATTCGGTGTTGACCGCGACGATGCCCAGTTCCACTCGCGGCAGCAGATCCACCGAAAGCCGCATGAAGCAGATGACGCCGAGCAGCACGAGGGCCGCAATGCGCATGGTTACCGCGACCGGACGAGTTACCGACCACTTGGCAACATTCACTTCTTAGCACCCCGCTCCGCGGCTACATTCACCTTCTGTCCGGGTTTGACGGCCTGGTAGGAGAGGACAACAACCCGGTCGCCCGGCTGGATTCCGCTAAGAATCTCGATGCCACCCCGGTCCGTGCCGCCGGTCTTCACCGTTCGCTCCTCGATCTCATCTTTCTCGGTGACGACCATGACCGTGGCAGAGTCACCGACTTGCCGAACCGCCTCCGCCGGGACAACGGTCGCGCCATCGGTTCGCCCAACAATGACCCGCACCTTGGCGAAGGCCCCGGGGCGCAACTTACCGTCCGGGTTTTGAATCTTGATCTTGAGTTCGACTTGGCGGGACTGGGGATCAGCCGCGCGGTTGACCTTGTCCACAACACCGCCGAAGACCTGATCGGGGTAGGCGTCGAGCCGAACCTCAGCGGCCTTGCCGACGGCGATCTTGTTCGCCGATTCGACGGGCACTGAAGCACTCACGTAAAGCCAGTCGATGGCCTCGATCACCACAAGACTCTGGCCGGGGGTTGCGAGCGATCCGGGATCGATGGAGCGCTCGGTAACCGTGCCCTTAAAGGGAGCTCGGAGTTCGGTGTCTGACCGTCTCGCGGCGGCTTGGCTCAGTTCGGCGTCCGCGGAGGCAACGCCCGCCTCGAGGGCCCGCAGATTCTGTTGGAAGGCGGGGGTGCGAGAGCGATTGGCCTTGGCTTGGGCGAGCGCCGCCTCAGCCTGAGCCACTGCCGCTTTGGCCAGCTTGATTTCGGTGGCCACGGTCTGCTTGGTGATGGACACCCGTTTCTCGGCCGAGGTCTTCCGCGCGCGGGCCGCGGTGATCGTGGCCTCGGCGGAGGCACGCTGACCACTCCTTACGTCGAGTGCGGCACGCTTGGACTCCACCTGAAGCGACGCATCCTCCACGTCCTGGGCGGCAACGTAACCGAGTTTGGAGAGCTCATCGACGCGGTTCTTACGGGCTATTGCGTTGGCAAGATCGGCTTGCGCAGCGCGTACTTCGGCGGTTGCGTTCGTAAGCTGTGCCTGGGCACTTACCAACTGAGCATTGGCATTATCAACCTCCGCCTCCGCGGCGGCGATCTCCGCGTCTTGATTGCGCTCTGCCTTCTCGAGGTCGGCGCGGGCGCGGCTGAGAGCGGCTTCCTGGGTAGAAATCTGCGTCTGGACTTCGGACTCAGTCGCGGCAAATCGGGCTTGCGCCTCAGCGAGTCGAGCGCGGGATTCCGACACCGAGGCGCGCTGCTGCAGAACGACGGCGTCGAGCTCTTGCGGATCGACCTTCACGAGCACCTGACCAGCGCTGACCAGGTCGCCTTCGCGGACCTCGACAAACACGACCCGGCCCGCGGTGCGCGGAGAAAGCCGAGCCCGAAACGGCGACTCTAAGGTGCCCACGGTCTCGATGGTGTCGACGATGGTCCTCGTTTCTGCCCGGGCGACTTCGACGGCGGGAGTGGCCCCCCGGCGTGCGCCCTGCTGCTGTTTGAGTTCTTGCGCGGCCGCAACTTCGGCCTTCCAGCGCCAGCCGATGAGACTGAGCAAACCGATCCCGATGACGCCAACCCCGACCCAGACTTTCATGTTCAACGTTGTACTACGAAGAGCAAGGGTCCGGGGACGCCCACCGGGGTCAAGTTCCAGAGCCGATCCACCCGATGCTAGATCAGCTTCGCGAACTCAGTTCCGTCGCGCGTTGGTGGGTCGATGGGCCATTTGACGAAAAAGCCCCGCTATAATGAAGTTATGTCGCGGCCGTATCCCGCTCGACTCTTGATCCGCTTCATCGGCGCGGTCTTGGTCGTGCTGAGCCTGTCCAGGCCCGCGATGTCCATGTCGGCGTGTCTTGCCGCTACCTGCGATTCCGGTTGCGACATGCACTCAGTCCGCCAACCTGAGTCCTGTTGCCCAGAGTCGACGGTCGCAAAGGAACCTGCGTGCAACGAGTGCAAGTGCATCAAAGCTCCGGTTGAGCCTTCTGAGGATATGGATGCGGTATCCGCATGGTCCGTCAACCTCGTGGTGCTGTTTCCCGATCCGTTGCCCGTTCCGGAACCCAAGTGGATCGATTTGACCCCGACCAAGCGGATCATTGACTTCTCCGACGGGTCGCCACCCTCTGTACCTGAGGGCCCCCACTCCGAACGGGCTCCGCCTAGCCCCTTGGGTTTGCTGCTCGCATCGCGAGCGTAAGCCGGGGCATGGACAATTAGATCACGCGTTACCCCGGCGTTCTCATTAACACGACGAACCTGGAGTAACACTGTATGTCAAGACCGATTCATAGTCCCCGGCGCCTTGGGCCTGGAAGTGTCGTCATGGTCGTGGGGCTGGTTGCCTTTGGACTGTACGGCTATCTTTCTCAACCCGGCACCATCAAGACGAGCTACTACGAGGCGGATGCGAGCGGCAAACTCAAACTTGTCGATCGCCCCTCGGTCAACAATCCGAAGCCGCTGGTTCCGCTTGCTCGGCTGAAACCGGAACCTTCGATCATCCTGGAGCACGCTGACTTGCTCCAGCTGCAGGTCGCCCA
The DNA here is from genome assembly GCA_024710805.1 of Fimbriimonadaceae bacterium. GTDB lineage: Bacteria > Armatimonadota > Fimbriimonadia > Fimbriimonadales > Fimbriimonadaceae > JANJUB01. The sequence continues at coordinate 31,576 of JANJUB010000172.1, read as the reverse complement.
AAGTGCGAAACTCGACGCTCTGGCCAAGACGTGGCAGGAGAGAAAGCGGGAGTTTCAGCGCCAGATGGGACAGGAACAGAAGACCGCCCAGCCGGCAGCGGGATCGCGCATCTCGCTCAGCAACCTCAACGTCAGCCTCTCCGAGTACTCCCGACTCTCCGTCGAATACGACTTGGAGCGTCAAGAGCTGTGGAGCCGCTCCCTCGCGGTGCTCGATGCTTCCCAGCGACAGCGCATTGAGAAGTACCTCGCGGGAGGGAGTCTATGATCCGCGCATTTGCCTCATGTGTCGCGGCGGTGCTCGCCGTCGGCTCGCTCGCCCAATCGGAGAAGAGTCTCTCGATCGAAGATGCCGTCAGCTTTGGCCTCAAGCACAGTCCGAAGCTCGCGGCGGGTTTGGCGGAAGTCGAAGCCGCGCGCGCCCTAACCAAGGGAACCCGCGGCATGGAAGGACCTCAGCTGGTCTTCAACGGGTTCGCAGCACGAAGCACGATGGCGACTCCCTACGGGTCCGCGATGGGGGTCTCACCATCGACCAATGTCGTTGCCCCGGAGGGCAGGTGGCTGGACGCAGGTCTCATGCTGATGGTTCCGCTCTACACCGGAGGAGCCCTCTCCGCGATGACCGCCGCGGCGGATGCGCTGGAAAAGGCTGCGATGGCCGGCCTGTTTGAGATGCGTGCCGAGGTCGCGCTCGAAGTCAGGATGGCCTTCCTTGAGGCCCTCTTTGCCCAACGTCAGGTCCTTACCGCCGCATCGCGCCTCGATGCCGCCAAGGCGATGGCGGAGAACGCTCGCACGCTGCTTGCCAATGGCAAGGGAATCGAAGCCTCCGTGCGCCGGGCCGAGGCCGAGCAGTCGGAAGCCGAAGCGGAGCTGCTTTCGATGCAAGCTGAGCGGAAGAAAATGGTGCTCGAACTCCTTCTGGTGATGGGAGAAAGCCTCGACGCACCCGTAACGCTCGAGGATTCGTCAGCTTCCGCGCTGCCGCAACTCGCCTTCGACGACCTGTTGAAGGCGGCAAAGGCAAGCCGAGGTGAAGCGGTGCAAGCGAGGCAAAGGGTGCGCGCCGCAAAGGCAGAACGACGAGCCGCTGAAGCGGCACTCGGACCCCAGCTTTACGGTGTCGCCATGGGCGACATCTTCTCGCCGCAAGATGCCATGGGGCGAAGAAGCGGAGGATCTCTGGGCCTCGCGCTCAGCCTTCCCCTGTTCGACGGCGGACAAAGACGCGCCGCATCTCGGCAAGCGCAGGCGATGATCGTCCAAGCCGAAGCCGAGCTGTCGGTGGTCGAGAGGCGGATCGAGGTGGACCTGCGCAAAGCTTGGCTCGACTTGGAGACCGCTCAGCAGCAGAAAGTGTCCGCCGAGCGGGGAGAGCAGTCCGCACTCTCCGCCTACAACACGCAAGTCGTCCGCGTGGAGAGTGGGGTCGGCATCTTTGTCGATCAACTCGATGCGCTCGCCGCCCTGACTCGGGCTCGCTCAAACTCAGTTCGCGCCGAGTTTGACCTGCAGCTCGCCGTCGCCAAGCTCTATCGAACCGCGGGCTTGGTCGGCCCCACGGCAACCCCGGAGGTACCGAAGTGAAGCTCCTTCTTTCAACTCTGCTCTTTCTCATGGCGATGGTCGGTGCATGGGCGCAAGTCACCGGATCTTCCGGCCCTTACCGAATCTCGATGACGGCTCAGCCGAAGGTGATCCCGGTCGGCAAGGCAAGATTGACGTTCGCGATCACATCCGAACAGGGCGAGCCCGTCACCGATCTGGAGGTCCGCGCGATCGCTCGCATGCCGGGCATGTTCATGGGCGAACGCGAGCAGCGAGCCCTTCCGGCACGGGAGCCCGGTACCTACGCGATGGATGCCGCCTTCCCCATGGCGGGACAGTACGAGGTCGAAATTCAGATTCAGGGAACGCCTGGAGAGGCCACCGCGAAGCTGCAAGTGCGAACAGGCCAGGACATCGGTGCGGACGCATCTGGGGGCGGCTCGAGCCTCATCGGACTGCTCCCTTGGGTGGTCGGTATCGCGCTCGCCGCGTTTGTAATCTACCGAGTTCGCAAGTCAGGACAACGCATCGATGGCCGCGCAGTGTTCAACCGCGCCACGATCGGCGGCACGCTCCTCCTGGTTGCGATGCTGGCCGGTGCCATCTACGCGGTCAACAACCTGCGCCGACCGGGATCGATGACCCCGATCGAGGCTCAGGTCATGGAGATGAACACTCCGGCCCCTCCCGGCACGACCGCGGTCGAGCTTGCTACGGTTGAAATGGGCGAGGTTGTACCGACCGCGAGCTACTCCGGGCAAGCCGTGGGCTTCGTCGAGCAGGACGTGAACCCCCGAGTCGGGGGCACGGTCCTCGACGTCGTCGTTTATGTCGGCGATCGGGTCAAGAAAGGCCAGATCCTCGCTCGTCTCGATACCTCCCAACTCGACCCTCAGCTCGCCGAGCGAGCTGCGATGACCGACATGGCCGCGAAGTCGGTTGGAGTCGCCGCTGCCGAGTATGAGGCGGCTCTTCAAGAAACAGCCGAGGCCCGAGCCGACGTTGCGGTGCGCGAGAACATGGTCTCGGAAGCGCTCGCTATGCTCGAAGCCGCCAAGCAGGAGCAATCCGCCATGGCGGCTGAAGTGCAGGCGATGAAGTCGGAGGTGGTCTCCGCCGAGGCAGAAGTTACCGCTGCCGAGCAAATGGCCCGGTTTCAGACCGACGAACTGGCGCGCATGAAGGAGCTCTTCTCCAAGGGAGCGATCAGCCGATCCGAGCTGCAGATGGCAGAGTCTCAGACCGCCGATGCCGATTCGAAGCTGCGACAAGCCCGATCGATGGTCCGTAACGCCGAAGCCAAGGTCGCGGCCGCTCAGGCGAACGCTCGCCGAGCCGATGCGATGGCGCTGGCGGCGACTCGCCGCGTGTCGCAAGCACGATCCGAAGTCGTTGCAGCCAAGGCCGCGGTCGAAGCGCGCCAGAAGTCGGCTCAGGCCGCAAGATCCATGATCGACCGCGAGCGAGCCGGGGTCACCCAGGCCAGGGCTGGCTACCAGAGTGCGGCCGCCCAACGCGGCTACGCCGTGCTCCGGGCCGACCGTGATGGCATGGTCTCCCAGCGGCTGGTGAGCCCCGGTACGACCGTGACTCCCGGCCAGACCATCCTCAAGATCGCTCAGATCGATCCCATCCGGCTTCAGGCGAATGTCGCTCAAACGGACCTGGCACGCATTTCGGTGGGTTCCAGCGTGAAGATCTCTGCTGCCGGCCAAGAGGCGCTCGACCTCGATCTGCGCGTGACCAGCGTTAGCCCGACGGTCGACCCCCAGAGCCGACTCGGAGTGGTCGAGGCCCTCTGGCCCAACCCCCAGGGCCGGATACTCCCCGGCCAGTTCGTAACGATGAAGATCAGTCTTGGTACACCCAAGGCGGGCCTCACGATGCCCATCTCGGCACTGCAGCAAACGGCAGGCGAGCCCGGAAAATCCGCAGCCTATGTGTGGGTTGCCGAAGCCTCGGGCGCACCGGGAAGCTACGTAGTCAAGCGGACTCGGGTGGAAGTCGGCACCGATGACGGCCAGCGTGTGCTCGTCCTCTCGGGGCTCAAGGAGGGCCAGCAGGTCGTCACCCGCGGAGCCGCATTCCTGACGGAGCAAGGTGAAGTTACTGCCGTAACGCCCACCGAGGAAGCCAAGGGACAGGTCATCGAAATCTTGGGAGGAACCTATGAACCGAACACCGTGCGCGGAGAGGTGGGCAAACCGCTCACGCTCACGTTCATTCGGCGAACGGAAGAGACCTGCGGCACCGAAGTCATCTTCCCTGACTTCAAGATCAACGAGCCGCTCCCGCTGAACAAGCGGGTAACGATCACAATCACGCCCAAGTCTTCGGGGACCTTCCGGTTCACCTGCGGCATGGACATGTTCGACGGCAAGGTGGTCGTGCAGTGAGGCACGACCCCGTAAAGTTCGAAACGAAGCGGCACAACCCGCTTCACATGATCCACCGATGGAGCATCGAACACCCCTACGCAATCATCGCCCTCTACGTTGGAATCCTCGCGATGGCGTGGATGGCGATGACCGGGATCATTCCAAAGCGGTTCGCGCCCTACGTCGAGAGCCCGATGATCGGCGTCGTCACCATGATGCCGGGCTTGTCGGCCCAAGAGATGGAGTTGTACATCTCGAAGCCGATCGAAGAGCAACTCGTCAATCTGCAAGGCGTCCGCTACATTCGATCCACCTCGCAAGATGGGTTCTCCATCGTTGCGCTGGAGTTTCCCTACGGCTCGAACATGCAGAAGGCGCTGGTCGACGTTCAGTCGCTGATGAACGTCACCCAGTCCAACCTGCCGGCGACGGGGGCCAACCTTAAGCCATCGTTCATCGTCCCGATCGATCCGCTGAACTTGCCGATCCTGTCTCTCGCGGTGGCCGGAGATGCAGGCCAAGGGTGGGACCCTGTTCGGGTGCGAGAGTACGCCGACAATGAGATTGTCCGGCGGCTCAAGTCGGTACCTGACGTCTACTCGGTGGTGCCCTTCGGAGGCTACCGCCGACAGATGCAGGTCATCGTCGATCGCGAGAAACTCGCCGCCTACGGACTCTCCATCCTCGAGGTTCGCGATGCCATCGACCGGGCCAACGTAACGCGCTCTTCGGGCACGCTGACCTCCCAGGATCGGGAGGGCGTGGTGCGCGTCGATACGCGCACTCAATCCGCTCAAGAGATTCTCGACTATCCGATCCGCCAAGTCGGAAGCGGTACGTCGAGCTCAGGGGGTGGCGCGCCAAGTCCGACCGGCATGGGCGGCATGGGGGGTGGTGCCGCGGCTCAGCCAGGGCCAACTCCGCCGACGCAGTCATCGACTTCTTCTGCTCCACCCAAGCTGGTTTACATCCGCGATGTCGCACGGGTCGAAGACTCCCACTGGGAAACCCGTTCGGGCTATCGGTACTACAGCAACCCGAAAGATCAGGAACCCTCCTCGGTCGCGGCCATCGAAGTCTCCGTCATCCAGAATCCCGGCGCGAGTTCGGCTTCCGTTGTGCCGGCCGTGATGCGGGTCATCGAGCAACTCGAAAGCGAGAATCCCGGCCTGACGTTCAAGATCGCGTATGACAATGCGAGCTTCGTTGAGATTCTCTTCAACAACGTATGGCACGAGCTCGGTCTCGCCGTACTCCTGACCGGCCTCGCGGTTCTCCTCTTCTTGGGCGAGTGGCGCGGCACGATGATCGCCATGGTGACGCTTCCGACGTCGCTGGCCTTTGCCATCCTGATGATGGTCCCCTTCGGCATGACCTTTAACAGCGGAACCCTTATCGGGTTGCTGTTGTCGATCGGCCGTCTCGTTGACGACAGCATCATCGACATCCACGCGGTCGAGCGCCACCTGAGGATGGGCAAAGACCCCAAAACCGCGACGGTCGATGGCATTGCCGAGGTCCGAGTGGCGGTGCTCTCGACCACCTTCATGATCGTGCTCGCGCTCCTGCCGCTCGTGTTCTCGGGAGGAATCGTCGGGCTCATGTTCGTCGAGCTTGTCTGGCCGTTGATCTTCGGATTGATCGCGTCAACGCTCGTCTCGTTCACGCTGACCGCGTTGCTTTGCGCCAAGTTCCTCCGCCCCGAGTCGGCGCGCGATGAAGACCGCAAGCACCCTGTGCTGAAGTGGCTGTATGCGATCCTCGACCCCTTTCAACGGGGCTTGGATCGGCTCGAAGCGGGCTACGGACGCGCGATCGCCTGGACGCTCAAACACCGCTTCGTCAACTTCGCTAGGGTAACCGCGATCCTCATCATTGGCTTCACCTTCTACTACTTCATCGGGAGTGAAATGATGCCCCTGGCCGACACCGGCCAAGCCGTCGGCTTCATCGAGATGGAGCCCGGGACCTCGTATCAAGGCACGGAGAAGGCAGTTGTCCAGCTTGAGAAGATCATGGCGAAGCACCCGGAGCTCGAGAAGGCGAGTATCGAGATCGGGGCCGAGTCCATGTTCGAAACGTGGTCTCCGTTCTTTACCGGCTACCAAATGCCGCAAGTGATCGGCGCCGCCCTGATGCTGACCTTCAGCGACAAGGACACGCGCGAGCGCACGATCTTCGAGGTCATGGACGCCATCCACAAAGAGGCGTACGAGACCATCCCGGGTCTTCGGCGCATTCAAATCAAGGAGATGGGGTCGGATGTCATGGCCACCGCCGCGGCTCCAATCCACGTCAACATCTACGGTCCCGACCTCAAAGAACTCGATCGCCTGGGCCGCGAGGTCGAAGCGGTTGCTTGGAAGATGCCCGAGGTCTTCCAGCCTTCGCGCACGTGGACCATGGGCGTTCCCGACTACCGTATCCAAGTCGATCTGGAACGGGCACAGCAGCTCGGTCTATCGCCAGAGTCCATCTCGCAGCAGGCCTACTACGCTCTCCGTGGTGGCTTGACAAACGAGTTCTACCGCCTGCCCAACTTGCGGCAGAACACCATCCTTGTCCGGTACGACGCTCCGGTCAGGGAGACCAAACAGGACCTGGAAGAACTCTACATCACCCCACCCAGCGGGCCGCCGGTTCCGCTCAAGTCGGTGGCAACGGTGGTTCAGGATGAGGCCCCGACCGCCATCGAGCATGACGGATTGCGTCGGGTCGTCGGCGTGACCGGCTACTACCGGATCGGCAGCCTGCCGAGCATGGACGTGGTGATGAATCTCGTCGCCTATGCCTATGGAGGTAATCCAAAACTAGGCATCGAACCCGTGAACTTTCCACCCGGTTACGGCATGGAAATGCGCGGCGACATGACCCAGATGATGGACTCGTTCCGCCGTCTGATGAACGGACTGGTACTCGCTTTGGCGATGATGTATCTCGTGCTGGTCATCCAGTTCCGAGGCTTCACCCAGCCGCTCCAGATGCTCGCATCCCTGCCGCTCGAACTGGCCGGCGTGTTCATCGCGCTCTGGCTGGCCGGGCAAGCGTTCTCGACGGTTTCGATCCTCGGAATCATCGTTCTGACCGGCATGGACATCACCACAGCGGTGCTCATGATCGATCTCATCATGAAGTACCGCAATCGCGGGATTCCGCGTGACGAGGCGATCATTCGGGCTTGCCCGGATCGGTTGCGGCCGATCCTGATGACCGTCGGCATCACGCTGATCGTCATGGTGCCGATCGCGTTCGCACCCAAGACCGGCCTCGACGCCTATCAGCCGCTTGCCATGGCGGTCATCGGCGGTCTGGCGATGGGCACGATCTTGAGTCTGTTCGACATCCCGATCATGCACACGTACGTGGATGACGCGATTCGGTGGTTCCACCGTACGTTCCTTGGCCGCGAGTGGACTTGGCCTGTCACCGAGACATCGGAAGATCCGCAGGAGACCTTATGAGCACGCGACTTCAGAATGGCCCAGCAGATAACGAGCTTGGCATTCGAGACGTCATTGGAAGCATGATGCCCAGTTGGGCTATCTGATCCAGAAGCGGTCGATGTCGAGCTTCGCGAACTCGACTCGACCGCAGCATCGAGGTAAAAACTATGAGTACAAAACGGTTCAGCCTGATCGTCGTCCCCGTCGTCGCTGGCTTGGCTATTGCCGGTTGCTCGAACAATGCCGGAACCTCCCAGACGGAGACCCCGACACCGACGACAAGCACGACTGCTGATGGAGTTCAGAGAGCCACCATCACCATCGACGGCGGCAAGTACACGCCGAGCGTCGTGACGGTCGAGCGCGGCAAACCCGTGGAGCTGACCTTCATTGGCGGTCAAGAACTGGGCTGCGGTGGCACGGTCGTCTTCAAATCCCTCAACCAATCCAAAGATGTTGAATCTGGCAAGTCCGTGATGTTCGCCTTCACTCCCGACGAAGCGGGTGAGATCCCATTCACCTGTAGCATGGACATGTACGACGGCAAAGTCGTCGTGAAGTGATCCGTACCTGGCAGGGCCTGCCCGGAACGTGAGTCGAAACTCAGTTGTCGGTCTCAACTCGTAAAAGCACCGTTCGGATTTGGCTCGAAATGAACCTATAATGTGGTTCTTCAGAGTGCAAATCCTATGAGCCGAACGAACCTCTTCCACCAAGTCACCCGATCTCTGCGCATTGCCCAATATTGCGAGACGCACAAGGTTCCCACCCGGGAAGCTCTCGACCGCATGGCTGAACGCGCGATCACCCGCCGCACCTTCTTGACCGCGATGGGCGTAGCCGGTGCCGCTATGAGCCCGCTCGGCACCTTCGCCGCCGGGCAATCAGGCGTTCCGCGAATCGCCATCATCGGCGGCGGTCTATCGGGGCTGGCCTGCGCCGACCGGCTCAAGACGAAGGGCTATGCCGCAAGAGTGTACGAAGCCTCCAGCCGGCTTGGAGGACGTTGCTTCAGCAACCGAACGCTGGTCTCCGGAATGGTTGCTGAGAACGGCGGCGAGTTCATCGACACCGGACATAAGGCGATGCTCGCGTACGCCAACGAATTCAACCTCGCCAAGGAGACGGTGATTCGGGGGGCGGGCGAAGAGACCTTTTACTTCTTCGGGCAACACTGGTCCGAGCAGCAGGTGGTCGAGCAGTTCCGGGCGGTGGTTGCGAACATGCAGCCCGATCTTCGGGCCATTTCTGGAGCCGCGAGCTTCTACATCAGCAACCAAGCCGACCGCGACCTGGACAACACGGACCTCGCGACCTACTTTGCCTCAAGGTGCGAAGGGCACCCGCTCATCGAAGCCGTCCTGAATGAGGCCTACCTGGCCGAGTACGGACTTGAGACCAGCGAGCAGAGCACGTTGAACTTCCTGGGTTTCATGCGTCTGAACAAGCAGTCCAAGTTCGAGCCCTTTGGCGTTAGCGACGAACGCTACCACCTGATCGACGGCAACGACGGCATCATTCAGGGACTCGCGGGAAAGCTCGATGGCCAGATCACCACCGGAGCGAGGCTCACTCGCCTCGGCAAGAACGCGTCGGGCGAGTACCTGATGTACTTCAACGGCTCCAGCGTGCCCGAGAAAGCCGACGCGGTGGTGCTTGCGATTCCGTTCACCGTCCTTCGAGGAGTCCAACTCGATGCCTCACTCGGCCTTTCTTCGGATAAGCGACGCGCCATCGACGAACTGGGCTACGGCATGAACGCGAAGACGATGGTCGCCTTTGCTGGCCGTTACTGGGAGACGCAGTTTGGCGCAAGCGGCACGGCTTACAGCGACCTGCCGAACGTCCAGACGGTGTGGGAGACCAACCGTGCTAACTCGGTCAGCCGAGGATTGTTGACGGATTATGCCTCGGGTGCTCGCGGGGCCTCGTTGCGCACGAATCAGGTTCAGCAGCAAGTGAATGCGTTCTTGAATGACCTAGACGTGATCTTTCCTGGCATCAAAGCTCGAACCGCGAAGAACGGCAACAACTACGTCGCCCACCTCGAACATTGGCCAAGCAACCCGCTCTCGCTTGGGTCGTACACGTGCTACCGCCCAGGTCAGTTCACGGGCATCGAGGGCCTGTCCGGCGAAGCTGTGGGCACCTTGAAGTTCGCCGGCGAACATGCGGACTCGTTCTACTCGTGGCAGGGCTACATGGAAGGTGCCTGCCTGGCAGGGCTCCGCGCGGCCAACGAGGTCTTGCTGGACATCAAGAAGCGGGTGATCTGACCTCGCCACTTTCATTCGCGGGCTTCAGTCAAGAACCGGGAATCTGGTTCAAGAATTCTGGAGCCCTCGACGAGAATCGAACCCGTGACCTCTTCTTTACCAAAGAAGTGCTCTGCCGCTGAGCTACGAGGGCATTTGTCTGGTGGGGAGTGTAGGATTCGAAACTACGTAGGCTTCAGCCGACAGATTTACAGTCTGTTCCCATTGGCCACTCGGGCAACTCCCCAGACGGACGCGCTTTTATACCCGAATTCTCGGCGACCGGGCCGGGGACGCTCAGGAACAGGCTGGTTCGCGTTCTGGGGGCGGTTCGTTCGGGCCCGCCCACACGCTTCCGAGCCAATCCTAGCAAAACCGAGCTAACCGAGCCAATCCGTCCTGATCTGGGCCAGATCAGGCCAATAAGCACCAATTGCCGAACTCAACCGAACCTTTCCCCTTGACTTTCCTGTCCTTTCCGATGTAACGTAGAGTGTCGTTGGCAGTGCGGGCTGCCGAAAGAGGGGTTATGGGTACCAAGAAGACATTGATCGCATCGCTCGGCATGCTTGCCGGGCTTTCCATGCTGTCGGCCAACGCGGTCGCTCTCGCGCTTCCCGTCGATGAGGCCAAGATTCTCATCGACCGAGCGCAGAACAGCCCGACGCTCAACATTCGCTTCAGCGGCGTCGCCGCGGCGATGGTTGAACTTCGGGTGAACGGGACGAGTTTTGGAACCCGCGCCGTGGATGCCAAGAGCAAGAAGGGGGAGACGAGCTTCACGCTCGATCCTAGCCTGCTCAGCGAGGGCGACAACGAAATCGAAGTTCGTCTTTTCGACAAGGACGGCCGCCTTCTCGGAACCGAGCGCAGCATCGTTACCACCGACGTGGGTGACCGTGGCCCTGTTTACTTGGTTCAGCCCAAGGTCGGCGCCACCGTCATGGGGCCCATGGAGATCAAGGTCGGATTCGGCCGCGACATGCGCAACAGCTATGTCAGCTTCTTCATCAACGGCCAGTTCCGGTCGATGACCAACGTCGCTCCGTTCTCGTTCATCTGGGATACGTCTCGTGAAGCCAATGGCTGGCACGAGGTCGAGGCCTGGGTTGTGGACGATACGAGCAACACGTTCAAGACCCGCAAGGTGAAAGTGTTCGTCAACAACCCCGGCGGACGCACCAACCGCGTGCCGGAGCCCAAGGTTGAGCCTAAGGTCGAGCCCAAGGTAGCCGTACCCACTCCGAAACCGGCGGTCGCCACTCCTACCCCGGTGAAGCCGACTACGGGAACCTCGGCCGCTGTAACGGCGACGACCACCGTCGTCCCGACGATTGCCGCAACTCAAGCGGCCAACGATGTCAAGCCCATCACCGCACCGCGCACCACGCTCAAGACGATGGATAGCGGCCAGGCGGTCAGCATGGGTGCCCGCAACGTAACCCCTGGCGTAACCACGATCGCGCAGAACACCAAGCCGGCAAACAGCCTTAAAGGTGCGATCGACGTTAAGGTCAGCAACCCGAAGACCAATGGCGTCACCACCGCCGCGACGATGGGCACCGGTCGAATTTCCATTGAGAAGGGTCAGCGACTTCCGAACATCGGCACGTTCAATATCATGTTGAACTCCGCCTTGGTCGAGTTCGACGTCCAGCCTCGAGTACAAGACGGCGTCGCCCTCACCCCGTTCCGTGCGCTCTTTGAGCAGGCGGGCGGCAAGGTCGATTGGGAGAACCTGTCGAAAGTGCTCACCGCGTCGGGAATGGGCAAGGATGTCTACATCAAGGTCGGCGAGCGCAGTGCGCTCGTGAACAAGATCGAGGTGTCGATGGAGCTCGCCGCCTTCATCGAGCGGGGCCGCACGATCGTTCCGCTGTCCTTCATTCGGGAGAGTCTGGATGTCGAAGTGGACTTCGATCCGGAGACCGGCCACGTGCTCATTACCAAGAAGAAGAGCTAAAAACTCGCTAAAAGCGAAGAGAGGGCGTCACCCCAAACGGGTGGCGCCCTCTTTTTTGGGGTGATGCAGTTCAACCGAAGCTGCCGACAATCCTACGTGGGAGAGCGCACCCGCCATGAAGGGATCGTGCAGCGTCGGAAGATTGTTGATCGCCTGTGCAGCCGGTCTGGCCGCAGGGGCGGCGTCTGCTCATGCGCTCGTCCGCACGGAACCGCTGCTTTGGGGAGCGCTCGGATTGTTCCTCCTTGGACTTGCGATATCACTGCATCGCGCCCATCATCAACACCTTGAGTTGCAGGTCGTCAAGAACCAAGCGAGCAGCCTCGAGTCATCCTATGCCCGACTCGTCGAAAACTTGCCCATCGGACTCTTCATTCGTAGCGAAGGGCGGTTTGTCAGTACGAACTGGGCTTGGGACGAGCAACTCATGCGGGAACCCGGAATCACAGCGGAGCAGGCTTTCGCCCGCGCCGTGCCCGCCGAGGAACTTCCGTTGGTCCAATGGCAAATCCATGAAGGGGAGGCTCGCGAGGAGCCCATCCGCATCGAATACCGGGTGAACGACTCGGCCACCGGCGAACGGTTCCTCGAGTGGCGTAGTGTCCCGGTCTACAAGCCAGACGGAGAACTGGAGCACTTTATCGGCTTTAACTTGGATGTATCCGAAGCAAAGCAAGCCGCGATCGCGCTTCAAGACAAGAACCGGATCTTAACTGAGACGTACGATCAACTCGAAGCCAATCTCGAGGCCATGGTGCGATCCCTTGTCAAAGCGATCGAAGCGAAGGACCCGTACACCGCTGGCCACACCGAGCGCGTCATGCGCTACGCGCTGAAGCTAGCGGACGAGATCGGGATCTCTGAGGCGGATCGCATCACGTTGCGGATGGGCACTTTGCTCCACGACATCGGCAAGATCGGCATCCCCGACCATATCCTCACCAAACCTTCGGGTCTCACCGACGATGAGTTCGAGATCATCCGGCGCCATCCGATCATTGGGGCCAATGTGATTCAGGACATTCCCCACTTTAAAGACTGCATTCCCATTGTCCGATGGCACCATGAACAGCTCAACGGCCGTGGCTATCCCGATGGGCTCAGCGGTGATGAGATCCCGCTGCTCGTACGCATTGCGACGATCGCCGATATGTACGACGCCATGACCTCGACCCGCGCCTATCGGCACGCGATGACACCTCAGCAGGCTCTGGACGAGCTGAGAAAAGCCGTGATGCGAGGCAGTACCGACCCCGACTTGGTCGCGACGTGGGAAGTCATCCTTCGACGAGAAGGACTCCTTGACGGATCAGCGGAGCGCGCCGCTTAGCGGCAACCGCAGCTACCGCAACCACCGGCTCCGGCTTCCGAATCCTCGGTCTTGAAGGAGGATCCGCAACCGCACGAGCTGGTCGCGTTCGGGTTCTCGATCTTGAAGCCGCCGCCCATCGCGTCATCGACGTAGTCGACGCTGCTTCCGGTCATGTACTTAAGGCTCAGCGGATCGACCACGATCTTCACGCCCTCTTGCTCGAACAGCTCATCTTCCGCGTCCGGCTGCCCTTCATCGAGCGCCATTCCGTAAGATAATCCTGAGCATCCACCGCCGGCGACCCAGACTCTAAGGGCGGCACTGGGGTTGCCTTGCGATTCCATCAAATCCTTCAACTCGGTAAGGGCGCGGGGGGTTAGGGTGATCATCTTGACTTGTTACTCCAGATTCCTCTCTATTGTATACGACACAGGCTCGCTGAGTGCGGCGTCCCGCCAGAATCGTATGCCACAATCTATTGATGCCATACGTTGTGACCGAAGCCTGCATTGGCGTGAAAGACAAGTCCTGCATGACCGTGTGCCCGGTGGACTGCATTTACGAAGGCGACGACATGGTCTACATCAACCCGGACGAGTGCATCGACTGCGGCCTATGCGAGCCCGAGTGTCCGGTCACCGCGATTTTCGTGGATAGCGACGTTCCGCCCAACCTGCGCGACTACATTGAGCGCAACGCGGAAATCGGCCGAAAGCTGTCTGGTCAGAAGTAGGTCCCTCCTCGGCTCCGCCCGCGTCTCTTGCTTCATGGAAGCGCGTGCTTGGGCTTTTATGGGGTCGCGGCTCCTGGCGGTCTATCTGCTCGTTCACGGCGTCTACGGTGCCTCGAACGCGTTCGCAACCTACCAAGCCTTCCAGTTGTACGGCGAAGTCCCGCGTTACCTGGCCCTCTATGCCTGGACACCTGCTTCGGCCCTAGCCGCCTCGCTCATCAACCTGGCTGCGTGCTACGTGCTCTGGGTCCATGCCAGCTGGGTCGCCGGATTGCTCTCCGACCAGCGGACCCCGCCGGTGACTCGAGGTTCGTCTTGGCCCAGCCTCGCCTACCGATCGATTGGCTTGGTCACGCTCATCACCCACCTTCCCTCGCTCGCTTACTACATGGACCTAAAGCGAAGTCCCGCGCCCGACCCCACCGTGACGGGTCAGTTGATCGCCTACTCGTTCTTGATTGCCGTGTCGCTGGCGCTAATCATCGGTGCTGATCGCTTCCGCAGCTTCATCAACGCCGCCGGTCCTGGACCCAGCGAACCCGACGAGCGGTAGAATCGGCAAGCCTTGGCTATTCCGCGACTCGCCGTGGTCATCCCGGCCTATAACGAAGCCGCCCGCATCCTGCCCACCTTAGAGCGGGTGCGTGAGTATCTGGCCGCCCAGCCCTACACGTGGACGGTGACCGTCGTGAGTGACGGCAGCAAGGATGAGACCAACGAAATGGTCCGAAACTTCATCACATCCGACGATCGGTTTCGATTGATTGAGTCGATCCCCAACCGCGGCAAGGGGTTTGTCGTGCGCCGAGGCATGGTCGAGTGCGAAGGCGAGTGGAAGCTGTTCTCCGATGCCGACCTTGCCGCGCCAATCGAGGAAATTGAGAAGTTGTGGCCCGCGGTCGAGAAAGCGCCAATTGCGATCGGCTCGCGTCCGATGCGGGAGAGTCGGCTCGAGAAGCGGCAGCCCCTCTACCGCGAGATGCTGGGACGCCTCGCCAACAAGCTGATCCAGGCTCTCGCCGTGCCCGGGATTCAAGACACCCAGTGCGGGTTCAAGCTGTTCCGAGCCGACGTCGCCGAGGACGTGTTCTCGCGCTGCAAGCTGAATGGATTCAGCTTCGACTTTGAATCGCTGATGATCGCTCGCGATCTCGGCTACGAGATCGCCGAGGTGCCGATTCGCTGGTCGCACCAAGAGGGCTCCAAGGTCGTCATGTGGCGAGACGTGCCAAAGTCGCTCATCGATCTGGTCAAGCTGCGGCTGTTGGGCAAGGCCAAGCGGTTGGCCAAGGATACGACGTAGCGCGTGCAGACCGCCGAGTACGACCGCATGTTCGCGCTCGAGGACCGCTACTGGTGGTTCGTCGGTCGGCGGCGGTTGGCCCTGCGGCTGCTCAAGAGAGCTCTCGGAGTCGCCCCTCACCCTCCAACTCCCTCTTCCCCAGGGCCGGTTGTCCTCGACCTCGGCTGCGGCACCGGGGTCATCGCCAGCGAACTCGCGCATTGGTCGCACCCCGTTGGGCTCGATATGAGCTCGCAGGCGCTGGCCTATTGCCGCCAACGCGGCGTGGCGGATCTAGTCCTGGCGAATGGCGAGGCGCTACCCATCCGTTCCGCTAGCGTGGATGCGGTCTTGGCGCTCGACATCTTCGAACACATCCAAGATGACCGCGCCGCGTTTGCCGAGGCCTTCCGAGTGCTGCGTCCGGGTGGCGTGCTGGTCCTCAGCGTGCCCGCTTTCCGCTGGCTGTGGGGACCACATGACGTTGCTTTGATGCACCACCGCCGCTACACGCGCCCCGAGGTGCGCGCACGGTTGTCCGAAGCCGGCTTTGGTATCCGCCGACTGAGCTACAACGTCTTCTTCCTGTTCCCCGTGGTGGTGTTGGTGCGGGCTTTGGAGAAGCTGCGCCGCGGTCCGGCGAAGGCGTCGCTGCCCCGGGTCCCCGAGTGGCTGAATGCTGCGCTGATCGACCTGCAGGATATCGAGGCGCGCTGGATCGAGTCGGTGGCCTTACCGTGGGGCAGCAGCGTCATCGCAGTAGCTAAGAAGCCTGAGTAAGAGACTCCCCGCCGTCTCGCTTCGCGAGCCGATTCTCTCCTCTTAAACGAGGAGATTGGGAGGTGAGGGGCTCAAGCGGGGGCCAACGGCCGCCTACTTCTTCGCGGGATCAGCCGAGCCGTTCCACCAGCCATTGTCCAGCACACCATCGCCGTCGTAGTCATCCAACTGCAGCAGCGTGAATGTCTTGGCATGTCCGTCGGCAAAGGCAACCGCGACGCGATCCGCATGCCGCTCGGCAGGAGTAGATCGGCAACCGAAGGGCCCAGAACCGCAGTCGGCTCCATCACCATAGTAGCCGCTGGGCTTGCCGCTGCCGCGGAGCGAGGGCAACGGGGGATCGATGGTGTACTCGCCGCCGCTCGTCGTCCCATTATCGCGACGCACGCCGCGGGTGTCCGCCACCACGATCGTCGATGACGTATGGCTGATTTCCGAATCTCGCGCGGCAAAAGGCAGGTTGGGTGCGAGGTCACGCGAGTTGCCGAGGTACTGGTAGTTGATACCGTAGCCGCCATAGGTGCGGTTCTGGTTGTGCGCCCACTTCTTGCCGTACACCTCGAGCGATGCATTAGGAGCGATGAACACTTCTTCGGTCTTCACGTACGGGAAGATCCGATCGGCCCAACGCACCCGAGGACTCCATGAGGAGGGGCTGCTATGGTGGGGATAGCCGTCATTGTCCTCCGTGTACATCATCACCGCCAGCCCGATCTGCTTCAAGTTCGAGATCGATTGCGTCTTCCGAGCCGCCACTTTGGCTTGGACGAACACCGGGAAAAGGATGGCGGCAAGGATCGCAATGATTGCGATGACGACCAAGAGTTCGATGAGGGTGAAGGCGCGACGCATAACGACCTGTAGTCTCTTTCAAGCTGAGAGGATCAAACTTGACTCGGCTGGCTATCGGTTGTCATTCTTGACGAAAATGTCAAGAATGTGGATGCGACCGTGCCAATCCGCGATCAACCACGCCACCCGCCCACCTCTGCGCGGTACGACGCCCGCGCGCGCCTCGTGATCCCAACTCAAGCCAACCCGCGCAAAACGTCGATTCCCTCTCCATTTCCCCGCATTTATGCCGATACAACCAATGGGCCCCCACCCTGTCCGGAAGCAATGGCATGAACTCGTTGTCCAAGATCCTCCGACAGACCGATCTCCTCCTAGGAATCGGATTGCTTGCCATCGTCGGCATGCTGATCCTGCCCTTGCCGCACTGGATGCTGGACACGGGACTGGTCATCGCGATGACCGCTTCGGTCGTCATTCTTCTGACCTCGGTCAACATCAAGGACCCGCTCGAGTTCAGCGTCTTCCCTTCGCTGTTGCTGATCACCACCCTATTCCGCCTTGCGCTCAGCATCGCCGCAACCAAGCTCATCCTCGGCACCGGCCAAGCCGGACACGTCATCGAGACGTTTGGCAACTTCGTCATGGGTGGCGACTTCGTCGTCGGCTTCGTCGTGTTCTTGATCCTGATGATCGTGCAGTTCATCGTCATCACGAACGGTGCTGGGCGCGTCTCCGAAGTGGTCGCCCGGTTCACCTTGGACGCCATGCCCGGCAAGCAGATGGCGATCGACGCCGACCTCGCCGCGGGCATGATCGACGAAGAAGAAGCCCGCGCGCGCCGCAAGGCCGTCAAGCAAGAAGCCGATTTTTACGGCGCGATGGACGGCGCTTCGAAGTTTGTCAAAGGCGACGCCATCGCCTCGATTCTCATCATCCTCGTCAACATCGTCGGTGGCTTCGCGGTCGGATTTCTCCGCGGCGACGCTGACGCGATGAGCATTCTGCGCACCTATGCCCTGCTCTCTGTGGGTGAAGGTCTCGTGTCGCAGCTCCCCGCCCTGCTCATCTCTACCGCCTCCGGTCTGATGGTCACCCGCGCTGGGCAAGACCGCTCGATGGCCGGCGAAGTCACCCGCCAGCTGCTGAACCAGCATCGCTCCCTGGGATTCGCAGGCGGAGCGCTTGCCGTGCTCGCGTTTGTGCCCGGCTTTCCCGCCACCATCTTTCTCGCCGCGGCCGGATTGTGCTTTGGCCTCAACCGCTTCCTCACCAAGAACCCCGCCGCGCTGAAGCAGATCAACGACGGCGACAAGCCGAAGGACGTGCCAAAAGCCGCGGCCCCCGCTCCGACCGGCCCCGAAGCTGTTCTGCCGCTGCTCACCGTCGACCCCATCGAAATCGAGATCGGCTACGGATTGACCAAGCTCGCCGATCCTCGCGTGGGCGGCGATCTCTCCGAGCGCGTTACCGCCACCCGCCGCCAAATCGCATTGGATCTGGGTTTCGTCATGCCCACCGTGCGCATCCGCGACAGCGTCCATCTAACCACCAACGAGTACTGCTTGAAGGTGAAGGGCGAAGAGGTCGCGCGCGCTGAGGTGTTGCCGGGCCACTGCTTAGCGATCAGCTCGGGCTCGGTGCTGTACCCGCTCGCGGGTCAACCCGGCCGCGATCCGGTGTTTGGTCTTGACGCGCTTTGGATTGATCCGGGCCAGAAGGAGACCGCCGAGCGAGGTGGCTATACGGTCATCGACCCCAGTGCCGTGATCTCGACTCACCTGAGCGAACTCGTCAAGAGCTACTCGGCCGAGTTGCTCTCGCGCCAAGATGTGCAGACCCTCATCGACAACGCCAAGCACGTGAACGAAGCGGTGGTCAACGAACTAGTGCCGCATGTGCTGCAACTCGGCGACGTGCAGAAGGTGCTCCAACACCTGCTTCGCGAGCGGGTTCCCATCCGCGACATGGTCACGATTTTGGAGACGATGGCCGACTTCGGCTCGCGGGTGAAAGACCCCGACCAGCTCGGCGAGTTGGTGCGCGCCGCCATCGCCCGCACGATCACGCGGCAGTTTCTGGACCACGAGAACCGACTGACGTGCATCACCCTGGAGCCCTCGCTGGAGCGATCGCTGACTGAGTCGCTATCGCAGACCCCGTACGGCTCCGTGCTCGCCATGGACCCGAACGACCAGCGGCGAATGATGGACGACCTGCAGTCTCAGGTGGAGTCGGCGATGGCCCAGGGCTACCAGCCGGTGTTGCTCTGCGGGAACCAGCTCCGCCTGCCGATGCGGCGGCTGCTGGAGAAGTACATCCCTAACCTGTACGTCCTCGCGTATAACGAGGTCGCCGCGCAGGCGGAGGTCGAGTTCGTGGGACAGCTTCGGGCGGCGTAAGGCGGATACTCTCCGACCAACTACCAGACCCGCAGTTGCGGGCTTGTCTTTTGCGTAGGCAACCCAGATCGTCATTCAACGAAGTCTGCGGACGGTAAATGTGACGCTCCATGCGACACTAAGAGAAACCTATGCTTACCTGCCAGTGGTTGAACTTGGCTTGGGCCTGCTGTATCTTGCCTGCAACTCTTGCCAAGTTAGAAAGCCATCGTTACGATTAAGTCCCTTCACCCCATGGTTCTCAAGCACTTCATGATCTCTCTCGATCCACGCGAGCATCCTTTCTGGACCGCGAAACGACTCAGTCGCAGCTGGCATCCGAGCAAGAATCAAGGCCGTGAGAAGTGATACTAGCTCATTTCTTGATCCCGTATGTTCAGCGACCAAGCCAAAGGTGAGGAGATCGTCCTGCTGTCTGAGATGAACTTCTCCCTGATAAGCAGTACGACTTGGTCCAGGTCTCACCGTCAGCTTACCTACCTGCTCCCATCCGCCCCGGTAGACGTAGTCTTGAAGCAAGTTGTCAAACTGTTGGCGGTTCACACCATAGGCCTTCAAGTCCTCTGGCTCAGCTAGCCTGTATAAGCAATCAGTGTCCTGTCGCGCTAAACACTCAAGTCCACGCCTCACAATAGCCTCTGAATTGGGCTTGGGCCATAGTTGAAAAGCAATGAAGCCAACTAGAGCTAGCGACGCCACGACGACAAGAGCCCTCGCCCGATTTGTCAGTAGCACTCGGCTCCCGTACAAGTTGAACCCAGGTCCGATTCAGACGGATACTTCCATCCCAATCCTTCTTCCGGAGAACTGCACACATATCGATCCTCATATGTAGTCCGGCATTGTTGAGGTACCAGAATATCTTCGGTTGTCCATAACGTTCGCGTGACGAAGGGCCCCCAACCTTCTTGACAAGCCATCTTAGGAACTTTTGGACCTATGCACCAGATTCCAAACGCCGCATTCAAGCTGGCGAGACTGACGACCAATACTACGAGCAGTTTCATGCTTTCTCCTAGTCCACCTTTGCGGACCAAAACTCGGGCTTAAATAGATCTCCTCTGCCGCGACGACGGACAAGGTTCCCGCCCATGAGAACCCCCACACCCAGCTTCTCGTGAAAACGATTGCGCACATCCACCTCAGAACTGTTGCAGTGCTGATCAAAGTACAACACCAACCGGTCCTGCCAAGACACAGCAAGGTCGGGGAAAGGCGAACTTCCATCCCCCGGAAAATACACGAAATTGTGCACGTCAGCGCCTGGTGCAGGCTGAACTGACCAATGAGCACCACAACTTGAGTTCATGCTCTCCTCCGAAAGACCAAAACGGTTTGTCACGACAAAGTACGCACTGGGAAGGCCCATTTGCTCCAATGTCCCAAATCCGCCACCATCGTGCTCTTCTCGGTAGATCATAGTGGCCATGTAGACTTGCTGAAGCTTGGCGCCGGACGACCTTATCTTGGCCTCACGCTTGACCCCGGCAAACACGGGATAGCTCACCGCAGCCAGAACTACTGTGATCAGTAGTACGCTCAAAGTCTCCAGGATAGTCCATGCCCTATTCACGACCGCTGGCCCCGTTTTAGAAACGACTGAAGCGACTCGCCAGGCTGGCGACAATCCACAATGCTCCCATTAACATCTATCTGAACTGCTTCGAAGCCTGACATTGATGACCAAAGGTCGCCTAACTTGCCACTGCTCTCCTGACTGACATAACTGATTTCAGCGGATTGACCGATGAACCGTCGAACAACTACGTCAGGTTCTCCGAACACGTAGAGCGCCCTATCGTGCTCTGCTCCGAGGATCGTGCTGATTGCCTCCACTTGGACTGTGCATGATGAACACGCATCAGCGAAGAAGACCCACTTCACCGACTTACTCGCAGCCAAAACGTATGGGAGCGGGATAGTCATGCCCGGCCGCAAGACTTGAGCAGCCCCGATGCCTGAGCGAGTCGCATGGCGTGCTTGCTCAAGCCGCTCAAGTAGTAGCCAAACCAGAGATACAAGCAACGATACCGAGATCATGAGTAAGACTCCAAATCTCAAGCGATCCTTGGCAGACATCGCGTTTACAGCGATCATGGCACTCATACTATACACGCAAAGTTGATCATTCGTCGTATTTTTTTGAGTTTGAGAGCAATCTTGCGAGTTCTTGAGTCTGCTGAATGCTCCACCTACTGCTGGGTAAAGGACTCACCACGTACGCCTTGTTTCAACTCGTGCCTCGGGCTGCGTAAGACAACCGTTCACCAGAAGGCCCGAAAACCTTGTGTCGCCGCTTGACTCCAGTGATGTCCCAGTAAGTCAGGTTTCAGCAATCGGCGGCCGGTTCCCCGACGGCTTGGCCTCGAATCCTTCAGCAGGTCGTCGATGATCGAGGGCAAGCCTGCCTTGATGCAATCATTCACTGCGATGCCACTTCTGAACGTGTGCTCGAGCTTCTCCACTCGCGAGCGAACTCGACCGTTCAGCAGACAGTCATGGATCAGCTTCAATGCGCGATCGCACCGGTAGTGATCGCAAAGCAGATCGATGAACATCACGTCCGAGAGTTCGTCGAGCCGACAGGTGTGCATAGACCGCGCAAGTTCCCGGTCGATAGGGTCGTAGACCTCTTCCGGAACTTCATAATCCTCTAGCAACGTGAGTGCGTTCAAGAAGGCGAATCTGAGTTCCTCGATCTCGGCCGAGTGGTTGCGAAGGATCAGCGTGGTCATCGGCACGAGGATTTCGAGGTGGATTTCACCCGAGTATGGATCTGCGCCGATGAGTCCTTCGAGATTCATGAGTTGGGAACCCTGCCTTATCAGCATACATCCCCTGGCAGAGATCATGGCCCAGCCTAGTCGCGCCGGAGCGCGACCCTCCCCTACTGGGCCAAGGTTGAGAGACACATGACCCCGGAATGCCGTACACTCTCCCGCATGCGGTTGGCCGAGTGGGTGGGGTGGTTCTCTGAACAGGGCGACCTCGGTCCGGAACGAGGGGTCTGGGAGTCAGTCGCCGTCGAGGCACGCCCGTTCATGGTCGCGGCCGAACTCAGGCGCACTCCTCGACAGGTCCTCATCGTCGCCGCGAACTACGAGCGGTGCCTTAGCTGGGAGGCAAAACTCGTTCAATGTGGGATGCCCGAGAGCCAGATCCACCAGCTCCCCAGCGGAACCTCGACCCTCTTCGAGGACGCGACGCCCGAGCACACCGCCCTCTCCGACCGGATCGGCGCGCTGGAAGCCCTCATCGCCGATGAGCCGACGGTCGTCATCGGCGCGGCGAGCGCGGTCCTCGAGCGAACCCTGCCCCGCGATGTGCTCGCGGATGCGTTCATCGACATCCGCTCGGGCCAGACGCTCGATTCCGACCGCCTGCTCAAGCAGTTCGCCATGCTGGGTTACGAGCCGCAGGAGCCCGTCCGGTTGCCGGGCCAGTTCAGCCGCCGCGGCGGCATCGTCGATGTGTACGTGAGCGGCTACGACCTGCCGATCCGCATCGAGTTCTTCGGCGATGAAGTCGAGAGCCTGCGCCACTTCGACCCGATGAGCCAGCGGTCGGTCGGCGCCCTGCCCGCGCTGCGCCTGACCCCGAGCCGCGAGACCCTCTACCCGCTGGATGGCGACGAACGGTGGGGTGGCGAGGTGGCGGCGATGCTGGCCCAGTCGATGGAACGGGAGGCCGCTGGGTTGCCCGCCGAGGCCGCCGCACGGCTGGAAGAACTGGTCACGGGCGACATGCGAGCGCTGAGCGAACGGGTGTATTTCGACCGGTTGGACCTGTATCGCCCGTTGTTGCATCCGGACTCGGGTTGCGCCCTAGACCTGCTGACCCCGGACGACCTCTTGGTGCTGGACGAGCCGTTGGAACTGGAGACGCTCGTCGCCCGCGCCGAGGAAGAGCTCGCGCAGTCGCTGCACAGCCGCCACGCCCGAGGCGAGATTCTGCATTCGGTGGTCGGCGACTACATGCTGCCGCCGGAGCATCTGGCGAGCCACGAACGTACGCTCGCCCTGACCGCGATGAACGCGTTGCCGGAGTGGCTTTCCCTGCCGGGCCACGACGTCGGCGCAGTGAGCCTAGCTCCGTATCGAAGCTGAGGGATACTGCTCGGGTTTGCCCGGGGTTGGCTTGAGGCTGCTGCATTGTGCCCCGCTTTCCTTTTGTAGCCGCCGGATGCACTCGTGCCGGCGTGGCGTTTGCATTGGATAGGTACAGCGAGGGCACGATTCATCCCTCGCCCACAAGGTGTCACCGGGTCCATTTGTCCCGCCAGCATTGCAGCCAAACCAGGCGCGACAAAGCGCGCCCCTCCCAGTTCGGCGAAGCCACTACTCCACGGTAACCGACTTCGCCAGATTCCGCGGCTGGTCGATCTCGCACCCGTTTAGCCGAGCCACATGGTAGGACAGCAGCTGCAGCGGGATCACCGAGAGCAGCGCGGACAGGAACTCGCTCTCGCACTTGGGGATCTTCACGACGTACTCGGCCACGCGCTCGACCGTGTTGTCCTCTTCGGTCGTGATCGCCACAATGGTGCCTCCGCGCGCTTTGACTTCCTGCATGTTCGAGATCACCTTCTCACGGATCGAAGAGTGCTCGAGCACCGCGTCGTTGGTTGCGCCGAAGATCGAGACCACGCCCGGCTGAATCAGCGCGATCGGACCGTGCTTCATCTCACCCGCGGGCATCTCCTGCGTGGGGATGTAGGCAATCTCCTTCAACTTCAGCGCACCTTCCATTCCCACGTAAGCATCCGCTCCGCGGCCTAAGAAGAAGCAGAGCGGCGCGTTCCGCACGTCTTCGGCGAGTGCGAGCACCCCATCCTCGGTGTTCAGACACGCCTTCGCCTTCTCGCTCAGACCCTTCAACTCTTCGACAACCGAAGGAACGCGAATGCCCGGTGCTTCGGTGACTTGAGCAACGTAAAGAGCCAGCAGCGTGAGCACGAGAACCTGCGCAGTGTAAGCCTTTGTTGAGGCAACCGAAATCTCCGGTCCCGCCTGGGTGAAGATCGTCCGGTCGCACTCGCGGGCAATGCTGGAGCCGATGACGTTCACGATGCCGAGCGTGCGGATGCGCTTCTCCTTGCACAGCCGAAGGGCGGCCAGCGAGTCGGCGGTTTCACCTGATTGGCTGATGAAGATCGCGAGCGACTTCGGCGACAGCACCGGATCGCCGTAGCGAAACTCGCTCGAGTAATAGACATCGCATGGCAGCCGGAGGAGTTTCTCGAACAGGTACTTGCCCATGAGCCCCGCATGGTAGGCCGTTCCGCAGGCGATGATGTTCACTCTGTCGATCTCGTGCCACACGTGCTCGCCGAAAATCTGCTCGAAGCGAATCTGGTTCTTGTCGTCGATGCGGCCGGCAAGGGTCTGACGAATCACGTCCGGCTGCTCGTGAATTTCCTTGAGCATAAAGTGCTCGTAGCCGCCGCGTTCCG
The DNA here is from genome assembly GCA_024710805.1 of Fimbriimonadaceae bacterium. Taxonomy (GTDB): domain Bacteria; phylum Armatimonadota; class Fimbriimonadia; order Fimbriimonadales; family Fimbriimonadaceae; genus JANJUB01. The sequence goes on along the minus strand of JANJUB010000172.1, from coordinate 7,233 downwards.
CCGCCGCGATGTCCCACTCGATGGTCATCGCCTTGATCGGCACCTCTCGCGAGTCGCCATCCATGATGCGCACCGAGTGATCGGTGAGCACCGCGATGTCGCCCTCCTCCAGCACCATCACTTCCCGAGTGTAGGGCAGCAATGCCGGGATGTCGCTCGCGAGCATGTTCTCGTGCTCGCCAAAGCCAAGAATGAGCGGGCTGGCGTTGCGTGTCGCCACCAGTTTGCCTGGCTCCGTGCGCGACATCACGACCAGCGCATACGCACCTCGAAGCCGCTTAACGGCAAGCCGAACCGCTTCCTCCAGCGGAACGCCCTTTGAGTATTCGTCGCCGATCACGTGCGCCGCGACCTCGGTGTCGGTTTGCGAGTGGAAGTGATGGCCCTTTGCGGCAAGCTCCTCACGCAGTTCCAGGTAGTTCTCGATGATCCCGTTGTGGATGATCGAGACGTTCTCGGTCTGGTCGAAGTGAGGGTGGGCGTTGGTGTCGGTGGGCGCGCCGTGGGTCGCCCATCGGGAGTGGCCCATAGCCGTCCGCACGTCCGATGTCTCGGTATCTTCCAGCAGACGGCCGAGTTCCGAAAGCTTGCCCGCCTTCTTCAGAATCCGGATGTCTTGGCGCTCGGGGAACGCAATGCCGGCGCTGTCGTAGCCTCGGTATTCAAGACGCTTGAGTTGATCGAACACGACGTCGACCGCCTTCCGCGGGCCGAGGTATCCAGCGATTCCACACATAGTTAACAGGATATCACACGGACTGGTATGGTCCCGGGAACACCATCCCTTGAAAATCGCGTCGTAAGATAAGGTGGAATAGACTGTAGACGCGCGTGCCGATCTTCCGAAGATTCACATAGCCGTGCAGGGAGTTGCGTTGATTACGTGATTGAAGTCAAGGAGAGCCAGTCGGCAGCGGGGAGTTTGATGACCGAGGGTCATAAGCTGTTGCCCAGGTCGAAGCGGTATCACCGCGGGCCCTACCATGTCGTCAAGCGCATCTTCGACATCGTCGCCAGCGCCATCGCGCTGCTCCTGCTCTTCCCCGTCTTCCTGATTGTCAGCATCTTCGTGGCCTTCTCCTCGGGCTTGCCCGTTCTCTTCAAGCAGCAGAGGGTCGGCTACCTCGGCAAGCCGTTCTACATCTACAAGTTTCGGACGATGGTGCGGAACGCCGAGGAGATCCTCAAGGGTCGCCCCGACCTGATGGAGGAGTACAAGCGCAACTTCAAGATCGAGAACGATCCGCGCATTTCCAAGGTTGGCCATTTTCTGCGCAAATACAGCCTCGACGAGCTGCCCCAGTTGCTCAACGTAATCAAAGGCGACATGTCGCTGGTCGGGCCCCGTCCCATCGTGATCCCGGAACTCTCCAAATACGGCGACTCGCAGGACATGTACCTTTCTATGCACCCCGGCTGCACTGGGCTTTGGCAGTGCGGAGGGCGCAGCGCCACAAGCTACGAAGAGCGGATTGCCCTCGATCGCGAGTACTTCGAGAAGGCGGGGCTTCGATTCGATCTGTACATCATCTTCCGGACGGTCATCGCAATCGTCACCGCCCGCGGCGCGAAATGACGTCAGTCCCCAAGAAGATTGCCCTCGTTCACGAGTGGCTCACGATTCCCGCCGGCTCGGAAGAGGTCTTCTCCGAGATGTGCCAGATGTTTCCGGGCACCGTGTTCGGCTCGATCATCGACCCCGACCGGTGCAAGTTCCTGCAGGGCATGGAGCTTCGGCCGAGCTTTCTTCAGAACTGGCCCATGGCCAAGCAGCGATACCACCTCTATGCCCCGCTGATGCCGTGGGCGTTCCGGCGCATGGACCTCAGCGAGTTCGACTTGGTGCTGAGCAGCAACCACTCATTTGCCCATAGCGTGCGCAAGCGGCCCGACGCGTTGCATATCTGCTACTACCACACCCCCGCGCGCTGGCTGTGGGTGCCGGAGATCGACAACCGCGCCACCAAGTCGCCCATCCACCGACTGATCGCCCGCTATCTTAAGCCGCTCGATCTTGAGGCATCGAAGCATCCCGACTTCCTCCTCGCCAACTCAGAAACCACCGCCGCGCGCCTGAAGAAGTTCTATGGTCGGGACACCTATCGCGTCATTCACCCGCCGGTGCGCACCCACCTCTGGCGCGATGTCAAGCGCGAATCAGAGGACCTTGGATTCCTCTATTGGGGGCGCCTGATCGACTACAAGAAGGTGGACGTGCTCATCGAAGCGGTTCGTCAGACCGGGGACAAACTGCAGATCGTGGGCTCTGGACCCATCGAGGACGAGCTCAAAGCTCAAGCCGCCGGGATGCCCAACGTCACGTTCCACGGGCGGCTGCCCGATGAGGAGCTAAAGAAGGTGATGGCCAACTGCCGCGCGGTGCTGTTCGCCGCGTATGAAGACTTCGGCATTGTGCCCGTCGAGGCGATGGCCGCCGGGCTACCCGTGGTCACGTACGGCGTAGGGGGAGCCTCGGAGAGCGTCTTGCCCGAGTTTGGAGTCCAGTTCCCCGAGCAAACCCCGGAGTCCCTCGCCGAGGGCATCCGCGCGCTCTCCGGTCGTTCGTTCGAGCCGGACGCGCTCAAAGCCCACGCAGCCCAGTTCGACGTCGAGGTGTTTAGGCAGCGGTATCGGGAGACGGTGGAAGAGCTGTACGCGCGGCACAAGGGCGAGTAGCTCGAAATCCGGCACGCCTTCCCCTTGCGGGGGGACGATAAGTGGCGATGCTCGTGACTCACTTCCCAATCGGGCCACGGTTGCCTCGAAGCTGACTAAGACGCGCGACGCAGGCTCGACCATGCTCTGTCCATCACCAACTTGACATACCTAGTAAGTCATTGTATGATGAACGGAGGGCCACGCAGCCGAAGGCAAATGTATTCTAGCTCTCGTCAACTGTGCATTCCGGGAGGACTACAGGGCAACTTCTTGGAGGCCTGTACGCCAAAGCCCTTTATTCTCGGGGAGGAGTGTGAACTCTGCCGGATATCGCGAGGAGCGGCACTGATTCCTGAGAAAGTGGAAATCACCGATGGCGACGGTGACGCGTCGGCCCCAATCGCCCGTGCGATTCTTGGGGGTCTCTACATTCGAGAGGACTACGTGCCAGAGTACATGAGCATTCGACCTCGGGCTCAGTTCCTGGTTCCGACTGTACGCCACCGATCACTCCGGGCGATGACGTCCTATCGTCGGCTTGTTGAAGGTGGCTTACTTGAGCTCGACGAGACCCATTCTCAGATTGCTTTCAAGGCGGTGTGCAAGAGATGCGGCAGACTCGCGGTGCATCTGGAACCTGAGTGCAATGAGACTATCCAGCGCTCTTGTCAACGCTATAGGGCGAACTCCAACTTTACGGTCACTGAGGGCGACTCCACTGATCTCGTGTTCCGTGCCTCTAAGGTGAACGAAACCGGTATGTTCCGTTGGGAGTGTTGCTACTTGTTCGATCCGGATGTTGTAACTTGGATGCTGGGCTATCAAGCCTTCGCCCCCCGCTACGAGACGGTTCGGGCACAACTCATTTTGTGAAGGTCACGAAATCGTTCGATTACCCGACACCTTGAGCAATCGCCTCGATCATCCGTATCGTCCGAGCCGTCGCCGCGACGTCGTGGACCCGTAGCACCCGAACCCCTTGAATCTGCGCCCACACGTGTACCGCCTGCGCTCCCTCACTCCGCTCCTCGATCGGCAAAGGCTCCTCGCCCCCGAGCACTCGCCCGATGAACGACTTGCGACTGACCCCAAGCAGCACCGGGTAACCGGTCGCCACAAACTTCCCCAATCCATTGAGCAGCTTCAAGTTGTGCTCCACCGTCTTGCCGAATCCGATGCCCGGATCGATCCAAACGCGTTCGGCGGGCAACCCGGCTTCCTCGACCACCGCCGCCTGGCGAAGCAAGAACGCCCGGACCTCGCGCACCACGTCGTCGTACTGTGGGGCCGACTGCATGGTGCGAGGCGAGCCTTGCATATGCATGATGCACACCGGGCACTGGTGTGCGGCCACGACCTCGAGCATCCCCGGCCCGCGCAGGCCCATCACGTCGTTGACCACCACCGCCCCGGCCGCTAGGGCCGCGGACGCAACCTCCGCCTTCATCGTGTCGATGCTGACCTTGACGCCCTGGGCCGCCAGAGCCGAGATCACCGGAATCACGCGGCGAAGTTCCTCGGCGGCGGAAATCGGGTCGGCTCCGGGACGGGTGCTCTCGCCCCCCACGTCGATGAGGTCGGCACCCTCGTCGCGCATCCGCAAGCCCGCGGCGATCGCCGCCGCAGGTTCGAAGTGCCGCCCACCGTCGCTGAAGCTGTCCTCAGTTACGTTCAGGATGCCCATGATCGCGGGCCGGCCAACGGGAAGATCGAACATCGCCGCGAGTGTAACCGCTGAACCGAACGGAGTGCTCGGGTAGTCTGATCTTCGTGCGTGCGCTCGCGTGTTGTTTGCTGTTCGGCGTCGCGGCCATCGCCGCCTGCCAATCTGCCAGTGGGGTCTATCGCCCCGAAGGTTCGGCCCCGGCCGAGTGGCGGATCAATGACCACCATACGCTGGTGTGGAACGGGGCACCCTACGTGCCCGTCGGCGCACGGTTGCAGCCCTCGCTGGCCGACATCGAACGCGCCAAAGCCGCCGGTGTCTTGGATGTCCTTCTTTCGGTTCCGCTGGGCGTCGATCTCCAACCGCTGATCCAGGCGATGGAAGCCGCCGGAATGCGCTATCTCATCGCGATCGACTCGCTGGCCCCCGGGGCAACGGGGGTGGCGGTGGAGCCGCAAACCTACCGCGTGGCGGGCATCACCGAGCCGCGCAAGATCGAGTTCAGCTTGCCCGGCGCAACCGATGCCCTCGCTGTGCTCGTGACCGCGCGCGACGCCACCGTGATGCGCGTCGATCGGGTTGTGGTCAAGGACGGCAAGTTCTCGATGGACGTCGCGCCGCCCGGCTCGCTTGAGCACGTGTTGCTCGTGTATCCCGTGCAAACCACCCAATCTCACCCCGACTACTGGGAGGGATTCGACGGCCAGCGTGATTCGGTGCTGACCACTATCCGACGGGCCAAGACCGGCCCCGGACTGAGAGGCGTCGTCAATCCGATGGGCGAGTACGTCTCGCTCGCCGGGCGCTCGGCATTCGTGCCCAACGGCGACTACTTCCAACTCGAGTTTCGGCAGTATCTGGAGGGGCGATATCGCAACCTCGAAACCGCCCTTCGCGCGTGGGCCATCGGCATCAACGACGTCGCCTCGTTCGAGGACTTGGCGCGCCTCGTGCCACTGTGGTCGGGCGTTCGCGGCATCCCGCAACTGTGGGATCCCAAGACCGACCGGCTGTATCGCGCCAACCAGCGCACCAGCGCAGTGTGGGCCGATATCCAAGCCGTCATCAACGCCGCCGCGGGTCGTCGGTTCGATCGGCTGTGCGGGGCGCTTCGTCAGGTTGCCGACGTGCCGATCATCCAAGAGTGGCTTGGCTGGGTAGCCCCTTACGAGGCCGCGAGGCCGGCGCTGAATGGGGTCGGGATGCGCGCCATGGGCACGACCTACTCCGAGCTGGCCCAGACCGCCGCCCGAGCGGCGAGTTCCGCGATGCGCTGGACCGGGCCGAGTTGGCTGGTCGCGACTGATATCGCGCCGGCAACCGCCGACCCCAGCAACGCTGGCGTGATCATCAATGATCTCACGGCGATGGGCGCGCGTGGCTTCTACTTCCGGGGCATTCCACTCGATGCGATCGCCGCCGAAAAGCCCGACCCGTCGACCGCGGACTGGTCGCCGAACCCGCTTTACTATCCCGAAAGTGCCGCGAACCCCGCTAGCCCGCAGCGCCTGCCCGCCGGACGATTTTGGCTGCCCGCGCCCGGCGGCGGCAACCGTATTGACCTAGGCGTGGGATTCCACGCCTACCGCTACGTCGATAAGCGGCACACGTACACCGCCATTTGGACCTCCGGTGCCACCGCCCGCGTCAAGCTGCGGTTGGCCGAACCCAAGCTCGCCACATTTACCACCCTCGATGGCTCCGATCCCAAGGTGAAGGTCCACAAGAACGCCGTAGAGCTCGACCTGGGCCCGCTCCCGATCTTGGTCGAAGGCACCGAGGAAATCCCGATTCCCGAACTTGCGCTCGCCGACGAGGTGGCCCGGTTCGAAGCGCTGAAGAAGATGGCGGAGGCGATGAAGCGGGACCTCGCCGAAGAAGACTTCATGCACCGCGACGCGGTGGCTGGTTTCGACCGGACGCCCGGCGGCAGCTTCCTCACCATGCGCCGCGCCTACTGGAGCGCGACCGCTAAGCTCGCCCCATACGTTTGGGTCGAGGCCGAAAGCACCCGCACCACCAACTTCTCGGAGCTGATGGCCGTCTCCGGTGCCAGCAACGGCAGCGCATTGGCCCTTCGTGCGCCGACGGCTCTGGATCCGCGTGGATACTTTGCGGAGTACAACGTCCCCGTCCGCGCCGGTGATGTGGAAGTTTGGATCGCCGCTCGGATCCCGGCCGACGCCCGCGGAACGCTGACGATGGACATCGGCGGCCAGCAGTTGCGAATCGAAGAGCCTCCGGTCATGCCCTACGGTCCGGGTTTCGCCTGGTACCGGCTAGGAAGCACGGCCCTGCAGGGAGTGTCGATGAAGATGACGCTCTTCGTAAACCCGGAAGGGAGCAGCGACCTGCAGATCGACGCGATCTACATCTGCCCACCCGGGATGAGCCCGAAAGGCGCGTTCCCGCCCGAGATCGTCGGAAACTAGAAGCTCAAGGTACACTTTGCGCTCCCGCGCGGCTGTAGCTCAGTGGATAGAGCATCTGTCTTCGGAACAGAGGGTCGGGGGTTCGAATCCCTCCAGCCGCGCCATTCCGCCGTTTAGGTTCAAAACGAGGGTCCAACCCCTCTCGCAACCGTCCCCAATAACCGAAAGAGACAGTTGCTCAATCATACACGGAGCAATGCCCGAAAGGGAAGCGAAACCAGGAAATCGCCGCCTTTCAGGCGCAAGAACGCCCGTCAAAACGGTCACTTTCTTAGACGAAACAGCCCCCGTCTGCGTCGCACCGGCCCGGCCCCAGAGAGAACCCCGAGACCGAGCCGAAGCGATAGGTCAGCTAGCGGGCTTGAAGTCCGTCTCCGAGCCACCCTCGACAACCGTCAGAGTGAACCCGTCCGCTCCCGGGCCATAGAGAGCCGCGCGACCCTCCGACCCGACTTTGGCCAAACGGCCCACCCGCAC
>JANJUB010000167.1 GCA_024710805.1 Fimbriimonadaceae bacterium | reverse complement strand
TTGGCAAAGCCCCAACCCTTAACCGAGACGGCACCGTTGGCACCGGTCAGAAGCGGGCTGTTCGAGGGCGAAGCGACACCCGTCGCCGAATAGGCGTGCAGGAAACCGTTGTAGGCGTAGGTGGTGTCCCACTTTCGCTTGCCAGCGGCGATCGCTTCCGTGTTCAGGTACTCCCACTTGCGCAGCGAGCTGCTGGCAAGCATTTCCTGATTCTTGACGTACGGCTGAGTCGAGTTCATGAAGAACGACTGCGACAGGAAGGGGCGCGCCGGGTTTCCGGGAGCGGCCGACCAGTCGTGCGGCACGTACTTCGAGTAGTTCCAACCTTGGATGCCCGAGGTCGGATCGATGCCGTGTCCCAGCGGGAACACGTCGTCGGTGTCCGACGTGTAGATGGCGGTGGCCGTGGCCAGCTGCTTCACGTTGGACAGGTCGGCAACGGCCTTCGCGGCTTCCTTCGCCTGGGCGAAGACCGGGAAGAGGATCGCTGCCAAGATGGCAATGATGGCAATAACAACCAATAGCTCAATGAGCGTAAATGCCTTTCGCATTTGCAATAGACCTCCAATACAATCCGGCGCACAGTTGCGTCGGTGAAGTGCATTATATTGCAGAATCCGTGCGAATGCTAAACATCCGCCAAAGATTTCCGAAAAATCTCGGCGTTTGAACCTGAGGTTCGGTTCTGAAAGGTCTCATGATGTTGGCGAGAATTGAAAAGGCCCGGCCATTTCGACCGGGCCTCCCCTTGTGGAGATCGATCCTAGGCGAGCCTAGTTGAACTCGTAGTCCGGTCGGAACAGCCACGCATGGCAACCGTTCCACCAGTAGCTCTCCGAAGCTCCGTTCGGCTGGTACTGGGTCATCGGATCCGTGCGGAAGTCCGTGTTGTTCGGAGCGAGGGTCGCACCGACCTTTCGGAACTTGGCGTGTCCGTCGACGAACGACCAGTTCTGGCCCTTCTTGAACATCCAGTAGGACGTCACGAGGTTGCCAGGACCGCTGCCGTAAGCGTAGAAGATCGGACCCGTGCCACCCGTCTGACCGGCGACACACGCGGCGCCAGCAGGCTGATAGACACAGACCGCGGTCGCGCCGACCGCACCCGTGCAGTCGAGCGCCGGGTTGGCAAAGCCCCAACCCTTAACCGAGACGGCGCCGTTGGCACCGGTCAGAAGCGGGCTGTTCGAGGGCGAAGCGACACCCGAAGCGGAGAAACCGTGAAGGAATCCGTTGTAGGAGTAAGTGGTGTCCCACTTGCGCTTGCCAGCGGCAACCGCCTCCGTGTTTAGATACTCATACTTGCGCATCGAGCTGCTGGCAAGCATTTCCTGGTTCTTAACGTACGGCTGCGTCGAGTTCATGAAGAACGTCTGCGACAGGAAGGGGCGCGCCGGGTTGCCGGGAGCGGCCGACCAATCGTGCGGCACGTACTTGCCGAAGTTCCAGCCGTGGACGCCCGAGGTGGGATCGATGCCGTGACCGAGCGGGAAGATGTCGTCGGTGTCCGTGGTGTAGATGGCGGTGGCCGTGGCCAGCTGCTTCACGTTGGACAGGTCAGCGATCGACTTCGCGGCTTCCTTCGCCTGGGCGAAGACCGGGAAGAGGATGGCAGCCAAGATGGCGATGATGGCAATAACCACCAAAAGTTCAATGAGCGTAAATGCTCTCTTCAAATGTAACCTCCAATCGAATGCAAAGGCGCCTGGACTGGCGCCAATAACTGCCCCAAGGTGGGACCAGTGGTCTATACAACGGCATCTGTCGCCGTTTCGTTCCACATGAACCTAAAAGAGTCGAGGAGTTTCGCCGGGATCCGGCGCATCCAGGTGTAAATGCTGGTAAGCGCGTTGCGTCGCCTGCCGACCGCGAGGCGTTCGCTGCAGCAGGCCCTGCTGCAGAAGGTAAGGCTCGTACACGTCCTCGACCGTCCCGGCATCTTCTCCGAGAGCGGCCGCGATCGTCTCGACGCCTACGGGCCCGCCCCGAAACTTCTCGATGATCGTACGCAGGATCGCTCGATCGACACGGTCCAGGCCCAAGTCATCGACTTCCAAACGATCGAGCGCGTGGTCGGCGATGTCGCGGGCAATCACCTCTCGGCCCTCGACTTGGGCGAAATCTCGAACGCGCCGAAGGAGGCGGTTCGCGATTCGGGGTGTGCCGCGAGCCCGGCGGGCAATCTCGCGGGCGCCGTCGGACTCGATCGAGTAACCGAGGATTCCCGCCGAGCGGGTGAGAATCTCGAACAGGGCATCCTCTCCATAGAACTGGAAGTGGAGCACGATGCCAAATCGGTCTCGCAGAGGACCGGTCAGCAGACCTTGACGGGTGGTTGCTCCGACCACGGTGAATGTGGGCAAGTCGAGCCGGATGGAGCGGGCCGCCGGGCCCTTACCCACCAAGATATCGACCTTCTGGTCCTCCATCGCGGGATACAGGATCTCCTCGACCGGCCGCGCCAACCGGTGGATCTCGTCGATGAAGAGCACGGCGCCTGCTTCGAGGTTGGTAAGGACACCGACCAGATCACCGGGACGCTCGATGGCGGGCCCGCTGGTGACATGGATCGGAGCGTCCATCTCGGTTGCGACGATGTGGGCGAGAGTGGTTTTCCCCAGGCCAGGAGGACCATAGAGAAGGAGATGGTCGAGCGGTTCACCGCGCTGCCGAGCGGCGCGGAGGAAGACGGCCAGATTGTCCTTGATGCTCTCTTGGCCGATGAACTCGCCCAACCGTCGTGGCCGGAGGGATAGCTCTACGCCATCCCCAGGCTGACGCTCGGGCGAGAGTTCATCAGTCGGCCGCATTCGGCAAGGTTACCGCTGGGGGAATGGTGGATGTGGAGTGTGGAATGTTGCGCGGACAACATTCCACACACGCTCTTATAGCTGACTGACAGCGTCCGCGAGGCTCTTGACTTCTTCCAACGAGTACTCGTGGGTCTGCACGAACTGGTTGAGATCGTCGCCGATCTGCCCCAAGGTGCCGTTGGTCCACTGGCCCAACGGGGCATGGTAGGTGTCGGGCTTGTGAATGGTGAGCCGGATTCTGGCACCCTGCTTGAGCCCACGGTGGATCAAGTCAGGAATGCTGGTGTACACGCCGGAGACATGGGTTGCCCCGGCATCATCGAACTCTTCAACGATCCAATATAGCCTTCGAAACATCGATGTTCTTCCTTTGGGGCGACGATGCCCCACTGCTAGACGGAATTATGGCTGGGAAAAGTCGCTATTCGAGTTCGGTTCCATTCACATTCAGCGTGAAATGGTAACCGAGAGTGTCCGCTGCCTTGCGGCACATCACCATGCGGCTCAGGAAGATCTCGAAATACTCCATGACCGAGGCGTAGGAGACGTCGATGTCGAGGACAAGTTGGATGTTCTTCGCATCGGGGGGCATCTCGATCCGGCTCTTCTGGACGGCGTAGTTCACCCGATCGTGGATATCGTAGGTTTCGAGCAGCGGGTTTTGGACGCGGCTGAAGTGGACGTCGCTCTTGTCGGCGATGATCAGCGCCGCGGAGATCGTGCTCACGGGCAGGCCGGCGAGTTCCTCGTGGTTGCCGATGGCACCGAGGACCGGCGCCATCTCGTCGGGCGGCATGCCCATCTCATTGAGGATCGTGAACGCCATGTTCGCCCCGGTCATGGGGTGGTTGACTCGGTTGATCACGTTGCCGATGTCGTGCAGGTAGGCGGCTATTTGGCCGAGCTCGATCTCGCGCGGCGGAACATTGAGCTGCTCGAGGATGTATCGGGTGATAGAACTGACGACCCCGACGTGGCGGTGGCCGTGCTCGGTGTAGCCCATGGCCTTCATGACCTCATTCGCGCCTTCGATCAGTCGCTTGACCTTGGGATTGGCCTTGACGTCCTTCAGGGTGATCACGGTCGTGGCCGCCGGATCGGGTCGCAGAGGGGCAGATTCGCTCACGAGGGGATTGTATCAGTTCCGCATTCGCCACTTGGATTTCCCTGGAAGAATTGCCAGTTAATTAGGATTGACCTTGCAGATGGGAAGGAGTTGGTCTACACTACACGCACACACATTGGGGAACCGGTGTGCTCGGAGGATATTAAAACAATGAAGAGAACTCTTCTCATCATGAGTGCCCTGGGAGCGGTGGCGGTCGCAAATGCGCAGCCGACCACGTTTATCGACCTTGGCACCATCAACAGCATTTCGAATGTTTACAGCGTGGCCGACCTATCGGTGACGGCTACGGTCAACGGCGGCACGACCACGTGGTACCGATTCAATCTGGCCCAGGCCACGTCCCCGTCGGGCGTTTTCTTCGATATCGACCTCTTCGCGACCGGCACCACCGGCCAGTTGGACACGGAGATCGGCGTCTACGACAACCTGGGCAACATGATTGCGAACGACGACGACGATGGCCACAGTCTTCGCAGCGCGCTGACCTTTGGTAACACGACGCCGCGCACGATGCCGCCCGATCCGTTCGGCTTCACCAATGGCTTGGCTGCCAACGGCCGCGATGGCAACTTGGGTGTCGGCACCTACTGGCTCGCCGTGAACCTCTTCGACACGTCCTACGGTGCCTCGAACTGGGCTGTCACAGCGGGAGGTACCGCTCAGGGTACGACGCAAATCAACTTCCGCACGGACGCCGTGCCGGAGCCCGCGACGATGGCCGTTCTCGGTCTCGGCTTGGCGGCGATGGCTCGCCGCCGCCGCAAGTAAGTCAACTTCGGTTGAGCTTCGAAAGGGCACTCCTCGCGGGTGCCCTTTCTCGTTTTCGGATAACATGAACTCCGTGGATCCGAACCGCACGCAGATGGGCTCGCCCGTTTCCGACCCGAACCGGACGATCATGGCCGGCGCTCCTTCGCTGGACGCCACGGTGACGATCAAACCGGTGCAGTGCCCGGTGTGCAAGACCTTCAACCCCGCCGGGATGATGTTTTGCCAGGACTGCGGCCTCATTTTCGACCGCGCCTTGCCGGGAGATGCGTTTGGCGCGCCAGCGGTGCAGGTTCCGGTGCTCATCGATGGCAACGGCCGCGAGTATCCGATTCGCCCCGGCGCGAACTCGATCGGGCGCGAAGGCGATATCGCGATCCCTGATCCTAAGGTCTCCCGCCGCCACGCGGAGATCGCCTGCGACGGCGATCAGATCACGCTGACCGATGTGGGCAGCACCAACGGAACGAAGGTGAATGACGAGGTCGTTTCTGCCCCGACGGTGCTCGCCGAAAGCGACCGGGTGTCTTTCGGAGGCGTGGAGTTCCGGCTGAAGATGCCGGGGGCCGCCGCTTCGGGTGCGACCGTGACCTTGCCCTCGAACAAAACGGCGGCGATGTCGGCTCCGCCCGTCATTGAAGTTCCGGTCGCGTATTGGATGGGTGAAGGTCTCCGCGTGCCGCTGGGGCTCGGCGATCACACATTCGGCCGCAAGAGCGACAACGCGATCGCGATCGCCGATCCGTACGTCTCTGGTCGGCACGGGGTGGTTTCCGTCTCCGAGGACGGGATCACGCTCACCGACACCGGCAGCACCAACGGAACCGTGATCGACGGGCAGAAGATCGAGCCTCACGCACCGGTCGCCATCGAGGCCGACACGGTCATCCGGCTAGGCAATCTCGAGTTCAAGATCGACTGTGCCTAGAGCACGGCGAGCATTCGGTCGGCGAATCGGGTACACCTTCGAAGAACATGGCCGCCGTCGCTTCTGAGACCGTCAACTTGGTGATCAACGATGTCGAGATCGCCGTCCCTAAGGGCGAGTTGATCGTCGAGTCGGTCAAGCGGCTCGGGCTCGAAATCCCGATTTTCTGCTATCACCCCCGCATGAAGCCAGTCGGCATGTGCCGCATGTGCCTCGTCGAAGTGGGTTTCAAGCAGCCGGACGGCTCCGTCCGCAAAATGCCCAAGCCGCAAGCCGCCTGCACGCTGCCCGCTCAGGACAACATGGTGATCTTCACCGACACCGAGATGGTGCACCGCGACCGCAAGGGCGTCCTCGAGTTTCTGCTGATCAACCACCCGCTGGACTGCCCGATCTGCGACCGTGGCGGCGAGTGCCCGCTCCAAAACAACACGCTGTTCTACGGCCCTTCGACGAGCCGGTTCATCGAAGTGAAGCGCCACGCCCACAAGGCGTTCCCGCTGTCGAAGTACGTGACGCTCGACTTGGAGCGCTGTATTCAGTGTGGTCGCTGCGTGCGCTTCACGGAAGAGATTTCAGGCGACTCCGAACTAGCATTCCGCTTCCGCGGCGCGTCGATGCAGCCTTCGACCTTCGAACTGCGCGATTTCACGAGCAAGTTCAGCGGAAACGTCATCGAAATCTGCCCGGTCGGCGCGCTCACGAACCGCGAGTACCGCTTCCGCGCTCGTCCGTGGGACCTCGAAACCAAGCCGGCGATCTGTCTGGAGTGCTCGAACGGGTGCGCAACGTGGTTCGATTACCGCGTGAGCCGCTTGGTGCGCGTCAACGGCCGCACCAACGAGGCGGTCAACGAAGAGTGGACCTGTGACCGGGGCAAGTTTGGCCACGAGCACTACAATGCTGACAACCGGCTCACCGTGCCGCTGATCCGCAAGGGGGATCGGCTTGAGGAGTGCGATTGGCCGACCGCCTACGCGGCAATCCTCAGCGCGTTTGGCGTCGGCGGCGACAAGGTGGCCATGCTTGCCGGGTCGAGCCTCTCGAACGAGGGTGCGTATCTGTTGAATCGGCTGTTCCACCGCAAGTTCGGCTCGTCGAACGTGGATTACCGTCGCACCAAGCAC
>JANJUB010000160.1 GCA_024710805.1 Fimbriimonadaceae bacterium | reverse complement strand
CACGACGGCATGGTGATCGTGCCTTGCAGCATGGGCACCGCCGGACGCATCGCGAACGGCATCAGCAACGATCTCGTCACGCGCGCCGCCGACGTGTGTTTGAAGGAGCGACGCCCGCTGATCCTCGTCCCGCGCGAGATGCCTTGGAACGTCATCATGCTGAGAAACCTGACGACTTTGGCCGAGGCCGGGGCGACGATTCTCCCCGCGTCCCCCGCGTGGTACATGAACCCGGCGAGTCTCGAAGATCTCGCCGACACGGTGGTCGCGCGCATCTTGCAGCAGCTCGGCGTAGAGCAAGATTTGATGAAGGAGTGGATGGCCGAATGAGCCACGTCGTTATCGCCGGCGGAACCGGGCTGATCGGGGAAGAGCTGACCGCGCAGCTCACACGGCTGGGTTTTTCCGTGGTCTGCCTGACCCGGTCAACCGAAGCTCCGACAGGGGCGCGTGCCGAGCTTTGGGACGGGGCCAACTTCGGCACCTGGCAACTGGCGGTCGACGGAGCGGCCGCGGTGATCAACCTCGCCGGAAGTCCGATCTCGGTGAAGTGGACCCCAGAGACGCGAAACCGGATCTTGCAGTCACGCGTGGCGAGCACGCAGATTCTTGGCCGGGCGATCGCCGAGGCGAAGAACCCGCCCCCGGTCTGGATCAACGGCAGCGCGGTCGGTTACTACGGCGATCGCGGCGATGAGCTTCTTACCGAAACATCGGAACCGGGCAAACGTCGGGACTTCCTCGTGGACACGTGCGTGGCATGGGAGGCTTCGATGGATCGGGTCGAGGTCGGCGACGTGCGGAAGATTAAGCTGCGCACGGGGATTGTGCTGTCCGACGACGGGGGAGCCTTGCCGCCGCTCGCCAACCTGACGCGTTGGTTCTTGGGCGGGCATCAGGGCCCCGGCTCGCAGTATGTCAGCTGGATTCACATCAAAGACATGGCGCGGCTGATCTTCTATTGCATGGAGAATCCGATCAGCGGCCCCGTGAATGCGGTGGGCCCGCACCCGTGTACGAACCGGTTCCTGATGGCGACCTTGCGCGGCGTCATCGGCCGCCCCTGGGCCCC
This sequence comes from Fimbriimonadaceae bacterium, assembly GCA_024710805.1. Taxonomy (GTDB): domain Bacteria; phylum Armatimonadota; class Fimbriimonadia; order Fimbriimonadales; family Fimbriimonadaceae; genus JANJUB01. The sequence continues at coordinate 5,605 of JANJUB010000160.1, read as the reverse complement.
GCCCGTTCCCGCGTTCGCCCTGCGACTGGCGAATCTGTTCGGCGCCCCGGACCCGAGCCTGCTGCTTTACAGCCAACGCGTCGAGCCAAAGGTGTTGCTGGAGTCCGGGTTTCAGTTTGAGTTCGACGACCTGCGGGACGCGCTGATGGGATTGGTCTAGCGCGGGTTGCCGGCGATGGCCACAACCGCGGATCGGGTCGGCGAGGGATGCCCTCAGCCTGCCATAATCAAGCGAAAAGCAAGGAGCTCTAATGTCCGCTTTTCGCGAAGGTCTCAGCTTCGACGACGTTCTACTTTTGCCGCGCGAATCCTACGTCCTCCCCAGTGAGGTCGATCTTACAACCCCGTTTCTGCCGGGAATTACGCTTAGCGTGCCCATCGTCTCCGCGCCGATGGATACGGTGACCGATGCCCGACTCGCCATCGCGATCGCTCGCGAGGGGGGCGTTGGTGTGATCCACCGCAACCTCACGATCGAGAAGCAGGCCGAGGAAGTCGATCGGGTCAAACGGTCGGAACACGGCATCATCACCCACCCGATCAAACTCGGGCCCGATGAGCGCATCCAAGATGCTCTCGACTTGATGGAGCGCTACCACATCAGCGGCGTGCCGATCGTCGACGAGACGAACAAGCTGGTCGGCATCCTCACGAACCGCGATATCCGGTTTGAAACCGACTTCACGAAGGCGATCCGCGAGCGGATGACGAGCAAGGGGCTCATCACCGCTTCGGTGGGTACGAATCTGGAGCACGCCGAGGAAATCCTCGCCGAGCACCGGATCGAGAAGCTGCCGATTGTCGATGCGGAAGGCAAGCTGATGGGCTTGATTACGATCAAGGACATCCAGAAGGTCAAGCGCCATCCCTTCGCCACCAAGGACCACAAGGGCCGCCTTGTCGTCGGCGCCGCCATTGGTGCCCTTCGAGAACCCTACGAGCGCGCAAAGGCTTTGCAAGAAGCGGGCGTCGACTTCGTCGTCATCGACGCGGCTCACGGCCATAGCCGTGGTGTGATGGACTGCGTGAAGATGCTCAAGGCGAAGTTGCCCGGCCTCAAGGTGGTTGCGGGCAATGTTGCCACCAAGGAAGGCGTGCGGGCGCTGTACGATTTAGGTGCGGACGCGCTTCGCATTGGAATCGGCGCGGGCTCGATCTGCACGACGCGGGTCGTCGCCGGTATTGGTGTGCCCCAGTTCACCGCCGTGATGGAGTGCGCCGAAGAAGCGTTGAAGCTCGGCATCCCGACGATCGCCGACGGAGGCATCCGCTCCTCGGGCGACATCGTGAAGTGCCTGGCAGCTGGCGCGAACAGCGTCATGATGGGCAACATGTTCGCAGGTTGCGAAGAGTCGCCCGGCGAACTCGAGATCTACCGAAACCGCGCGTACAAGGTGTACCGCGGCATGGGCTCGATCGGCGCCATGAAGCAAGGCTCCAGCGACCGCTATATGCAGGTCAAGGACTCGGGGGCGGCGATGGTGCCCGAGGGCGTCGAGGGCCGCGTCCCGTTCAAGGGGCCGATCAACGAGACGGTCGTGCAACTGGTCGGCGGTTTGCGATCGGGCATGGGTTACTGCGGCGCGTCGAATCTCGAAGAGCTGCGCGCCCGTGCGGAGTTCATGAAGATCACCGGTGCCGGACTTCGCGAGAGCCATCCGCACGACGTGTGGATCACCAAGGAACCGCCGAATTACTCGTCGCCCTCCGCGGGTTCAGAAGAGTAGTCGCTAACGGATGTTGATTGTTGGATGTCGGATGTGGTCACGTTTCGACATCCGACATGCGACGTTCGACACTGAGGCGTCCTAGTTGCCGAGTTCGTATCCCTGCCGTGCAGAGCCGTCGAGCCCGATCGGGATTTCTCCAGACGCCGCCGCCACTTGTTGCAGAAAGCACACTCCGAGACACACGGCGAGTGCCGCCTTAACCAGTTCGCCCCGTAACGTCCGCCCCGTCATGCCGCTTTCTTTCCTCAACTAACGGGAAGGAGGACTCCGCAGGGTTTCCGGGTTTCTACTCCTTTGGGCCTACTCGCGCATCCCGGTTCGCCAGACCCCCGTGTATAATGCGGAGACCCTCGGACGGGGAGGGAATAGAACAATTATGAAGCGCTTCTTTCGCTGGCTGAAGGCCATTTTCAACCGAGGCATGGACAAACTGGAAGATCCAGAGGTCATGCTCGACCAGGCTCGTAGGGACATGAGCGAAGCTCTTGTTTCCAACCGCGAGAAGGCCGTTCAGGCGATCACTCAGCGGAACCGACTGCAGACGCTTTTCAACGAGCACAGCAAGAAGGGCGAGCAACTGGAGCAGCAAGCGGTCATGGCGCTTCAGCAAGGCAAGCGCGATTTGGCCCGCAACTTTGTTCGGGAGAAGGCGAACAACGACGCCGTTCTTGGGCAGCTCAAGGTATCGCTCGACAACGCGAACCAAGCGGTCGAGGCCGTAAAGGTCGCCATCAAGCGTCAAGAGGAAGAGGTTCGCAAGAAGGCGGCCGAAGCCCTCGCCATGAAGGCGCAGTGGAAGCAAGCGCAGATCCAGAACTCGATCAGCAAGGCCCTCGAGGGCTTGACTTTCGAGAATCAGTTCGAGGGATTTGGTGCGGCCAAGGAGCGCATCGAAGAAGCGCAAGCCGAAGTCAATGCCCGCAACGAGATGATGCAGAACTCGCTCCAAGGCAAGATCATGGAGATGGAAGATCAGGCCATGGACCTTCAGGCCGAGGCCGAACTGCAGAAGTTGGAGGAACGGCTGGGGATGCGAACGGCACCTGCGGTCGAAGACACCCTCGAGCAATCGATTTCGATTGGTGGAGCCGTGGAAGCCCCTGAGCAGTCGGAAATCGACCGTCAGTTGGAAGAACTGGAAAAGCGGTCAGGCGGCTCGAGCGCCTAAGAAAGCCAGCGTTAGACCACCCAGAACTGCCGAATCGTTCGCGATTCGGCAGTTTTTTATTGGGACCCCTTGCGATCGGGCGCTAAAAACCGTATACTTTAGAGGGGTTCAGCACGTCTGGACCTATGAACGCAGGAAGCGAAGCCTAGCTGATCGTATCGCTAGGGGCAGGGGCTTGTAAGGAAACTAGGCAAGTTTGCGAGTCTATGCCGCGGATGAGACGATCCGGTTCGGTGAAGCTCCTGGGTTCAAACCAAACAAGGAGCAAATACAAGGAATGAACAAGACGCTTAAGCTTGCGCTTGGCATGGTCCTGTCGATCGGTATCCTCGGATCCGCGATCGCCCAGGATCAGTTCCCGGATGTCCCCGAGAACCATTGGGCCTATGAGGCCTTGGCCAACATGAAGCGAAATGGACTGCTCGTCGGTTACCCCGACGGCCTCTTCCGCGGCGGCCGCCCTGCCACTCGTTACGAGATGGCGGTTGCGATCCACGCGACCTACCAGCACCTGAAGAACATCACCGACGGCCTCCAAAGCCAGATCGATGATCTGAAGAAGCCGGGTAGCCCGGTCGATCTCGGCCCGATTCGCGATGCTCTCGAAGCGCTTCAGCGCGACGTGAACTCGATGAAGGGTTGGGGCGATGACATCAACAACCTCAAGCGGATGGCCGCCACGTTCGAGAAGGAGCTTGCCTCCATGGGCGTGGATGTCGAGGCGATGAAGAAGGACCTCAAGGACCTGAACGATCGCGTCACGAAGCTCGAGAAGAATGCGCTCCCGATCACCGTTCACGGTGACGTGAACTTCTTCATCCAAGCCGGCAAGGGCACCAGTGGTCGATTCGGCCTTGGTACCGATGGCCAGCTCGTGGGCGGCACCACTGAGAATGCCACCCGCGCTTCGGGCTTGCTCGACGGTCTGAGTGTTTTCCATGAGGCGAACCTCAAGATCGCGGGTACCAACGAAGAGGGTCCCAAGTGGCACGCCGTTCTTACGATCGGCAACATGCTCAACGGCTATGGCAGCACGACGATGGCGACCGCCGCTGGCGGTTCGCGCAACGACGAAGCGGTGACCGATTTCGGTTTCCGCCGACTCGTCGCCGAGTTCGATGAGTCGCTGCTCGGTCAGAGCTTCGGTGCCAAGATCGGTCGCATGGGCTACAAGATCAGCCCGTACATCTACATGGCCCCGGATACCAATCCGTACTTCAACAGCGCCTATGATAAGGGCGAGTGGACCATGGACGGCGCGTTGCTCGGATTCAACTTCGGCAGCGCTAAGTTCAACGTTCTGCTTGGCCGCACCAACGGCCGCAACACCTCGGCGGGTACCGACCTGTCCGGCGTGTCCGCGGGCGCTCTGGGTGCCGGTGCTCCGGGCGTTGTGGGCTACGGCCCCAGCCTCATGGCTGCCGACACCACCTTCGGTGCTCACCTCAACCTTCCGTTGGGTGACAAGGGCGGCGTTGACCTGGCTTACCTGATTCACAGCGGGAACACCCCGGCTGGCGTGCCAGCCGTGGATAACGTTCACGTCTTCGGTGGCGACCTGAAGTACAACTTCGGCGCGATCGCGTTGAATGCAGGCTACTCGCAGAGCAACGTCTTCGTTGGCAAGCGCACTGTTGTTAACAAGAACAACTTCGCTTGGCACTTGATGGCGAACTACGAGACCGAGCGATGGGGTCTGGGTGCGGGTTACCGCGAAATCCAGCGCCACTTCGCCGCCGCCGGTGACTGGGGCCGCATTGGCACCTGGTGGAATCCGACCGACGTCAAGGGCTTCCATGTTGCGGGTCACTTCGACTTCAGCGACAACCTGACCTTGAACGCTCGCGCCGAGTTCCTGAGCGGTATCGGTAAGAACAACATCCAGACCTTCAACGGTTCGGGCGTGTTCTTCAACGGTCTCCGCACCAGCGACAAGGTGGACTCGTACAAGATCGACCTGAACTACAACATGAGCAACGGCTGGAACGCCATGCTCGGTGGTGAGTTCGTCGACTTCCGACCCACCGGTGCCACGAGCCGCGCCACGCAGCGCTGGTACACCCTTGGACTGGGCTACAACCTGTCCGAGTACGCCAGCCTCCGCCTGATGTGGCAGATCAGCGACGCCGAAGCCAAGACCACCGGTCTCTGGGCCGCCCCGGGCAATGCCACGGGTCGATTCAGCGGTAACCTGATCACCACGCAGCTCTCGATCAAGTTCTAACTTCGGTTAGACTAAATCGAAAGCAAACGGGCCCTGAACTTCGGTTCAGGGCCCGTTTTCGTTGGCTTGCACACCTTGTCGGCGATACTGGGTCATGTGCCGACTCACTCAACACTCAATCGTCGTCGGCTTCCTAGCCTTCACCGCATTTGGCGAGGCTCAGTTTTCACCGCCAGTTAACTGGCTTGATGTGTCGCCTTATGCTAACCTAGACCGCGGGCCGATCGTCTCCCAAGACGGTCAGAAGATTGCGATCGCAACCGGCAGTCAAGTGGTTGTACGAAACGCCATCGACCTTCGTGTCCGGTCTCTACCGGTCGGTCCAGGCCTGTACGCTTGGGTCGTCATGACCGCCGACAGCCGCCATGTGATGATGTGCCGGACCTCGACTGTCTACGGATATGACCTTGATTCGGGACAAGACGTGGCCCGGTTCTTTGTCATTCCCGGCACCAAGTTCGCGGTCTCGGCGGTGTCGACCTA
>JANJUB010000153.1 GCA_024710805.1 Fimbriimonadaceae bacterium | reverse complement strand
CCCCCAGCCCCCTCCCCGCGAGACGATCACTCGCGGAGAGGGGGAGTCCGAGCCAACCGAACCTACGCCATGTGCTTCTTCACCCAATCCACGAGCTCATCGACTTGCGCGAAGGCCACACACGTCACCGTATCCGCGCCGCCGTAGTAGATCGCCAGCCGGCCCGTGGGCTCGTCGTGGAGCGCCGCGCAAGGGAACACCACATTCGGAACGTCGCCGGCCTGCTCGTAGAGCCGCTGAGGCGACATCAGATACGGCCGTCCGCGGGCGATTACCTTCCACGGCTGCTCCAAGTCGAGCAGCGCCGCGCCCCAGTGGTAGACGTAACCCGAGCAGCTCGTGAGGACGCCGTGGTAGATCAGCAGCCAGCCCTCGGCCGTCTCGATCGGCACGGGACCCGCACCGATCTTGGTCGACTCCCACGGCTCGACCGGGTTCATCACGAACCGGTGGCGGCCCCAGTGGATGAGGTCTTCGCTCTGCGAGAGGAAGATGTCTCCGAAAGGCGTGTGGCCCCGGTCGCTGGGTCGGCTGAGCATCAGGTAGCGACCGTTGACCCGGCGCGGGAAGAGCACGCCATTGCGGTTGTAGGGCAACAAGGCGTTCTCGATCATCGTGAACTCCTTGAAGTCGTGGGTGTAGCCGAGACCGATGGTGGGACCGTGGAACCCGTTGCACCACGTCACGTAGTAGCGATCCTCGATCCAAACGACACGGGGATCGTAGCCGTAGTCCGGGGCTTCCACCTCGGCATCCGGGATGTTCCACGCGATGGGCTCTGGCTCGATGCTCCAGTTCAATCCGTCGGGGCTGAATCCGGCGTGAAGCCGCATCTCTCGGTGCTGGTTATCGCACCGGAACACGCCCGCATAGCCATCGCCGAACTTGACGGCCGCCGAGTTGAAGATCGAGTTGCTGGTCGGCAGCGCGTCGCGCTGGATAATCGGATTGGCGGAGTATCGCCACACCGGCGCGTTCACATTCGCGGGTCGAGGTTCCCAGGGGAATGACATGGGAGAAGGTGTACCTCAGGGATGTGGGATGTGGGATGTGGGATGTCGCCAGGAGGGTTGAGCAACATTTTCCGACATTCAACATCCGACATCCGACATCCGACATTCAACTCCGCGACGTATACGGCTTCCGATTCAGCGACGGTTTCTCCACCAGCCACCACGACAGCCACGCCACGATCAGCGTCAGCACCAGCGTCACCGTCACGATCAGCGGCTTCGGAATCGAGTCCTTGAGCCCGAGATACAGCATGATGTTGATGATCACCATGTGCCACACGTACACGCCGTAGCTCAGGTCGCCCAGCTTGGACAGATCGCGGAGCTTCGCCGGGCCGTTGTAACCGAACCAGACCGTCGCGTAGCCGAGCGGCAACCCGTACAGGATGTGCCGCACTGGGCCGAGGGCCTGCAGGGCATCGAAGAACACGAAGCTCAGCAACGCATAGGCGACCAAGCTGGCGAAGAACAGGCCGATACTCTTCGGCATGCGCTCCCAATACTTGTAGAACATCACGCCCAAGGCAAACCAGAACAGCCAGGGAGCGAGCGAGGCAACGAACACCTTGAACCAAAGGGGTTCGTTCGCGCCCTTTTGGAACCACTCGGGATGCGCGTAGAAGGTCCACCAGTGGAAGCCGGTGGCCCCAATCACCGCGATCGACGTCAGCACCCACATCAGCTTCTCTTTCCCCTTCACCCAGAGCCACGCGAGGAACGGGACACAGAGGTAGAACGTGACCTCGACGGGGATCGTCCAGAGACTTCCGTTGAGCACGCCTACGCCGATATCGCGGTGCGCCTCGGGGAAGAAGAGCGGATAGAGGAGGAAGTTGCCCGCGAACCAGAGCAGATAACCCTTGCTGGCAACCTGTGAGATCGAGATTGCCCCAAGCAACAAGAGCAAGAGGGTTGCCACGATCGCGTAAACGTAGATCGCGGGGGCGACGCGTAAGAAGCGGTTTGCGAAGAAGCTCTTGAGCGGGCGTCCCGTCTGCAGACACCGCAGGCCAGACTGGAACACCAGCATGCCGCTGAGAATGAAGAACACCCGCACGCCTTCCACGCCCTCGTGAAGCACGTTGGTCCCCGCGGGGATGAACAACCACGGGGCTTCGAAATGTCGGACTCCGTGGGCGATGACCACGCTCACGGCGGCGATCAACCGGATGAAGTCGAAGCAGTTATCGGAGGTGCGCACCTTCGGCTTCTCACTCGCGGACATGGGCGGCATTATACTGGCCGGACAGGTAATATCTCTGTCCTTAGAGCTTGTGGGGAGGACCAGCCTGCACAAGTTCTGCCCGCAGTCTCATGCAGACCCACGAGCTCGATTTGTCGGAGTACGGATCCTCCGTACGCCGCGCACGACCAGCGATCTTCGCGATTGGTGTGGTGTTCGCCGTCATCGCCGTTGGTCTCACCGCCTACATGAAGCCGATGTACCAGGCGGAAGCTTCGCTCCTCATGGCGACGCAGAGCCAGTCGGTCAACCCCTTGTCCTCGTTCTTGGGCAAAGCCGACGCCAACCCGCTGAACGTGCTCAAAGGCATCGTCAAGTCGCGCACTGCCCTGGAACGCATCGCCGAGCAAACGCAGGTCGATGTCAAAGACCTCGAGAAAGCGATCGGAGTGACCACCAACGCCGATGAGAACCAGATGGTGATCTCGGTAGCGTGGAAGACGGACAAGGAGAAGGCGAAAGACATTGCCTCGGCAACGATCCAGACGCTCGAGAGCATGAACCAAGAGATCGGATTCTCGGTCGCCAGCCGACAGAGTCAGCTGCTTGAGAAGCAGATTGCCGAAAAGCAGAAGGAACTTGAGGCCGCGGAGAAGTCGGTCAAAGACTTCCAGAAGATCATGAAGGCGCCGGTCGATCCGACCTCGCCCGCCAGCCTCGCCGAGCTGATGAAGCAGCGCAAGCAGTTGGAGGGAGACCTTGAGGCGCTCAAGATTCAGATCAGCGAGGCGAAGAAGCAGGCCCAACGCGTCGCGGGCAGCTCCGCCGATCTACCCACCGGATTGCCGAACGCCGAAGAGTGGCGGGGCCGTGTGGTCAAAGCGGAGTACGACCTCCGTATCGCCGAGGTCAAGCTCGGGCCCGAAGCCCCCGAAGTCGTCCGCCTGCGCCGCGAACTCCAGATCACCCGCGACCGGCTGCAAACCGAGATCTCGAACTACCTGAAGTCGGTGTCCTCGAATGTCGATGCGAACATCGTCCAGCTCGAAGCCCAGCGCATCGTGCTCGAGTGGCGGGTGGCGTCGGTGCGGGAAATGGCGATCGCCGCTCCCGACGAGGCCACCGAACTGCAACGCCGATTGCGCGAAGTCGCCGCGCTGACCACCGTGCTTTCTTCGCTGCGCCAGCAATACGAGCTGAAGAAAGTCGACGAGGTGGGCGACGTCAGCTGGAGTGTCCTCGAACCTCCGTTCTTCCCGGATGAGGAGCCGATCAACAAGAACTTCGTCCGCAACGGCGTCGTCGGCTTCTTCCTCGGCGCATTCCTCAGCATCGGGATGACGATCATCCGCCAGCGGGGTCGTTCCGCGCGATCAGGGGCGTAACCGTGCTGACCCAACTCCGGCCCGATCAGCTGTACCGCTGGGGCGTGTGGTTGGCGGTTGTCAATGCGTTTCTCAGCCCGATCCTCCAGGACTTCAAGCTCCTGCAGATATCGCCCTGGATTCCCGCGGCGCTGTTCTACGTGGGTCTTCCGTTCATCACGATTTGCTTCGCCGGGTCACTCTATCTACGGAAGGATCTCAACGTCTGGAAGCTCGACCCCGTCGAACTGGTCCTGTTTACGGCGATGATCTGGGCGTGGGTTCAGGTGCCGATGTACGGCGGCTCGGTCGGCGACATCGGCGGCAATTTCCTCCGTGTACTGTTTGCGCTCTGCGCATATAAGGCGACTCGACTCTACGGGGCCGACGTTCTCATGCGGGATATCGTGCCCCGGTTGGCGAGGTGGGGCTTCTGGGGCGTCCTGTGGGCGCTCTTCGGACTGTACGCGCTGGGCGTGTTTGGCCCGATGTACGTCTACCTCAGCTTGAACTCCGAGGAGATCTTTGTCGCGTTCGCCATGGCGCTGACGCTGATGGACGCTCGACGCATTCCCTATTCGACCCTGGTGTTCATGATGATCGTGATGGGTGGCCGGCGTGGAGCGATCCTCGCCGCCCTGGCGATGATCTTGCTGAAGTACGCGATGAACTGGAGTCTTGGCGAAGATGCCAAGTGGAAGCGCACGATGCTGCTGAGTATCGGCCTGGGCGTCGTCATCGGTCTTGTCGGGTTTGTAAAGTGGGCGCAAAACAACGTCGAGGTGTTTCAGGGCCTTCCCGTGGGTGCCCAGGCCCGCATCGTCCCGCTCCTGCTAGCCACCGAGGACAACGACACCACCACCCTCACCGGTAAGCGCAACGTCGAGGTCGAGGCGGTCTTTGAGCAATGGGCCGACGACCCCGTCCAAATGTTCACCGGCCAAGGCTACGGCGCGACGTGGATTAACGAGGAAGGCGAGCCCGACTCGACCGTTCACTTCTCGCCCGTCGCCGTGTCGCTGATCTACGGCGTCCCCTACGCGATCCTGATTTACATCGCCATGCTTTGGTTACCCTTGGTGAGCCTCGTGCGGGCGATGATCAGCCATGGAGACCGTGAAGAGCAGATTTGGGGCCTCGTCACGTTTGGCCTTATCGTGCTCTCCCTGACCGGATTCAGCATCTTCCAGAACTACGTGCTGTGGATCGGCCTGGGAATGCTTCGGTGCCTGACCCTCCGCAATCGCCAGGAGGTACGGGCCATGCAGCCCGCCTACGCATGAGAGCCTCCGGCGCCAAGTGGAATCAGGGCCTGCTCCTGCTGACAACGGGTGGCCCCGCGCTGATCAGCCTGCTCAGCAGTTTCGTCGCGATCCGCTATCTCGGGATCGCCGACTTCGGCCAGTGGTTGTCGTGGCGCAGCCTGTTCCTTCTCCTCGCGATCCCAACCCCGGGTTTCAACATCGCGCAGCAGGTGTTGGTCGCGGAGGCCAATGCCGCCGGAGACTCTTCCCAGGCTTACCGGGTGCAGCGCTACTGCGACAGTCGATCGCTGGCCTGGGTGGGCGTCACGAGCCTCGTGATCCTCGCGGTCTACGTGGCCCTCGGCGCGAGTTGGGACCGCAGCCTCGCCGTCGTGTTGCTTTACTCCGGACTCTTCTGGGGGGCTTATACGACGTCGCTCATCATCGGCAACAAGGACGCCGTACGCACCGTCCGCGGCAGCTACGCCGACGTTGCTGGGGGACTGGCGACCATTGCCGCCGCCTTCACCGGCTCTCTCGAACTGTATGTCGCCACGATGGGTCTTCGCTACTGGATCAAGGGGGCCCTGCAGTACGCCCCGATTCCCGAGAAGGGACTGCGTCTCGACGCCCCGACCACCCAACAGCTCAACCACGACACCCGCCGCGTCGGCGTGCCGCTGATGCTCCGCGCGTTCGTGCGCGATGCCTCGCAGTACGGCGATAAGCCGATCCTGTCGGGGTTGTTCAGCAACGCGATCGCGGGAATCGCCGGCGTCGGCTCGATCCTCGCCACCGTTGCCGTGATGTTCGCGAATACGGCGACGTCGTATCTGCTGCCCGTACTCATCGAGGCTGACCCGAAGGAGCATGGCCGCTTGAGCCGCTCGGCATTCAACAAGGTCTTCCATGCGATGATCTTGTTCGCCGCGTTCATCCCTGCCAGCGTGTACGTGAAAAAAGACGACATCTCGGGCCAACTGGACGTCGTGGGGCTGACCTACTTCGTCATCGCTGCCTTGAGTTTGCTTTCGCCGGTGGTCGTCCCGTGGACCGCCCGCGGGCAGATTTGGAAGGGCACGATCTTCACTGGCGTGGTGATCTCCGTGGTCACCTTGATCCTCGTCGGCTGTGGACTCGCCAAGCTCCCCGTCGAGATCCCTCTTGCCGGCGCTTTGGTGTTCGTTGCGGCCAGCGTGGGATGGGTGCTCCAAGACACCGGGGTCATTCCCTACTCGCGCCCGATGGCGGTTGCGGGAACCGTGGCCTTCAGCGGCTTGACCATCGCCTACTCGTTCGCCGTCGACCGATTTGCCTCGACCGGATTGACGATCACCATGGCCGTGGTGGGATGCCTGTACGGCCTGTGGGCGATTCGAGGTCCGTTGGGCCGTCGACTATCGCGCGGTAAGGGCTAGTCGAGGAATCCCTTCTCGCGCATCCAGGAATCGAGCAAGAACTTCGACATATAGTTCCGGATCGAGTCTGCCAGCACCACCATGATCCGGCTGCCCGCCGGGGCAGTCTTGGCGATCTCCATCGCCGACCACATCACCGCGCCCGAGGATCCACCCACCAGCAAACCTTCCTCGCGAATCAGCCGACGCGCGGTCAGGAACGACTCCTTGTCCGCAGTCTTCACAACTTGATCTACGAGTTGGGGATCATAGGTGTCGGGAATGAAGTCGTAGCCGATCCCCTCGACGAGGTACGGCGCCTGGATGTCCCCGCCGCCCATGATCGACCCGATCGGGTCCACGGCGACGATCTTGCAGAGCGGCGCTGCCTCGCGCAGGTACCGGGCGATGCCGGTTAGCGCACCGCCGGTTCCGATGCTGATGACCGCGTAGTCGATTTTCCCGTCCATCTGCTCCACGATTTCCGGACCGGTGGTGTCGTAGTGTGCCTGGGGGTTGGCGGGATTGCGGAACTGGTCGAGCATATGCGCATTCGGCAGTTCCTTCACGAGCCGCTTCGCGACGCCGAAGTTCGACTCGGGCGAATCCGAGGGCGCTTCGGTCGGCGTGCGGATGATCTCGGCGCCAAGGGCCTCCATCGTCGCCTGCTTCTCCATGCTCATCTTCATGGGCATGCAGATGATCAGCCGGTAGCCTTTCACCGCGGCCGCCATGGCAAGGCCGATACCGGTGTTGCCGCTGGTGGGTTCGACCAAGGTGTCGCCCGGCTTGATGATGCCCCGCTTCTCCGCATCCTCGATCATCGACACCGCGATGCGGTCTTTGATGGACCCGCCAGGGTTCAGATACTCGCACTTGCCGTGAAACTCGACGGGGTATTCGCTCCCAACGCGGTTCAGACGGACCATCGGCGTGTTGCCGACAGCATGGAGAATGTTCGGGAGCGAGGTCATGGAGAAGGTTTACCCCGTTCGTCTTGCGGCGGTGCGAAAATGCGTGCAACAACGCCTTCGTGGTCGTCGAGGCGGTGCAACCACGGAGGGCCCAGGTTGGATTCGTACCCGGGCCCAAAATGCGTGTCAGACCTTGACGAGAACAGCCGTCGCTTCGCCGCCGCCGATGCACGGCGTGCAGACCGCGTAGCCGCCACCTCGGCGTCGCAACTCGTGCAGCGCGGTGATGATCAAGCGGGCGCCCGTCATACCGATCGGATGTCCCAAAGACACCGCACCGCCGTTCACATTCAGCTTCTCGTG
>JANJUB010000045.1 GCA_024710805.1 Fimbriimonadaceae bacterium | reverse complement strand
TAGAACTCGCCGTACATGATCACTTGAGAAGCTCGGCCGTAGGGCGTTCGAACGAGGATGACCGGGTGCTTTCCATCGCCGGCGGGCCGCACGATGTCCATCATCATTCGCCGGCCATCTCGCATGGGGGCGCGAACGCGCTTCTCGGTGACGATCTTGTGGGTCGGTTGGCTGAGCTCGGGGTAGAGGCTCATCGGGTCGACGAACACGCCCTCGAATCCGCGCGCAACGCCCATAAACTGCTGGGCGGGAACATGCATGCCAACAACTTCAGAGGTTGCGACCGAGGCCGCATACCGCAGCTCGATTCCCGACACGGTGAATGAGAGCTTCTTGATCGGTGTCGCGCCGCCCTTCAACATTACCGTTGCCGTCTCCCGCTTGACCTCGATCGGGATGTCGTCTAGGCGGTTCACGTCGAACATCGTGGTCTTCGATATTCCGTCGGGCAAGGCGAAGAAGGTCTGCGCAAGCTGCGGATGTAAGGTCGTGAAGAACGCCGACGACTTCGACTTGATCGGCAGATCAGCTTGGACCTGCTTGCCCGCCTGCCAGATGTTGACCTTGCCGTTTTTCCAGCTCACCTTGCCGCTGACGACACCGGCCGACTCCTCGAAGGTGAACTCGACGATCTTGCCTTGGCGAAGAATGCCCTTCAGCGAACTCATGATCTTCTGTGGTCCGATCGTGGCGTTGGTGAGCGACGTGAACGTTCCGTCGGCGGAGATCTCGAAGGTGTTGGTGCCGACCGTGTTGCCCGCGAGGGACAGATCGATGGTTGTGGATGCCCCCGAGAGCACGGGCACCAAGAACGCCAAAACGAGCAGGCGACGCATAGTCCTATGCTAGCACCCCTGGTCCTGACCGTAGGGACTTCGCCCCGAAGCGTCTTGACAAAACCTTGATGCCTTTGGGGCCCGTCCTGATACGCTCCTGACCCGGTTCGGAGGAATCCTCTAGCCAAACGCTGTGGCACTTACAACCTCTGTTCCGCCTGCCGCTCGGCTCCGCCGCCTGATCTTCGGCAAACCCATTCCAACTGCCCGCGAGCACCACGAGCGGCTGTCGCTGTTCTTGGGGCTGCCTGTTTTCGCCAGCGACGCTCTCTCGTCGGCGGCGTACGCGACCGAAGCGATCATCGGCATCCTCATCTTGGCCAGCGCCCAAGCGATGGGCATCCAGCCGGCAATAACGCTCAGCGTCTGCGCGCTCTATTTGATCGTGGTGATCTCGTATCAGCAGACCGTCCGCGCCTACCCGAGCGGAGGCGGCGCTTACATCGTCGCGAAGGACAATCTGGGCGAACGGGCAGCCGTGGTGGCGGGCTCGGCCCTGCTCATCGACTACGTCCTCACCGTCGCGGTGAGCGTCGCGGCTGGGGTGGCCGCCTTGGTGTCGGCCTTTCCTCAGCTGCATCCCGCGCTGATCCCGCTCAACATCGGATTCGTCTCGCTCATCATGTGGGCGAACCTCCGGGGCGTCCGCGAGTCGGGAATGTTTTTCGCCCTGCCGAGCTACGGGTTCGTTGTCGGCATGATCGCGATGATTGTCTGGGGCGTGTTTCGGGTGATGGGCACCGAACCACCCCCGCATGCGGTAACCGCTGAACCCGGAGTGATCGGGAGCGAAGCGATGGTGCCGTTCCTGTTGGTTCTCCTGCGCGCCTTCTCGGCTGGGTGTGTGGCGCTCACCGGTGTCGAGGCGATCAGCAATGGGGTGCCGGCCTTCCGCGCCCCCGAAGCTCGCAACGCCGTGCTGAGTCTGCGCTGGCTCGCCGCGATGATGATCACGATGTTCATCGGGACCGGCTTTCTCGTCCAGTACCTGCCCAACATTTCGCTGCTGGCGACGGCGAACCCCGAGTATCGAACCGTGGTCTCTCAGATCGCGGCATTCGTGTTTGGCCCCGCCACCGTCGGCTTCTACTACATCCAAATGGCGACCGCGACCATCCTTGTTCTCGCTGCCAACACCGCATTCGCCGACTTCCCCCGTCTGGCCAGCATCATGGCGCGAGACAGCTATCTTCCGAGGCCCTTGGCCCGCCTGGGCGATCGGCTAGTCTTCCAGAACGGTATTGTGCTGCTGGGACTACTTGCCGTCGCTCTCGTGTGGTACTTCGGAGGCGAACTCGATCTCCTCATCCCGCTCTATGCGGTCGGTGTCTTCACCGCATTCACTCTCTCCCAATCGGGCATGGTTCGGCATTGGCTAAGTGTACGAGAGCCCGGCTGGAGGCTGAAGGTCGTCGTCAACGGCATCGGGGCCACTTGCACGGGGGTGGTCGCCGTGGTCGTGTTGGTCACCAAGTTCGCCGAAGGAGCCTGGATCGTACTCGTGTTGCTCAGCATGGCTTCGGCTGGGCTCTACGCGATCAACCGTCGATACCGGGCCGTCGCGACTCAACTGGCACCCACCGCTGAAGTAAGCAGCACGGAACGCAAGAACACGGCGATTCTGCTCGTGCCTCGGGTGCACCGTTCGGTTCTGACCGCCCTCGAGTACGCTACCTCTTTGCACACCGACGTGCGAGGGTTGCACGTCACGCTCGATCGCAAGACCGTGCCCCAGTTGCTCGAAGATTGGGAGGCTTACGCGGGCGATGTTCCGCTTGTCGTCATCGAATCGCCCTACCGCTCGCTGATCGAGCCGATTCTCGACTACATCGACCAGATGCTGGACGAAGAACCCGACCGCACGATCACCGTCGTCGTAGCGGAAGCCGTTGCCACCCGATGGCATCACCGACTGCTCCAAGAGAACATCGCCCAGCAGTTGAAACGGGCGCTGGGGCGGCGGCGCAATGTCGTTGTTTCGAATGTCCGCTACTTCTTGCGCTAACTCGGCTAAGCTTCGCACGGGATGAAGGCCCACGGCGATTCGATCGATGGCGCGCCGAGCTTCGGCTTGGCGGTACTGGTCGTCGGCTTGGCGACAGCGCTGAACGCATTGCTTGTGTCCTACCTGGCCCTAGCGAACCTGATAATGGTTTATCTGCTCGGCGTCACCTACGTCGCAAGCCGATGTACTCCGCGCGCCGCGATCTTGGCTTCATTCCTCAGCGTTGCGGTCTTCGACTTTGCGTTCGTCCATCCCAGCGGCACGTTCGCGGTTTCCGACGTCGAGTACGTGTTCACCTTCTTTGTGATGCTCGTCGTCAGCCTCCTCATCAGTTCGCTCACCGTCCGCCTTCGCCAGCAGTCGAAGGCGCGTGCCGAGGCCACCATGCAAGCGGAGATCGAGCAGATGCGGGGCGACCTCCTCAGCGCGGTCTCCCACGATCTCCGTACGCCGCTGGCATCCATCGAAGGTTCGGCGGGAGCATTGTTGCAGCAGAAGGAACTCACCGAGCAAAGTCGCCAACTCGCCGGTACGATCCAAGAGGAGTCGGTCCGCATGGCCCAGCTGATCCGAAATCTTCTCGATATGACCCGGGTTCAGGGCAAGATCGACCTCGACCTCGACTGGTATGCGCTCGATGAGTTGTTGGCCAATGCTATTTTGCGGACTGCGTCCATGTTCGATCATCCCGTTCGGCTGAGCGTCACCCCGGACGCTCCGCTCGCCCGGGTGGATGGCGTGTTGCTTGAGCAGGTCTTCGTCAACCTCCTTGAGAACGCCTCTCGCCACGCAGGTCGAGCATGTCAGGTCGACATCGAGCTTCGCGGTAGCAGGGGACGTGCAACGATCACCGTGTCCGACGACGGTCCAGGCTTGGAGGCGGGGTCTGAATCTCGTGTCTTCGAAAGATTCATGGGAGCCGACACCCGAGGCTTTGGTCTCGGTCTCGCAATCAGCCGAGCCGCCGTCGAGGCGCACGGAGGGTCAATCACCGCATCGAATCGCGCCGAGGGCGGAGCGATGTTCACGATGATCTTGCCAGCCGGTGAGGAGTCAACGCCATGAGCGAACCGCTGCGAATCGTGATCATCGAAGATGAAGCTGCTATCCGACGGTTCCTTCGAGCGAGCATGGGGCCTGATGAGGTCGAGTGGTTTGAAGCAGAGTCGGGGGGCGAAGGTACACGGCTTGTTGCTCACAAGAACCCGCACCTTGTGTTGCTCGACTTGGGCCTTCCCGACCAAGATGGATTGGAAGTCCTGCGTGACCTACGGGAATGGAGCCAGGTACCGGTCATCGTATTGACCGCGCGAGGCAAGGAACGGGACAAGGTGCTTGCTCTCGATGCCGGTGCCGATGATTACGTAACAAAGCCCTTCTCGATCGCGGAACTCCTAGCAAGGATCCGCGTGGCACTCCGCCACGCCGCGCGGGTGATACCCAACACCGAAGCCGCGTACGAGGCGAGCGGGCTCCGCATCGACTTTGAGGCTCGCCAAGTCTTCGTCGATGGCGAGGAGATTCGACTGACCCCCATCGAGTATCGGCTGCTTTCCGAACTCGCCCGCCACGCGGGGAAGGTGCTCACCCACCGGCAACTCTTGCGCGCAGTATGGGGCCCGGCCTACGAGGACTCAACGCACACGCTTAGGGTCCACATGGGTGCAATCCGGAGCAAAATCGAATCGGACGCCGGCTATCCGCGCTTCATTCGCACCGAGACCGGAGTGGGCTATCGCTTGATCCCGGAAGAGCTTTGACCGAGCCAGAAGCGCAGGTCGATGCGTAGAACGCTTCATGGGCACTAGGACTCTTCGGGACCGGTTCGGGCCCCCGAAGAGGTATCCTTTAGGTTCAATTTTGAGGAAGTGATGGCAACCGAGAACATCAAGAACACATGGCGCGAGAAGGTAGGTCTCGCCGAGATGCTGAAGGGCGGCGTCATCATGGACGTCGTCAATCCCGAGCAGGCGAGGATCGCCGAGGATGCTGGCGCGGTCGCCGTCATGGCGCTCGAGCGCGTCCCTGCGGACATCCGGCGCGATGGCGGCGTTGCTCGCATGAGCGACCCCGAGATGATCCTCGGCATCAAGGAAGCGGTCCAGATCCCCGTCATGGCGAAGTGCCGAATCGGCCACTTCGTCGAGGCCGAAATCCTGCAGGCGCTCGAGATCGACTTCGTGGACGAGAGCGAGGTTCTGACCCCCGCCGACCACGCCAACCACGTCGACAAGCACGCTTTCACGGTGCCGTTCGTGTGCGGTGCGCGAAACCTGGGCGAGGCCCTGCGGCGTTGCGCCGAAGGTGCGGCGATGATCCGCACGAAGGGTGAGGCGGGAACCGGCGACGTCGTCGAGGCCGTGCGCCACATGCGCACGATCATGGCCGAGATCCGCCAGGTCCACTCCGCCCGCGAAGACGAACTCTATGTCCTCGCCAAGGAGCACCAGGCTCCGCTCGAGATGATCCAAGAAGTCCACCGATTGGGCCGACTCCCCGTGCCAAACTTCAGCGCGGGAGGAATCGCCACCCCGGCCGATGCCGCGCTTATGATGAAGCTCGGCGCCGAGACCGTGTTCGTTGGTTCGGGAATCTTCAAGTCCGGCGACCCGGCGAAGCGCGCCAAGGCGATCGTCGAATCGGTGCTGTTCTACAACGACGCGAAGAAGCTCGCGGAGATCAGCAAGAACCTCGGCGAACCGATGGTGGGCATCAACGTGAGCTCGCTGCCCGAGCGCGAACTGCTGGCCGTCCGCGGCTGGTAAGGGGCAGGTCTTGATTTTGTGAAAGTGGACCGCGGGCACGTATCATCCCGCGGCTACGACTCTCAGTAGGCTCAGGGCAAGCGCCACGGGCCGCGGTAGGGGCGCTGATAGGCGAGGGTATCGCGACCGGCGTTGCCGATCAGGTCTTGCCGCCTGTTGTCCCAGCGTACGGTCTCGCCGCTGTAGAGGGCGCAGTTGACCAGGTGGCATACGATCGTCGTCTGAGCGACCGAGGACACATCGGCACGCGGCTTCTGGCGAGTCTTCACGCAGTCGAGCCAGTTGCGCCAGTGGTCGGTCGGAACCGGGTCGGCCTGCTCCTTCGGAATCTCCTTGCCGTCGGCATCCAGAATCATCCATCCGCCGCGCCAGACGCGAACGGTTCGGCCGTCGGCACTGACGAACTCGGTGCAATGGCCCGGCTTGCCCGGGTGGTCACGTAGAACAGACCACGTCATCACGAAGTCGGGATCTTCGAATCGGAGGATGGCTTCGGTGGTGTCGGGTGCGTCGCGATCGTCATCGCTGATCGCCCAGTTGCCACCAAAGGCGCTGACTTGGGTCGGCATCACGAGATTCTGGTCGGCGCTCATACCGAGCAACGCGATATCCATCATGTGGACGCCCCAGTCGGTGGTCAGACCGCCGCCGGTGTTCATCACCCAGCGCCAGTTCCAGTGGACCTTGTTGTCCTGGTAGGGAACCATCTTGGCCGGGCCGATCCACATGTCGTAGTCGAAGCTGCTGGGCACGGCGCTCGGCTGCTTCTTGCCGATGCGGGTGCCGTCGGCAATCCACGCGCGGCAATGGACGATTTTGCCGAGCTTGCCCGATCGAACGTAGGCGATCGCGTCGGTGAACTCGCGCGTCGATCGCTGCCAAGTTCCGCACTGAACGACGCGCTTGGTGCGCCGGGCGGCCTCGGCCATCTTCACCGACTCCACAAGGTTGTGCGAAAGCGGCTTCTCGCAGTAGCTGTCCTTGCCCGCGTCGCAGGCGTCGATGAGGTTCAGCGCATGCCAGTGGTCGGGCGTGCCGATGATGACGGCGTCGATGTCCTTGCGCTCGAGCATCTTGCGGTAGTCGCGATAGATCTCGGGCTTGCGGTTGTACTTGTCTTCGACCGTCTTGTAGTCGCCGGGGATGCGGCGAGTGTCCACATCGCAAAGGGCCGCGATCTCGACTTCCGGGTGGCCCATCAGGCTGCGCATGTTCGAGGCACCCATGCCGCCGCAGCCGATGAGGCCGATCACGATCTTCTCGTTCGCGCCCACCTGCTTGGGTGTGGCCGAAGCCATCACCGAGGGAACCAGTGCCGAAGCGGAAACGGCTCCTGCAGTTCTCAAAACGTCGCGGCGAGTCCAATGCTCTGGAAACTTCATGCCGCATTATAGCGGCCCTTGCGCGCGCTCCTGCAAGGTTACGTACAATGGTCAACATAAATGTCGAGAATCGTATGCTGGCTCAGCCTGGATATTCCGATCCTCGATCGGCGTTCGAGGATTGATGGCCCGTCTACCGCTCGACAAGTCAACGAACTTGGGGCATGGATCGCCGCTTTAGTCAGGGAGTCGGGGGGCGTTGCCGCGCAAGATATGCAGATCGAAACCTCGGCTTTGGGGCTATTCGAGACGGTTTGCCCCACGATCGAAGCCGCGATCGCGATCCAGTCCCGTCTAGCCGAAGAAGGATGCCCGGCGCGTTTGGTGATCCTGATCCACGAGCAACCGGACCGGAACACCGTGCCGCAGAGTGTGCTTTCTCGGGCGGAGCGGCTACGGGGATGCGCTCCCGAAGGCGCGATTGTCGCAGACCTTGCGACCGTGACCTTGTCTGGTGAGCAGCCCCTGGATGCAGCCCGATGGAGGCACTTGGCATCGGCGGACGCCCCGGAACCGATTTCCGCACTTGACCATCCTTCGTTGCCGCCGGTGGCCGATCCGCCCTCGGCATCGCACCTCAAAAACAACTTGCCCCGTCAGTTCACCGCCTTTGTGGGGCGGGATGATGACGTCGACGGCATCGTCGAGCGCTTCTATCTTTCACGATTGGTCACCGTCGTCGGGCCGGGGGGCATCGGCAAGACCCGAACGGCCATCCAAGTAGGCTATGAGCTGCTGGAACGTCAGCCCGATGGCGTGTGGTGGGTGGACTGCGGCAGCTCGGCAACCAGCGATGCCCTGGCCGAAGCACTCTTGCGCGTACTGCCCGATTCGCGACTGGGAGAGGCGGCGCCGATGGATCGCCTGCTAAACACGCTTCGGCATCGCGAGACCCTGATCTTGCTCGACAATGCCGAGGGTGTATTGGATGCGGCAGCGGAAGTTATCGAGCGCGTTGGCCAAACGTGCCCCAACGTCGCGTTTCTCGTCACGTCCCGCCGACCGCTCAAGGTTCCCGGCGAATCCGTGTTCCGGTTGGGCCCCCTGTCGGCGACGGACACGCGCTCGCCAGCAGTGAAGTTGGTGCTCGACCGGATCAGCTTGCACCACCCCGAGTTTGAGCCGAACCCGGCGCAGCTTCGATCGATCCTCGCGATCTGTCGGCTTCTCGACGGATTCCCGCTGGCGCTCGAACTCGCGGCGGCGCAGTATCCTCATCGTGCCCTGGCCAGCATTGAGCGTCACGTCCGACGGTCGATGCTCGAACTGAAGCCGGACTCGCGCAAGGGCGCCGAGCGAACCCTTGCCTCCGTCGTGAGTTGGGGTTACGAATCGCTGCGCCCAGGTGATCGACGACTTCTGCGCTGCCTTTCGGTGTATCCGGACCGATTCACCCGGGAAATGGCCATCCCGCTTTGCACCTCACGGCAGCCCGAGAAGATCCTTGCGCGTCTCGAAGAGGCCTGCTTCATCCAGCGCGACGATCAGGGCTACCGATGGCTCGAGCCCATTCGACAGTTCGCCCGATCGGAGCTCTCGCGAAGCGCCGATGAGGCAACTACGCTGGATCGGGTCACCCACTACGCCATCGGCGAGGTCGAGAGCCTATACACCGATTCTCGAGACTTCGCCGAATGGGTGCGGGTGTGCGATCGACTCCTGCCGGTGCTGCTCGAGTTGCTCGACCGACATCTGCGAAGCCCCGTTCGCGACGACGTCCCTTTTCGAATCGTCTACGGACTGTACGACTACTGGTATTCCCAGGGACGCTTCGCGGAAGGGGAGACCCTTGCCCGGCGGTTGCTGGCCAAGTCGGCTCAGCGCCCTCCATTTGAGCAGCTCCGGCTCTGGAATGTGTCGGGCATCCTGCGGATGCAGCAAGGCCGCCACCGAGATGCCGCAGGCGACCTCCAGCGAGCCCTCGAGCTATCCAAGGACATGGACTCCCCGCTGATCGAGGCAAAGCTGCTGTCCAACTACGCGCTTGCACTGTGCCGAATTCCTCGCTTGGCCGAGGCCATCGTGGCGGTGGAGCGAGCCTGCGAGCTATCCGCAGATTTGGACGATCGGAGCACCCACATCGCGAACTTAATCAACGGGGCGAATGTCCACTTGGCCAATCGCGATTTGCCCCGGGTTCACGAGTATCTCGAGCGGGCGCGGAGCTTTGAACCGGCCGGACTGCTGAAGAACAACCTCGACCTTACGGAGGCTTCTTTGCTTTGCCACCAGAGGGAGTATGCCCGCGCGCAGGCGATGCTCGAGACGGTCATCGTCACCTTCATCCGCGAGCACAATCCGCGAGCTACCCAAGCTAGCCTGATGCGATTGCTGCCCGCTTTGGTCAACCAAGGATTGCATCGACAGGCCGCGGCGGTTTCCGGACTCATGGGCAGGCTACGGAGTCGATTCTCGATGTGGATGATTCCCTGGACCGTCGACGAGTACGATGAAGCCCTTGAGATTGCCCGTGAGGCACTCGGTGAGAGTTTTGAGGCGGAGGCCGCGATCGGTGCGGAGCTCACCGAGGTCGAGTTCGCAGAGTTCCTTGAGAGGCGCGGGGCGCTGGACGTCGAATCGCCGTAGGAGCTGACTGAGAGGGCGCCGCTCGACCGGCGCATCACACGAAGAGGTTGGCTGCTTAGGGAAACCGAACCCGATGCGGTTCGCCCACCGGCTTGGTCTCCCGGTACACCACGAGGCCAGAGGCATCCTTGATCGTCAGCTCAATCCCTTTGCCTTTGCGGACCGCCAGGTAATCCCACACCCGGCCAAACGCATGGATCCGGTCGAGTTTTAGCTGACGCCACTGCTTCGGAATCTGCGGGGTGGCTTCAAAGCGGTCGAATCCGATCGGGCGGATTCCGCAGGCGCCCTCGGTGAGAATCCGGCAGAACAAGCCCGACTCTGCGGACAGGTGGCTCTGATTCTGCTCCGGGTACGCCTCTTGGCAGTAGGGCACGTGGTCGCCGAGCAGACGCCGCTCGGCGTATCGTCGCAGGTACTCGGCGGCTCGGTCGGCTTCGCCGGCGTTGAACACCCCGCGCAGTGCGTACAGCGTCGACCGATCCCAATAGGTCTTGGAGCCGACTTCGGTTAGAAGGCCATCGGTGGTCCACAGGTCGGGCGAGAACAGCGCTTCGATGGTGCCCTTCGCTCGGTCGTGGATGCCCATCACCAGCGGGATGCAGATCCATGAGCGTAGCTTCTCCAGCCCCTCGTGGTAGCGGTAGGTCTCAAAGCCCGCCACCCGGGCCCCGAACACGCGACCGATCGCCGCGCGGAGCTCGGTTGCCCTAGCGCGGTAGTTGCGCGCCTTCGCGGCAGGTTCACCCAGCGACTCGGCAAGGTACGCGGCCGAGATAAGCGCATCGTAGGTGAGACACGACGTCGCGAGGTTGGTCTTGCCCGACGAGAATCGCCCCTCGAGCTCGTCGCTGTTCGAGGCGATCACTCCCTCTGAGGTCTTCTGCCGCTCGCAATACTCCAGGCACCACTCGATGAACGGCCACACCTCGCGAGCCAACCCTGCGTCGCCTATTGCCAACGCCCACCGCGCGGCGCCGTAGGCCGTCATCGCTGCATCGCCTCGGTCACCGGCGCCTTGCCACACACCGCGGCCCTCCGCGACGATCGAGCTCGGGATGTGCTTGAACTCGGGGTTCATGTACTTCGCGAACCATGCGTAGGCATTGCGCGCGGATTCGTTGCCGCCCTCATCGCCGAGGAAGGGGAAGAACGGACTCACGTATTCGTTCTGATCGTTGCACCACAGCGCGGCGAGGTAACGGTTGAAACCGCCTGGCGCGTGCATCAATCCTCCGCGCGTCGCGAGCACGTTCTCAGCAGCGCGGAGCTTGGAGAACGCGAAAAGCCGATCGACGACGGGGTCGCCGGTCTGCAGCACGAGGTCGTTGGTGAGTTTAGTGATGTAGGCTTGCCTCGCGGCCCACTCGGCGTCGAGGTCGGGATGATTCGCCGGCTGGCCGTCCTCGCGGGCCGAGAACGCAAGCCCGAGGACCGCGGTCTCGCCGGGCGCGAGAATCCTCGCCCGTCCGCCGAGCCACTCGCGGCGCACCCGATGCGCGGCCCAGGCGAAGCGTTCGATCGGCAGCAGTTCTTCTGAGACGGGCTCAGGCGTATCGAGGGCGATCGGTCGCTGCGAGCGGTTCGTGACCTCCCACCGCTCCAAGAGGCACGGCAAGCTGGTGCTCGGGAACACGGTTCGCCGGATGCGCAGAGTTGCGTTCTCCTCAGTCCACTGCAGCATTCCCTGGATACGGAACTGCGTTGCTCGTATGGGGGCGTAGGGCTTGCCATCGATGAGGAGCTTGGGGTCGGCTTCAGACTTGATCGGCACCGACAACGCGGCATGCGTGTCGTCCTTCTTCTCGCGCAACATCGGCCACCGCACGATGCGCTCTAGCGTGACTTCGCCACCGGCCGACACCGACCACTTTACGATCGCGTTGACGGCGCGTCCGCCCATCTCCAGATGGTCGCTGTGGGCGGCTCCGCGGGTCAGGCGCTCGAGCGATGTCGCGATGCCGCCTTTCGGCTCGATTTCCCAGCGATTCGACTCCAGCCGTGCTTCGCTCATGACGCCCAAGGCAATCCATTCCAGCATGGCTTATTATGGGTTTCCACGGGGGCTAGGTGGCCTCACGGGATTGCTCGGCCCGATAGATCGTCACCACAAGCTCGGCGTTCACGGCCGCCAGTCGGCGCATCAGCCGATCATTGATCTGCCAACGCGAGGCGAACCGTTCTTCAAAGGACTGGAATCCCATGTCGAACCGCCGCGAAAAGCATCGGTCCCACTGGTCACGAGCCTCAGGGTCGAGTGACTCGACGATATCGAGGAGATGCCTCAGCGCCGAAGCTGGGGCGTCCACGCAGGGCGCGCAGGAGTAACCTGCTTGCCAGTAGCCATCCCGCTGACAAATGCCACCAAACAGCCCGGCGTGTCTAAGAGCTTCGTCCAGTGCGGACGGCTCAAAGCGGGCTCGCAAGTCCAGGTCGGTGGTGATGTAGTAGGCACCCACGGAAGAGAGTCTACGACAGATGTGGGTGGGATCATGGTGCATTTGGGGCGAACGGTAGACTCTAAGCTCATGCCTGAACTCGTTCTTGAACTTGGTTGCGAAGAGCTACCCGCTTCGTTCATTGGGAAGGCGCTGGATGACTGGGCGTCCGCCCTGCACGTCGCGCTGACCGAGGCCAAGCTCGAACCCACGGGACTTCGAACCTATGCCACGCCCCGGCGGCTGATCGTCGGGGCCAAGATCGCCGACCGCCAGCCCGACGAGGTGAAGACCGTCCGCGGTCCCGCCGCCCAGGCCGCCTACGGCCCCGATGGCGCGCCAAGCAAAGCCCTCGAAGGCTTCTGCCGCGGCCAAGGCGTCGATCCCTCCGCCGCGTTCACCGAAGGCGACTACGTGTGGGTGAAGAAGGACGTTGTCGGGCGATCGGCTCTCGAAGTCGTGGCCGAAGTCGCTCCGGCGACGATCCGCGGACTCAGCTTCGCGAAAACCATGCGCTGGGCGCACCATCGCACTCGTTTCGCCCGCCCGATCCGGTGGGTCGTCGCGCTCGTCGGCGGCGAAGTCGCACCCTTTACGCTCGACGCCGTGCAGAGTGGCAACCTATCGCGGGGGCATCGCTTCAACCACCCCGAGCCCTTTACGGTGACCTCGTTCGATCAACTCATCGACGAGTTGCGAAGCCGCGAAGTCGAGCCCGATCCAACGGTGCGTATCGGACGGATCAGCGAGCAGGCGGAAGCCGTCAGCGGCGGGCGGGCGCGCCTGTCCGACGACCTCATCATCGAGAACGCCTACCTCACCGAATGGCCGACCGCGGTGCTCGGCGAGTTCGATCCGCGTTTCCTCCGATTGCCTGAACCGGTGCTCACGACGGTCATGGCCAAGCACGAGCGGTTCTTCCCGGTGCAGGCAGCAGGCTCCACCGAACTGACGAACCAGTTTGTATCGATCCGCAATGGCGGCGAAACCCACACTGTGGCCAAGGGCAACGCATGGGTGCTCAACTGCCGGTTCGCGGACGCCGACTTCTTCTTTGAAGAGGACCGCAAGTACGACCTAGACGTGTTCCTCAAGCGCACGGAAGGCATCGTGTTCCAAGCCAAGCTCGGCACGGTGCGCGAGCGCGCCGACCGGCTTGCATTCCTAGCTCGCGCCTTGGCGGAGGGGGCCGATCCCCTGGAACTCGCCCATTCGGAGGAAGCGGGCAAGTATGCAAAGGCCGACCTCAGCAGCGGCTTGGTCAGCGAACTCGACGAGCTTCAGGGCGTGGTCGGCGGACTCTATGCGGCGCGTGAAGGTCGCCACGCCGACGTGTGTCACGCCATCGCGACCCATTACAGCGCTGATCTGAACCCAAACACCACCACCGCCGGTGCCCGAATCGGCCTGCGGTTGACCCTCGCCGACCAGCTCGACAAGCTCGCCGGTTATCTGGGCCTGGGCATGGTCCCAAGCGGGTCGAGCGACCCCTATGGCCTGCGCCGCGCGGCGGGGATCGTGCTCGAGATCGCGCTCCGTTGGCCGGAGGCCGATCTGCAGCTCGATGATTGGCTCGGCAAAGCGATCGGTGCCTACATGATCGAACTGGACCGAGAAGCCGCGATGGCGAACGCCGAAGAGGTGTTCCGCCAGCGGTACGCGACGCTCTTCGAGGACGTCCCCGCCGATTGGCTGGATGCGATCTTCGCCGCCGATGCGCGACTGGTGTTCGCTCCTCACCGCGTTGCGTCTCGGTTGGAGATGCTGCGCCCTCTCGCCGCAGATGTACCTTTCCTGCAGGCCGCGATCCGGCCGTTGAACATCACCAGCGCCGCCGAGAAGAAGGGCATCGCGCCGGTGGCTCTCGACGCTTCGGCCTTGGATTCCGCCGAAAGCTCCGCTCTGCTCGCTGCTGCCGAGGGCGCGACGAAGGACAACCTGCCCGCGCTCGTCGCGCCGATCAACGCGTTCTTCGACGCGACGATGGTGATGGTTGACGATGCACGGGTGCGCGACGCTCGACTTGCGCTCCTGCGCTTGGTGGGCGATCGGCTGAAGGAAGTCGCCGACTTCTCGAAGATCGTCATCGCGGGATGACGGATACCCCACCCCCAACCCCCTCCCCGCGAGACGATCACTCGCGGAGAGGGGGCGCAAGCTATACTTCCCGGAATCATGGAACTGAAGTCGCTCGCCCACTCGTTGCGCCATAGCTGCCGCACGTGGCCAGACAAGACGGCCATGTTGGTCCCTGAGGGCAAGGAATTCCGCTCAATCACCTATCGCGAGCTCGAGGACCTCGTTCGCCGAGTCTCCGCCGTGCTCAAGGAGTGGGGCCTCCAGCGAGGCGACCACCTCGCCCTTCAGAGCGAGAACTGCTACGAGTGGAGCATCGTCGACTGGGCGAGCCGCTGCCTCGGCGTGGTGCTCGTACCGATTTACCCGACCCTGCCCGCCGACCAGACGATCTACATCGTGCGCGACGCCGAATGCGCGGCGGTCATCTCCAGCACCCCCGAGCAGCAGGCCAAGGTCGCCGAGTTTGACGGCCGCAAGCGGCTTCTCCCCGAGATCATGGACGCGGCCAAGACGACCGATATGCCGATGGGCGATTGGGAACGTGAAGTCGACGCAGCGCAGCTGAATGACGTCAGCACGTTTATCTACACGAGCGGTACCACAGGCAACCCCAAAGGCGCGATGCTCAGCTCCCGCGCGATCCTACATGTGTGCAAGTTTGCGCAGGATAACTATCCTTTAAACCACGAAGACACATTCCTCACGTTCTTGCCGATGTCTCACGTGTTCGAGCGCGTAGCCGGGCAGGCGCTGCCGATCTATATGGGTGCGACCGTCGCGTTCTCCAAGAGCCTCGCGACGCTCGCGAGCGATCTGATGACCGTGCAGCCGACGGTCATGCTCTGCGTGCCGAGGTTCCTTGAGGCGACCATGGACAAGATCGTCGATGGCGCAAAGAAGCAACCCGCTCTGCGCCAGAAGCTGTTCTTCATGGCTCTCGACCAAGGGGCCAAGCGTGCGGACGGCAAGTTCGCTCCGTTGGCCGGGATTCTCGACAAGATCGTTGGTGAGAAGATCCGCGCCCGGGTCGGTGGCAAAATGCGCTACTTCGTTTCCGGTGGCGCGGCGCTACCCCCGCACGTGGCGCGGTTCTATCTC
>JANJUB010000074.1 GCA_024710805.1 Fimbriimonadaceae bacterium | reverse complement strand
CCCCAACGTGCACGATGCAACCCGGCGAACCCTGAGGCGGCTGGGCATCGAGGTGGACGACTCCATCGATTTGGGTTGCTGCGGCTCACTTCACGCCCACCAGGGCTGGCTCGACGACGGGCATACCTCGGCGGATCAGGTCGCCAAGAAGGCAGAAGGACGGCTGATCGTCGTGAACTCGGCGGGTTGTGGCGGCTGGCTGAAGGAGTGCGGCGTGCCGAACGTGCTCGACATCACCGAGGTCTACCTGGAGTACGGGCTGATCCCGCTGCTCGAGGCGGCTGCGCCTTACCGCAAGCGGGTGACCTACCACGATGCCTGCCATCTTGCGCACGGCCAGCGTATCCGGAGCCAGCCTCGCGATCTGCTAGAAGCCATCCCCGGTATCGAGTTCATTCCGCTGGCCAACTCCGATCGCTGCTGCGGCAGCGCGGGGATCTACAGTTTTACTCAGCCCACCATGGCGCGAGCGCTGAGGGATGCGAAGTGGGCGACCATCGAGTCCACCGGGGCGGAGATTGTGGCGATGGGGAATCCAGGGTGCCATGCCTGGCTCGCCCAAGCCAGCCGTTCGGCGAAGTCGTCGATTCGAGTGATGCACACGGCCGAAGTGTTGGAATCCGCGTTGAGCGGATGCTGACCGGTCAGGCGTCGCGGCTAGATTTTCGGGTGATCAGATAGACCGTCACCGCGATCGCGATCACAACCAGCAAGACCTTGACCCAGCTCGAACTGAGGAGGAAGAGCGACACGGCAATCATCAGCCAGAGCGTGGTGATCGCGATCACCTTGGTCCGCGGTCGAACCACCTGATGCTCATCCCATTCCCGCAAGGTCGAGCCGATGACGCGGTGGTTCAGAAGCCAGGACTCGAGCCGAGGACTGCTGCGCTTGAACGCCCACAGCGCAAGGATGAAGAAGATGGTGGTCGGCCATCCCGGAACGACGATTCCGACCGTCCCCGCACCGACGCATGCCAGACCGAAGCCTGCATAGGCGTACCGAATCGGGCGCGAGGACACCAAGACCACATTTCATCATGATCCGCAGAACTGGCGAAGGCTTGTCTGTCCTGACGCATTACCGCCAACACGTGGGAACTCTGCCTCAAACCCCGCATTGTGAGGGGAATAGGCGTGAAGACCCTGAGCAGCGCGGCCTATAATGCACCCGTCATCATGCGGGCTAATCGGCGGACGGAGTTTGAGCAAGCCATCCGCGGCGAAATCGCCGTGCTGTATCGCGTTGCCCGCCGAATGGTCCGGAGCCCCGAAGAAGCCGAGGACCTGGTGCAGACGACGTTGATGCGCGCGTTCGGCGCATGGGCACGATTCGACGGCCAACATCTTCGAAGTTGGCTCATCCGCATTCTCCGCAACGAGAACCTGATGCGGGTGCGATCCAATCAGCGAATGGAGATGGCCGAGCTTCAAGAGGATTCGGCGGTCGACGAGGGGTTTTGGGATGAAGTCGTTTGGCGGGACCACGCCGACCGCGTCCTCAATGCCTTGGATTCGATTCCGCTGGAGTTCCGAATGACCGTCATGCTCTGCGATGTTGAACAGATGAGTTACGAGGAAGCGGCTAAGATTCTCGAAATCCCGATCGGAACGGTACGATCGAGACTCTCCCGCGGCCGCGCAATGATCCGTGCGATCATGTTGAAGGAACGACGATGAGCCAGCGACCCGACTGGAAAGCGTACGAAGACGGAACGATGCCGATCGATCAGCAGCAGGCACTGACCGCCGCGCTGCGTGACGATGAGCAGCTCCGCCGCGACTACCTGGCTTATCAGGAATACGTGCAGGTTCTCCGTAAGAGCGTGATGGCCGAACCGGTGCCCGTCTTCGATCTGCTTCCCGCTCCGCGGCCCGCCATTCGTCGACCGTTCGTTCTCGCCGGAGCCGCGGCCTTTGCAGCGGCGGCGATTTTCTTCGCCAGTCAGCGACCTGAGCCCGTACCGGTCGTAGGCCCCGCCTTCACCACCGCCCCCGAAATCGCCCGCTTCTCGACCGGCGATGCCGAAAAGGCCGCAGAGTGGGTATCGTCGCGAACCCATCTCAAGTCGCCCGTGCTCGCGATGAAGGGTCGGGCGACGCTCCGGGCCGCCGCTTACGGCAAGGACTGGGGAGGCTACGCCTTCGAGTGTCAGGAAGGCAAGATTCTCTTGCGGTTTGCTGGCCAAGACCAGTATTCAAGCTGCGGCACTGTGACGGAAGGCGATCTGAACTTCTATGAAAGCAACGGGTTGGGCTGGCGTCAAGGCGGCATCTCCTTCCATCTCGGCGGCGACGTCGGGGTGCCGCTGAAGAAGTACGCCGTCGCAATCCACCGCGAACTGTCGGGCGTGATTCCGCCTTCCGCCGCCAACGTGAGAGGCGTGCGCTAGTCCTTCGGCATGCCGTGGCCGAGCGTCTTGTGCCGCTCGTCGCGAACCGGGTCCAGTAGCGTGGTGTGGTCCTCGTAAATCCAAGGCGTCTGCCACAGCTTCTTGAGCGCGGTCGTGATCGTCATGCTGTGATACCGATCCGGCCAGAGTTCTTCGGCCTTCCGCTCGACCATGCGCGCGTAGCGGGGGGACATCCCCGGAAACAGATGGTGGGCAACGTGCGCGCCGAAGTACTGGTGCCAGGGATCGAGCCACTTCAGCCCGCGCGGCAAGGTCACGGAGAGCGAAGTTGCCAGGACATCGCGCTCATCGGCGAGCGGATTCAGAAAGTGATTCGTGGCGATGTAGCTGATGGCGACGGCATTGGCGACCAAGAGCGGGAAGAAGTAGCCCCACCAGAACACCTGACTGCCCAGCGCGAGGGTCAATCCGATCCAGAACGCCGCCGGCGCAATGAGTTGGAAGAGGATGACCACCTTGTCTCGAGGCGTGCTCTTGGGGCTTCGCAGGTAGACGATAACCATGCGGATCGTCTGCTGGGACATGCGATAGCTGAAAGAGCTGAAGATGATGAGGTTCCGGGCGAAGGGCGACAGGCGGTAGAGCCCTCTCAGCACCGGGTTGTGCTTGTAATCCTCGATCGTGAACAAGTGATCGGGGTCGATGCCCTCGATTTGGGTGTTGTTGTGGTGATCCGAGTTGTGCCAACGGCTCCAAAGATACGGCCCGATCCAGAACGCCGAGAAGCCGATGCCCGCCAGCAAGTGTCGGAGCGGACGGTTCTTCACCGAGCCGCCGTGGCAGATGTCGTGGGCGAGGAATCCGAGGCAACCGAACGAGTGGCCGATGACGAGGCTGAGCAACCAGGCATAGCCGTAATGGAAGTGCGCCGTGAGGACATACAGGCTCGCCGCGATGATCAGCGCGTGGGGCGCAAACCACCAGAGACTCTTCAAATCGGGTTCAAAAACCTCTTTGGGGAGGGCCTTGCGGAGTTCGCGTCGGTAATCCGGAAAGTTGCGCTCAGGCGCTTGCGGGGGCGCGGGAAGGGTTGCGGCCATGGACGGTCTCTATTCTGACATTTGACGGCTTCGCTCGCAACTTTGCGTGGATTGCTGTCAACGTTAATGACGTCATGGACGGGGACGGAGTTGCATGGAGGGAGGCTCCAGTTGCTCGGCCGGGCCCACCAGAACGTGTTTGGGCCAGGTTTCGAGTTACCTAGCGACGAGGGCTCCCGCCGTGCCAAGCCGGGCCCATTTCATGCCGCAGTTTGTCCTGCCGAGCGACTCCCTCAGTCCAACTTGCGGAAGTTCACATCCAATGCCGTCAGCCGGGCGGTGTGAGTCTCCAACCGCTGGCGAAAGGCGTTGAAGTTCCGAGCCTCCTTCGGCGACCATGCCACTTCGCTGAGGGCGCATCCGCGGGGGAAGGCCATGTACTCCAGGTGCCGCGGGTCGCGGATGTACTCTGTCCACAGCTGGAACTGCGCACCGAGCACGTGCTTGGTTTGCTCGGGGGTGAACGAAGGCAGGATGGGCTCGTACTCGTACACCTTCGAAAGCGGCAGGAATCCGCCGATCGCGTGCGGCTCCTTCGTGCGATCCTGACTCTGGTAGTAGTCGAAGTAGGTGTGCGAGGTCTGGGCCATGACCACGTCGTGGCCACTCTTCACTGCGGTCTCCGCGCCATCATTGCCGAGCCACACCATGAGCGCGGCTCCCGGGGCAAGGCCGCCTTCGAGAATCTCGGACCAGCCGATCATCCGTCGACCCTTGCTCGCAATATGGGCATCCATCTGCTTGATGAACCAGCTCTGAAGTTCGTGCTCGTCCTTCAGGCCAAGTCGCCCCATCTTCTCCTGAGCGTAGGCGCTTTGCTTCCATTGCGTCTTCGGGCACTCATCGCCGCCGATGTGGATGAACTGGCTGGGGAAGAGGTCGATCACCTCGTCGATAACGTCCTTGAGAAAGTCGATCGTGGAGTCCTTCACGTTGAACACGTTCTCGATGACACCCCACGTCGTGGCAACCTCAAGCTTCTCCCCGGTGTTGCCGAGTTCTGGATAGGCGGCGATGGCGGCCTGCGCGTGGCCGGGCATTTCGATCTCAGGCACCACGGTGATGTGGCGCTCCTGGGCGTACTTCACGATCTCGCGGACATC
The DNA here is from genome assembly GCA_024710805.1 of Fimbriimonadaceae bacterium. Taxonomy (GTDB): domain Bacteria; phylum Armatimonadota; class Fimbriimonadia; order Fimbriimonadales; family Fimbriimonadaceae; genus JANJUB01. The sequence goes on along the minus strand of JANJUB010000074.1, from coordinate 3,076 downwards.
GTCTTGGGTGTAGAAACCGCCGTGAGGCTCGCCGCTGTACTTGCCCGGGTTACCGTAAACGAGCATCGTGTCCTTGCGCCAGGCACCGACTTCAGTGAGCTTCGGATACTTCTTGATCTCGATCCGCCAGCCCTGGTCGTCGGTGAGGTGCCAATGGAACGTGTTCAGCTTGTGGAAGGCGAGCAGGTCGATGAACTTGAGCACAAACGCCTTGGGCATGAAGTGGCGAGCAACGTCCAGGTGCGCGCCGCGCCATTGGAAGCGAGGGTAGTCCTCGATCTCGACCGCGGGAACCGACCACGACGTTGCGCTTGAACGGCTCGTGCTCAGCGTCTCCGTGGGCAACAGCTGGCGGAATGTCTGCACTCCGTAGAACAGACCCGCCGAAGAGCCACCGGTGATTACGACGCGGTTACCCTCGACCTTCAATCGGTAGCTCTCTCGCCCGAGCTTTCTGCCCAGGGAGGCATCGGTGCGGAGTTCGATCGTGTCGTTGCCGGTCTCTCGCGTGGTCGGCAGTCTGAGCCCGGTGGAAGGAGCCAAATACCCACGCAGCAACTTAGCGGCCCCGCCCGCATCTCCCGAGAGCAAGAGCTTCGTGCTCGCGGTGAGGGTGAACGCGCCGTCTCCCGACCGGATATGGACGGGAGCAGGAATAAGGGCCGGGGTCTGCAATGTGAGAGCGATCGTGGCGGCGAGCATCGCAGATGATCCTACCTGCGGGGCCATGGATGTGGGAGGTGGAATGTTGGATAGGGCTAAAGCGAGACTGAGCCGCCGTTGGGCCCCGGCGACATTCTGAGGCCGTTTGGGCGTAGGATTGTAGGGTTTATGGCAAGTCGTTTCCGTTTGTGGTTGCTCGGCATCTTTATGCTGCTGTCCGTGTTCGTGGCTGCGCAGGATGTCGTCACTTGGAAAGGCGAGTTGCGACCCGCGGATGCAAGGCCCGGTGAGCACGCGCAGTTGGTTCTCACGGCCAAGATCCAAGAGACCTACTACATCTACTCGCTCAAGCAACCCGAAGGCGGTTTGCCCACCAGCTTCGAGGTCAGCGGCGGCCCCCTCGAGGTCGTCGGCGACCCCATCGAACCCAAACCGGCGATGAAGCCCGACTTGGTCGGCGTTGTGCGAGGCACCCACGCAGGTGAAGTTGCTTTCGCACTCCCCGTGAGGATCGCCGAAGGCACCACAGGGAAGCAGAAGGTCACGGTCATCGCTTCCAACCAGGCCTGCGACGCAACCACCTGTCTCGCCCCGGCCTATCCGGAAATCGTTGTCGACTTCGAAGTCGCCGAGGGCGAGCAGCGAGCCGAGTTCGCGTCTCCGATCACCTCGGTGCCCGAGCAACCGGCAGGCTACATTGCCCCGACCGAGTCTGAGACAACCGCTCCTCCCGCCGGCGGCGCCGTCGATGAAACGCAGGCCGCGATTCAGACGGCTCGTGAGGGTGGCCTCTGGAGCTACGTCCTGCTCGCGTTCCTTGCTGGGCTCGCCGCGCTGATCACGCCGTGCGTTTTCCCTATGATCCCGGTCACGGTGAGCTTTTTCTCGAAGAGCACCCAGGAGGGCAAGAAGGTCAACTACCGCGATGCGCTGCTCTACTGCTTCGGCATCATCGCGACCTTCACGATGCTCGGCTTGATCGTCACGTTGGCGTTCGGTAGCACGGGCGTGCAAGACCTCGCCACGAACGGCTGGGTGAACCTCTTCGTTTTCGCGCTCTTCGTGTTCCTAGCGCTCAATCTTTTCGGACTGTTTGAACTCACCCTGCCCTCCGGTCTCGTCAACAAGGCGAACCAGGGCGCAATGAAGGGCGGAATTTGGGGACCGCTGCTGATGGGGCTGACGTTCTCGCTCACGACGTTTACCTGCACCGTGCCGTTCGTGGGCACGCTCCTCGCCGCCGCCGCGGGCGGAGACCTGCTCTATCCGACCTTCGGCATGATGGCGTTCTCCAGCGCATTCGCCATTCCCTTCTTCCTGCTGGCGCTGTTCCCGCAGTACCTGGCGAAAATGCCCAAGTCGGGCGGCTGGCTCTCGGTGGTCAAGGCATTCATGGGCTTCCTGGAGTTGGTCGCCGCGGTCAAGTTTCTTTCCAGCGCGGATCTCGCCTTCAATCTCGGCCTCATCACCCGTGGGGTGTTCCTGTCGCTTTGGGCGACCATCCTCTTCATCGGCGGCCTGTACATGTTTGGTTGGCTGCTGTTCCCGCACCAAGGCGAGGCGAAGATCGGTTGGGTTCGACGCGGATTTGGCCTGGCCACCGTTGCCGCGGCGGTGCTTTGCTTGGCGGGAATCCAGGGCCGGTCGCTCGGACTGTTCGAATCCTTCGCACCGCCCGATCCCTATCCGGGACGGTCGACGGGAGCAACCACCGCCCACGGTGGAATCAAGTGGATCGACGATTATGAGGTCGGCCTCAAAGAAGCAGCCGCGACGGGCAAACCGCTGTTCATCAACTTCACCGGCGTCAACTGCTCGAACTGCCGCTGGATGGAGCGCAACATGTTCACCCGCGAACCGGTGCTCAAGGAGTTCGACAAGTACGTGATGGTGGAGCTCTACACCGACCGGCCGATCGACAAGGAGCGACAGAAGCTGCAGAAGGAGATCACCGGAGTGACTCTGAACCCGACCTACGTGCTGATGAAGCCCGACGGTACCGTGGTGAAGATTCACCAGGGCCTAGAACAAAGCGAGGAACGGTTCCTAGCGTTCTTGGCTCAAGGAATGTAGTCTTGCCCCACAGGCCCTCAGCCGCCCAGAGGAACTCCTCACCCCGGCTCTCAGCACTCGTCTACTCTCTCCTCACCAAGTGAGGAGAGAGTAGACCGGAGATTTGCCCTCCGACCAACACGCCAAGCAATCTCCGAAATCAGTAGACTTGCCGCGTGCTGGATCTCTTGATTCGCGGTGGTCATATCGTGACTCCGGATGGAGTCGCGCGGGGGGATTTCGGGATTCGCGACGGCCGCATCGTCGCGGTCGGCGAGGTGATCGAATCGGCGAGCGAGACCCTCGACGCGACCGGACTCCACATCTTTCCCGGGGTGATCGACACTCAGGTGCACTTCCG
>JANJUB010000052.1 GCA_024710805.1 Fimbriimonadaceae bacterium | reverse complement strand
GGCGATTTCAAGAGGCGAAGTCCGTCTTCAAAAGACAGGCGAGTTCCGGCAACCACCTTATCGTGGATGTCCATCAGGTCGGCGCCGACGATCCGTTCGGGAGAGATGGGCATAGCTCGTTCTACGCGGCATTGTACCTGCCAGGTTCGAAGTTTCAGCGATGACTGAAACTTGGCTAAATGATGGGGCAAGGACTCTCGGTTCCGCTCATCTTGCGCTAACATGCAAGGAACGTGATGCGGCGCTGGTGGATTCTCGGTGGGGCAGTCGTCTTTGTGACGGCGAGTGGTACGGTGGCGGTGTCGACGCCCAAACCTGCGGTGGTTAAGACGGTTAGCTTCAATCGCGACGTCCGCCCGATCCTGAGTGAGAGCTGTTTCAAGTGTCACGGGTTTGACGCGAAGGAAGCTAAGGGCAACCTGCGGCTGAACGATCCGAAGGATGCGACTCGCGACCGCGGCGGCTATCGCGCCATTACCCCCGGCGACGTGACGAAGTCGATGATCATGGGTCGGATCACCACGACGGTCGAGGAGATGAAGATGCCTCCTCCCCATTCGGGCATGAAGCCACTCACGCCCGAGCAAGTCGAGATTCTCAAGAACTGGATTCAACAAGGCGCGAAATACGAGCCTCACTGGTCCTTTGTCGCACCTAAGAAACCAGCCTTTCCGGCAGTCAAGCAGAAGGACTGGGTGCGTACCGGGATCGATGTCTTCGTCCTGTCTCGGCTTGAGGCGGTTGGAATGGCTCCCGAACCCGAAGCCGACCGCGCAACCCTGCTTCGGCGGGTGTCGCTCGCCCTCACTGGACTTCAACCCATGCCAGAGGAGATTCGGGCATTCGTCGCCTCAAAGGACCCCAAGGCTTACGAGAAGGAGGTCGAGCGGCTGCTCGCCAGCCCCCGCTATGGTGAGCATCAAGCTCGGGCATGGCTGGATGCGGTGCGCTACGGCGACACCCACGGCTTGCACCTCGACAACGAGCGGTCGATCTATCCGTACCGCGATTGGGTCGTTCGGGCGTTCAACGAGGATCTGCCGTTCGACCAGTTCACGACCTGGCAACTGGCCGGCGACCTGCTTCCCAAGCCGACGATCGACCAGCGAATCGCCACCGGCTACATTCGGATGAACCCGACGACGGCCGAAGGCGGGGCGATCGAGGCCGAGTTCCTCGCCAAGAACACCTTCGATCGAGTTGACACGTTCAGCACCGTGTTCTTGGGGCTCACCGTAGGGTGCGCGCGATGCCACGACCACAAGTACGACCCGATCTCGCAGCGTGACTACTTCAGCCTGTACGCCTATTTCAACTCCACCGCCGACGCTCCGCTCGACGGCAATCTGCTGACGCCGGCTCCGGTCATGCGGGCGCGCAGCCACGCGCAGCAAGAGATCGCCGAGCGATACGAGTCGGCAATGGCCAACGCGCGGGCTTCGCTGAGCCTCGATGAAGTGTCTGCATGGGCCGAGGCCAAGAAGGTGTTCGTTCCGAACGTCGGCAACTGGGAAGTCTCCGGCCCGTACACGGCAGCCAACTTCGATCTCGCCCATACGACGGAGTTCGGACCCGAGCCCGGCGGCGTGGAAGATCCCGGCAAGTGGCGCCCGCTCGCCATCCGTCGCGGACAGTTCGTCACGGTTGCGGGCAAAGAGAACTCGGCGGGCTATGCCCGCACCACGGTGACATCGGACGCCCGAAGGGATGTCGATTTCCGCTTCGGCAGCGACGACGGTATCCGGGTGTGGCTGAACGGAAAGCTCGTCCACGACAACAAGGTCTTGCGCGGCGTGCAGACTCCTGTGGACAACGTGCGGGTGACGCTTGAACAAGGCACGAACACGCTGGTCGTCAAGATCTCGAATGGTGGCGGCGGCGACGGCCTCGTGTACGACGTGGGCGACGCCGTGTCGGATCAGGCCGCTCGGCTGGTGGCGCTCAAGGCCCGTGATCCCAAGCGCGCCGAAGCCGGCCTGCGCGATCTGTATCTAACCAGCGGGCCCGAGACCAGCGCGACCATCGCCTATCGAAAGGCGAAGGCTGATCTGGACCAGCTGGACTCGATGATTCCCTTTACGCTGGTCGCCGAAGAACTGCCGGTTCCGCGCCCCGCCTTCATCCTGCGCCGCGGCGAGTACAACTTGCCGACCGTGCCCGCCTATCGGCGCGTACCGACGATCCTGGGCGAGACGCCCAAAGATGCGCCGAAGAACCGACTTGGCCTGGCGCGTTGGCTCGCCCGGCCCGACCATCCGCTGTTCGCCCGCGTGACCGTCAATCGCTATTGGCAGGCGTTCTTCGGCCACGGCATCGTGAAGACCGCCGAGGACTTCGGTGCGCAGGGCGACTGGCCGAGCAACATCGAACTGCTCGATTACCTGGCCGTGCGGTTCGCCGAAACGGGTTGGAGCCAGAAGGCGATGCACCGGATGATCGTGAACAGCGCCGCGTTCCGCCAACGATCGGTGGTTTCCAACGCCAAGCGCGACCGCGATCCCGAGAACCGGATGATCTCACGCGGGCCTCGATTCCGTCTGGAAGCCGAGGTGCTTCGCGATACGGCGCTCCACGCGAGCGGCCTTCTGCGTGAGGAACTCGGCGGACGCGGATTCAAGCCGTACCAGCCAGAAGGGCTGTGGGAAGCGCTTGGCTTCCTCGACAGCAACACCGCACGGTACGTGCCCGACATCGACGATAGCATCTATCGCCGCAGCCTCTATCTCTTCTGGAAGCGCACCAGCCCGCACCCGATCATGCTGACGTTCGACGCCCCCATGCGCGAATCTTGCGTGGTGCGGCGGGGTCGGACCAACACCCCGCTTCAGGCGCTGATCACGCTGAATGAGACCGCGTTCGTCGAGGCTTCGCGGGTGCTCAGCGAGCGCGTGATGCGCGAGGCGAAGACGGATGACGATCGGCTCACCTTAGCCTACAACCTGACCCTAGGGCGCGCACCAAAGCCGCAAGAGCGGGCGTTGCTGAAGCAGAGCCTGACTCGTTACCGCGCTCGTTACGCCGAAGACCCTGAGTCCGCGCGGAGCTTGGTGACGGTCGGCTTTGCCGCCCGCGATGCCTCTCTCGATCTCGCCGACCATGCCGCCTGGACCATGGTTTGCTCGACCCTTCTGAATACCGACGAGTTTATGAGCCTGCAATGAACGACCACACTTTGGATCCGAAACGCGAGTTTGAACTTGGCATGACCCGCCGCCAGCTGTTTGGGCGTGCCGCCCTTGGCATCGGTACCGCGGCGCTGCATCGGCTGCTGATGGGCTCGGGATTCCTCGCCCCGATGGCGGCGATGGCCAGCCAGGACACGCGGCATGGTGGCCTCCCAGGTATTCCGCACTTTGCTCCCAAGGCGAAGCGCGTCATCTACCTGTTTATGAACGGCGGTCCCTCGCAGTTGGACCTGTGGGACTATAAGCCGAAGCTCCACGAGGAGTACGACAAGGATCTGCCGGAGAACATTCGCATGGGTCAGCGGCTGACGACGATGACCAGCGGCCAGGCGCGCTTCCCGCTTGCCCCCTCGCGCTACAAGTTCCAGAAGTACGACAATGGCGGCGACGGTGTGTGGGTCTCCGAACTGCTGCCTCATACGGCGTCGGTCGTTAACGAACTGTGCGTGGTGAAGTCGATGTGGACCGAGGCGATCAACCACGATCCGGCGGTGACGTACATCCAAACCGGCAGCCAGTTGCCGGGCCGTCCGAGCTTGGGCTCGTGGGCCAGTTACGGCTTGGGCAGTGAGAACGAGAACCTGCCGACCTACGTGGTGCTGCACAGCAAAGTGACGCGAGGCAACCCCGACCAGGCCCTCTTTGCGCGGCTTTGGGGCTCGGGCTTCATCTCCAGCGAGCACCAGGGCGTCAGCATGCGGTCGAACGGCGACCCCGTCCTTTACCTATCCGATCCTGAAGGTCTCGACCGCAAGACGCGGCGCGATATGCTGGATGATCTCGCCAAGTTAAACCAAGGAAACTTGAATGAATTCGGCGATCCCGAGATCGCGGCGCGAATCAAGCAATACGAGATGGCCTACCGCCTGCAGACCAGCGTGCCAGACCTGATGGACCTCACGAAGGAGCCGGACGAGGTGTTCGCCATGTACGGCGAAGAGAGCCGCGTGCCGGGCACGTTTGCCGCGAACTGCTTGCTCTCCAGGCGCCTGGCCGAGCGAGGCGTTCGGTTCATTCAGGTCTTCCATCGCGGATGGGACCAGCACGGCAACCTTGCGGGTGAACTTCCAATCCAGTGTAAGGACGTCGACCAGGCGTGCGCCGCGCTGATCAAGGACCTGAAGCGCACGGGCATGCTCGACGAAACGTTGGTGATTTGGGGCGGCGAGTTCGGCCGCACGGTGTATTGCCAAGGCCCGCTCTCACGCGAGAACTACGGCCGCGACCACCACCCTCGCGCGTTCACCATGTGGATGGCCGGCGGCGGCGTCAAGCCCGGCATCACCTACGGCCAGACCGACGACTACGGCTACAACCTGGTCGACAAGGATGGCGAGGTCATCACCCCGTCGATCGACCACTTCACCCCCGGTGCGGTGCACATCCACGATCTCAACGCCACCATCCTCAACCAGCTGGGCGTGGACCATACGAAGCTGACCTACCGCTATCAGGGCCGCGACTTCCGCCTGACGGACGTCCACGGCCACGTGGTGAAGGATTTGCTGAAGTAGCTAGTCTCCCTCTCTCCGCGAGATGATCACTCGCGGAGAGAGGGTTGGGGTCGACGAACTCACCTACCTTTTCTTCGTCGTATACCAATGCGACGAGTCGCCCAGCGTGATGCAGCTTGGCACGACATTCGCTTGGCTGATTAAGACAGCGACCTTTTCACCGCCCGCGAACTGGACGAGCCCCGCGATGCGATAGCGATGCTCTTTGGCCTTATAGCTGTCGCCCTGGTCGTACTCCTTGAAGGTGCAAATCAACAGGTCGCGCTCGATGCGGTACGTGCCTGAGCCTCGGGCATTGCCGGTGCGCATGGCCCCGACTTGCCCACTTGCCGAAACGAACCGGTAAGTGAAGGTGCCGTTTGCGGCCAGGTTGAGTTCACCGCCATAGCTCACAAATGTCATGGTGGTGGCTCCGGTGTAGATGTTCTCCCATTGGAGGTTGGCCCCCGACCCGAAGTTGTAGTTGCCGACCAGTGCGTCCGCCGACACGATCGGGACGAACTTTGGCCCCGGTCCCCTGAGCGCGGCGAGGGCTTCCTCGGCGATCGGCCAACTCTCCGAGTAGGAGAGCGACCCCATCATCTCCTCTCCGGTCTTGATGAGGCCGCGATCTTCGTAGGTTTGCGCGATGATCACAGGTTGCCACTGCTTCCCGCAGTCGACCATGAACAGCGAATACATCGTGTCCGAACGACGCCCCTCTTCTCGCCCACGTCCGAAAATGAACTGGCTGAAGAGTCCATCGCCCACATAGCGGCGATACACCATGCCCCCGGCTCGCCCCTCAAGTCCCTTTGGCATCGACTGCTCCCATGCCTTGCGCAAGGCGTCACCCATGTTCCCTTGCGCGGCGACCGCCGGGAGGAACATCACCATGGCAGACCTGACCTCGTCGCCGCCTCCCCGGTTCTCGATCTTGCTCTTGACCCACCAGTTGCCTGACTTTTGCCAACCCGCGGGTGGGGAAAAGCTGAAGCCGGCGGCGAGTCCGCCCGAGGTTGGCTCAGGCAGTTTCCCCTTGATCGTGAGCACGTCCTGACGGAGTTCGAACTGATCCAACTTGGCACCGGTCAGGGTTTCTAGGTTGCTGGTCGCGAGCGTGCGCAACTGCGTCTTCTGAGCGTCAGTTTCAACCCCGCTAGCCAGCAGGAGCGTAAGGCCGGCCATGCACAAGGAGTGCTCGTAGAACTCTTGCTTCTGCGCGTCGGTCGCCTTGCGGACATCCGGCTGGTCGAGCGCGGCTCGCAAGCTGTCAATGAGGGGGAGCATCGTCGTATCCGAGACCTCAACCCCCTTGGCAACTCCGTAGAGGAATGAAATTGAGAACCCGAGTGCAGCGGCCGCATCGTTTTCGAACTTGCCCGCTTTAGCGGACTCCTCATACCCTTCGATGAACGAAGTCAGGCCATCTGTCAGCGCCTTGCGCTCTTCCGCCGTATCGCCGACCCCCGCGGCGAAGGTTGACACGAAGATCCGCCTCTGGTTTGGCTTGAACAGGGTGGGTGATTGCGCCGGCTTAGAGGCTGCGGTAACGCCTCGTTGACCCAGCGACCGAGCCGCAACGGCGACAGGATTGGCGGAATCGGTGACCGACAAAAAAGAAAGCGCAAGTACAGCGACGCTGACCATAACCTGTATTATGTGAGGCTAACCCTTAAACGTCGACAGTTCTAGCCCAATCGCGGCATTGATGTTCCGCCCCCCAAACTTCCGCGAGAGAAAGCCGGGCAGGTGACTGCCGATGCGCACGATCTCCCTTGCCGAGCGCAACACCACGCTCACCGTGCCCACCGCGGCGCGAGCCCCGAGGATCGCGGCAAAGCCGGGTTTGCTCAGCGTCGTCCCCAAGTTCACCAGGTCCATCAGCCGGTTCGAGATCAGCAGCTCAACCGTGTTCTCCAGCCGGAGAGCGCGGGCGACTTCCAACAAGGCGGCCCGCTCCACGTTCTTTGCCAGGTCCTCCGTGGTTCGTACGCCGCGCAGAGAGTCGACCAGCACTTCGACCGCCTCACGGCTCTTCGGTTGACGAAGCACTTCTTGCGCTTTGCGATCGGCGAGTTTGGGGATCTTGGTGTTGTCGCGGTTGAACTGGTAGAGGCGCTGATCCTTGCCGTTCAACTTCGCCTTCAACGGCACGAGCCGTCCCGTGACATCCCAAGTGTGCTGAAGCTCGATCGCGAGCCGGGCGGGCTTATCGAACACGCTCGCCGAAAGGGCACCTTCCCGTCGGGCTTGCTTGATCTTGGCGACGGCCAACGTGCCCTCGCGGATGACGACGCGCCCGCCGGCCCATACATCTTCGGCGACCGCCAAGGGCACTTCTTCACCCACGACGCTGCCCCCCGAGTTTAGTTCCTTCAGGAGCACGAGCTTGATCTCGGTGCCGTTCGGTACTTGGGCGCCGGAAAAGGCTGCCGTGAGGAGGAGGAGCAGGGAGAGCATGGGGCGGGCGGTGCGGGGGCGCGACGCACCCCTCACCCACAAGCCCAAGCGAGGGGACGACGCCTGCTTCACCCACAAAGGTGCTTTCATAGCTTCAGAAACCGATACGTGATCGTGGTCTTGGTCTTGGCGTCGGTGTCTTCCAGGCGGCTGACCATCTCGCCATTCAGTACCGTGCCGGAACGCGAGACGAAGACGACGCCATCGAGCGCCGTCGACTGGGCACCTTGTTTGTCCGCCGCTTGCACCTTGATCCGCAAGACCGGTTCATCGCGTTGCTCGACTTGCTCTAACTCGTACTTGAAGTCGACCGCTCGTTCGGAGCCGATGGGCATCAGAAGCTTGGCGTTCCACCGATCGGGCAATGAGTTGGACGGAGGCGGCAGGACGAGGCCGAAGAACGGCCGGTTGCCGCGAGGCTCTTCCTTCCGATCGACAAAGCCGCGGTCGTTCACATACTGCTCACGCATGGGCTGATCCAGCCAGCTGTGCAACTCCGCCGCGAGCCCTTCGGCTCCGCGGGACTCGATTTCGGCGACGGTGAGTTCCATGCGCGCCCGTCCACGAGAGATTTCGCGCACCTTGAGGCGGAGTCGCCGCTCGCCGGATGCGTTGATCGTGGCCGATCCTTCGGTGGTTTCGACGATGCTGAACTGCTCGCGGTAGATGGACTCGCCCACCGGGGAGAACTTCAGAGTCATCGGCTCTTGGGCCATCAAGAGCAAAGCAAGCGACGTCACAACCATCCCCTATTGGACGCTTGCTAGGGAAGGGGAGTTTCCCCAACCTGGGCGGGCGAGGCGGATTCCACGCGCCAGCACGCCGCACGATGGTCGGGGGCTTGGGCGATTGGAGTGAGTCTCGGGTCGATCTCGGCTCGGTCGCACCGCACCGGACACCGCTCGGCAAACGCACAGCCGCCACCGAGGGTGCTAAGATCCGGGGGTTGACCGGGTAGGGAAGCGAGGACCGTCTTGCCCGCGGTGGGCATGGCGCTCAGCAACGCCTTCGTGTAGGGGTGAGCCGGCGACAGCAAGACCTCGCGGGAGGTCCCAATCTCCACCACACGTCCAGCGTAGAAGACCGCGACCCGAGTGCTCAGCGCGCCGATCACGCCGATGTCGTGCGAGATCAGCATGACCGCCGTACCATCGCGTTCTTGCATCTCGCGGATCAGGCGGAGGATCTGCGCTTGCAGCGTGACGTCGAGGGCGGTAGTCGGCTCGTCGGCGATGAGGACCTTGGGCTTGCAAGCAAACGCGATCGCAATCACGACCCGTTGGCGCTGCCCGCCGGACATCTGGTGGGGATACTTTCGGGCGGACGACTCTGGCACCGGAACACCGACCTCGTCGAGCAGTTCGATGGCCCTACGATTCGCCTGATCGCGGCTCATGTTCTGGTGGAGCCTCAACGCTTCGGCGATCTGCTCACCGACGCGCATCATCGGATTCAAACTGGTGAACGGATCCTGCATGACGAGGGCGATCTGGTCGCCCCGGACGTCCAGCCACTCCCGGTTGGTGAGCGTGGTCAATTCGCGCCCCTCAAGTCGGAGAGAGCCCGCCGTGACTTTGCCCGGCTTGGGCAGCATGCCCATCACGGCGAAGCCGGTCATCGACTTGCCGCAGCCCGATTCGCCGACGACGCCGAGCGTCTCTCCCGGAAAGAGTTCGAGCGACACCCCGCGCAGAATCTTGGCTTGGCCAAATGCCACTTCGACGTCGCGGAGTTCGAGAATCGGTTCCTTCACGCGCCCACCTTGCGCCCATCCAAGGTGTTCTCTTCCTTCACGATCCGCGACTCCTTGATCCGCCAGCCAGCCTGCGTCTTATGCCAGACGTCGTCACTGGTGGACTTGCTCTCAAAGACGCCGACCTTCTTGGTCGAAGGGTTCACGATCTCGGCCTTGAACACGCTGGTCGAGCGCACCTGAATCACCGTGAGCTTGTTGCTTTTGAAGCTGTCGATCTTCGTGGTGATGCTCGATATGCTCTTGAACTGCTTCAGCGTCTGCTCAAGATTCGTTCGGACTTCGATGCGCGAAAACACAACCTTGCTGGCATTGATCAGCTTGAAATCCGGGGTTGTGAAGGCCATGACTTTCTTCAGGTCGCGCGCCTTCATCGCGGCATTGAAGTCGCGGTACACCGCCTCCAACTCCTTCACCGCGTTGGCAGCGACAAGCCCCGGCAATAACCCGACGACGAGGAGGGTGGCCAGACGCATGAAAGGATTATAGCTAGCCCGTGTACGGCTTGCCCTGGAGTTGTTTCCAGGCCGCATTCTGCTTGGCATTCATGGCCGCCAGCACTTTCTTTATGGTGTCCTCGCGAAGCTTCTGAAGCTGGGGCTGGATTCGCTTCTGCTCGGCCTCGATACGCTTGTTGTAAGTCTCTTCGGCCTTCTTGAACTCCGCTTCGTTCTTCGGCTCCTTGATGCCCTTTCGCGCGTTGGCGTCAGCCTGCGCCATCAGCTTGTTGGCCGCGTCCAAACCGGACTTGATCAAAGTTCGCACCTTCGCCTTCTGATCGGCAGTCAGCCCGACCCTCGCCGCGACGAGATCGTCTCCCAACGCGGTCACGCCGACCGCTTGAAGGCTCAGCTCTCGAAGCCGCTTCATCTGCGTGGCGCTGAGCTCGGCAAGGACCTTGCCCTTCAGCTCGGTCATCATCGCCTCCATCCGCTTCTGGTCGGGTTGGGCCGGCTTGTTGGTCTTCTTCTGTTGGGCTTCGAGTTCCTTCTGGTAGGCAGCTGCCTTCGCATTGAACGCATCCGCATGCTTGTTCAGCTTGGTTCGTTGCGCCTCGGTCAGCTTGAGCTCCGTTTGCACCTTCTTGTCCTGCAAGAGCTGGAAGGCCGCGATCTTCTTGTCGAAGTCATCCGCAGCGGCGATGCTGAATAGTGAAAAGGCCGCAAAGAGGGCAAGGGTGCGTTTCATAAGCGTCTCCTATTGTGACGACTGAGGACCGCTCGGCGTGTCATCCGGCAATCGCGAGCGCGTCTACGGCATCGTCCGCGGTATCTGCGTGGACGGTTACTCGAGCACCGGGAACCCGAGCTCGGATTTGCTGGATCAGCTCTCCGGTCGGCTGAACGGTGGCTGGTACGAAGATTGGAAGGTGGATGTCCTTCGGGAGAATCTGAATCTGCACTTCAAAGTCGCCGGGGTGCTGCGAGAAGGCGGCCATCAGATCGCGCAGCTGCGGACGAGTCGCCCGCTCGAGTTCGATCTCGATCACGCCTGGGGAGTCCGAGGACATACCGTCCAGACTCAGCTGATCCATCAGCGTGACGTCTTCCAGCCGAACTTCGATGGACTTCTCGCCGCCGCCTCCGGGACGCTCTCGATGGGAGACCGTCCCTGTCACTTTGACCACGGTGTCCTTGACCAGTCGTTCACCCAATCGCTCGTAGGTTGCGGCGAACGCGGTCAGCGTGACCTGCCCGGTGAAGTCCTCGAGTACCAGCGTCGCCCAGCGTTTACCGGACTGCTTCGAGATCGCCGTTCGCAAGCCGGCGATGACCCCGGCAAGGCGAACCTGGGTCCCATCCTCCAGCTCGGCAACCGATGCGCACGTATGGGTTGCGGAAAGCTGGATGGCCCGCTCATAACCTCGAAGCGGGTGGTCAGAGACGTAGATTCCCATGACCTCCTTCTCCAGGGCGAGCAGATCGGTGCGGCCGTACGGTTCGACTTCGGGTAGCGCGGGGTAGCTCGGCCCCTCGCTCTGCTCGCCGCCGAAGAGCGAATCCTGGCCTGCGAGCCGGTTGCGGTTGGCGGAGTCGGCGAACGCCATCGCCCCATCCACGACCTCGAGGAGCTTCTTGCGATTACGGTCGATTGAGTCGAGAGCTCCCGCTTTGACGAGCGCTTCGAGGACCGATCGGTTGATGCCGTGCGGCTTCATTCGCTCGGCAAACTCGAAGAGGTGCTTATAGGGGCCCTCAGCGGCGCGTTCGTCGATCAAGGCCTTGGTGATGCCGTCGCCAACGCCCTTGATCGCGGCAAGTCCGAAGCGAATCGCCCCGGATTTGTCGATCGAAAAGTCGAGTTCCGAGGAGTTCACATCCGGCGAGAGCACCGCGATCTTCATGCGTCGGCACTCTTCGATGCACGATACGACCCGGTCTTCCTTGTCGCGGTAGACCGCAAGAAGCGCCGCCATATACTCGACCGGGAAGTTCGCCTTGAGGAATGCCGTCTGATAGGCGATCATGGCGTAGCAGACCGCGTGCGCCTTGTTGAACGCATAACCGGCGAACGGCAGCAGCAACTCCCACACCTTATCGGCGACCGAGCCGTCGACGCTATTTGCCGTACAGCCCTCTTTGAACTCCGATTGGAGCGAGTCCATTTGCGCCTTGTCTTTCTTGCCCATCGCGCGGCGGAGGATGTCCGCCTTGCCGAGGCTGAAGCCCGCGAGCGCTTGGACTAGTTTGAGAACCTGGTCTTGGTAGACGATGACGCCGTACGTCTCCTCCAAGATCGGCTGCATCTTGGGGTCGAGAAACTCTGGCTCGGCCCGCCCATGCTTCAGGTTCACGAAGCGCGGAATGTGCTCCATCGGGCCCGGGCGGTACAGCGCGACAAGGGCGGCCAGTTCGCGGACGGACTGCGGCTTCAGGTCCTTGACGCACCTCGTCATACCGCCCGATTCCAGCTGAAAAACGCCGACCGTTTCGCCACGGCCGAGCATCTCATAAGTCGGAACGTCGTCAAGCGGGATCGCAAGAATGCCTTGATCGAGCAGCACCTCAGCCTTCGCGGCCAAGTCCTTCGACCACTTGGCGCTGCGTTCGCGGGACGTGCGGATGTTCTCGATGGCGCGGGAGAGGACGGTGAGGTTGCTCAGCCCCAGGAAGTCCATCTTGAGCAGCCCGATCTTCTCGAGAATGCCCATCTCGAACGCGGTGATGGCTTGGCCGTCATTGCCTCGGTAGAGCGGGATGTGATCGACCAGCGGTTCCTTCGAGATCACGACACCAGCGGCATGCACGCCGCAGTTGCGCGCGATGCCCTCGACGGTCTTGGCGGTCTCAACCAACTCCCGAACGCGCGGTTCGTTCTCCACCATCTGACGGAACTCGGCGCTCTCCTTAAGGGCCTTCTGCAAGGTCATGCCGGGGACATTGGGGATCGTCTTGCAGATGCGGTCGGTTTCTTGCGGGGTGTAGCCCTGCACCCGTCCGCAGTCTTTGATCGCGGCTTTGGCGCCGAGCGTGCCAAAGGTGACGATCTGCGCCACATGGTTCGTGCCGTACTTCTGCGTGACGTACTTGATGATTTCATCTCGCCGCGCATCCTCGAAGTCCATGTCGATATCGGGCATCGTCACGCGCTCGGGGTTCAAGAACCGCTCGAAGGTGAGGTCGTATTCGACCGGATCGATGTCGGTGATGCCGATGCAGAAGCTGGTGAGCGAGGCCGCGGCCGAACCGCGAACTCCGTAGGCGATGCCCTGATTGCGGGCGAACTCGGCAAACTCCTTGACGAGCAAGAAGTAGCTCTCAAACCCGGTCTTCTCGATGACCTCCAGTTCGTACTCCAAGCGCTGGAGATAGCGCTCCTCCTCGACGTGAGGAAGACGCTTGGACAACTGTTCGACCGCCAGCTTACGAAGGTAGCTCCGTGGCGTTTCGCCCTCGGGAAGCTCGGGGTCGGGCATGTCAGCTTTCTGCTTGCCCAGCTGAACATCGCACAGGTCGGCGACCATCATCGTGTTCTCGATCGCCTCGGGGGTGTCCTTGAATATCTCCGCCATCTCGTCGGCGGACTTGAGATAGAACTCGTCGGTCGAGAACTTGAACCGCTTCTCGTCCGCGACTTGCGCTCCCGTCTGGATGCACAGCAGGACGTCGTGGGGCTGGGCGTCGGTCTTGCACAGATAGTGCGCGTCGTTGGTGCAAACCAGCGGCAGCTTCAACTCCCGGCTGATCTGGAGGAGTCCATCTCGGATCTGCGCCTGCTCGGGCAGCCGGTGGTCCTGCAACTCGACGAAGTAGTTCCCCTCGCCGAACAACTCGGCGTACATGCCCGCCAAGTATTGGGCGCGGTCATATTCGCCCTTGAGCAGGGCCTGGTTGACTTCGCTGCCAAGGCAGGTGGTCGTCGCGACGAGTCCGGCCGAGTGTTGGCGAAGCAGGTCATGGTCGATGCGCGGCCGGTAGTAATAGCCCTCCAGCGCCGAGATCGTGGCGAGCTTGCACAGATTGCGGTAGCCCTCGAGGTCCTTGGCCAGTAGCAGCAAGTGGAAGCTGTCCTTCTCTTCGCCCTTACCCCGGTTCTTGTAGCCGTTCGGCGCGACGTAAGCTTCCAGCCCGATCAAGGGCTTGATTCCCTTGGCATGGCACGCCATGTGGAACTCCATGACGCCAAACATGACCCCGTGGTCGGTGATGGCGAGCGCCTCCATACCGAGCTCGTGGGCACGGCTCACCATGTCTGGAATGCGGTTGGCACCGTCGAGAAGACTGTATTCCGTGTGGTTATGGAGGTGGCAAAAAGGACGAGCCATACCGAGGTTCGGGGGTTGTGGACGCGGGGCATCCACGCAGGAATTGTGACGTGTCGGGGGCCGTCTTTGTCGCAGGCTTTCGGGGGCTGGGGATAAGTGTCGGATCAGTCCCCGGAAGCGGTCATGGGCCACAAGGTACGCTGGAAAGGAGTCGGCTAAGTGACGGCTCCCGCTTGTCGGGAGAGGAAAGTCCGGACTTCATAGGGCACGGTGCCCCGGGCAACCGGGGGCGGGGTGACCCGACGGAAAGTGCCACAGAAACATACCGCCACGGCTTGCCGGGGCAAGGGTGAAATCGTGAGGTAAGAGCTCACGCCGCGTTGCCGCAAGGTGCGCGGGGGCAAACCCCACCGGAAGCAAGACCAAATAGGGAGGAGATGAGGTGGCCCGCCGATCCTCCGGGTTGGTCGCGCAGATAAATCGTCACTCACGACAGAATCCGGCTTACCGGCCGACTCGACAACTCCCTCCTTTCGCTCCAGCGAGAGGGAGGGCAGGAAGTTCGCGACATCTAACTTGTGGCGTTCGGGGAGAGGCGATTTGAAGGGTTGACTGGCTTGAGCTACTGCTTGACGAGCCTTACCTCAACGTCTTCTCCTTCCTTTGAGATGAGCACGGTGCCTAGCGGTACGCGCCCCAACGCAGGATGCTCCGACCATGAGTCGTTGTAGGTCAATCCCAAGCGGTAGGCACCATCCGTGTTCCGCCGAGGACCCAGAAGTTCACCTATGGGAAGTTCATGTCTTAACGTGGCACCACGCTTGACTCGCTCGTACCCGTTGCCGTAGACGTTGTAGGGCGCTGCATGTGAAATCACATCGCCGGACTTCCACGGAACTCCCTCCACTTGAAGGAAGTGGTACGGCGTCACCAGATTAGGCAAGATAACTGTGGATGGTCCTTCATTTGACAGCTGCAATACAAGATAACTGGCGGCGTCGTCCCAGTGGAGATTCAGCGTGACGAGACTCTGATTCTCGCCCCTGATCTCGAAGGTCAAAGGCCGATCGACGTCGGTCGCAGCAAGGCACGCAATGAGGAGAATCAGCATCTTCGGTCTCTAAATCGGAGCACAACGCGGTTCTGTTTGCAGTTCGCTTCCACTGTGGGGAACACTGACGCGACAAAGGTGGTGCCCGAGAACCCTCGCCTCGCCCGCAGGGTGAGGATGGTGAGGTGCTCGAACCGGGTTGAGGAGCCCTGCCGCTACCCCTCACCACCAACCCAACCTGGCGAGGGGGCTCTCGCCTTTAGACCCACGCCGAGCCCATCTGCGTGTAAAGTAGAACTCACCTATGGCCGTTGCTCAGATCCGCAACCTGACCGTTCGATACGGATCATTCACGGCCCTCCGCGATTTCACCGTGGACATCCCCGAAGGGGCGGTCGGACTTCTTGGTCCTAACGGGGCCGGCAAGACCACACTTCTGAAGACCATGCTTGGCTTCGTCAAGCCCGCAGGCGGCTCGGCGAGCGTGCTCGGGCTCGATGTTGAACGTGACGAGCGCCGCATCCGCCAGGTCATCGGCTTGATGCCCGAGCAGGATTGCCACATTCCCGGAATGAGCGCCGTCCAGTTCGTTGCGTACGCCGGAGAACTCGCCGGAATGCCCTCGGCCCAGGCGCTTCGTCGAGCCCACGAGGTCCTCGAGTATTGCGGCCTCGGCGAAGCCCGCTACCGAAATGTCGAGACTTACTCGACGGGCATGAAGCAGCGGATCAAGCTGGCGCAGGCGCTCGTTCATGGCCCAAAGCTGTTGCTCCTCGACGAACCCACCAACGGACTCGACCCTGCCGGACGAGAGGACATGCTCGAACTCGTCCGGTCGGTGTCGCACGGCAAGGGGGTGAACGTCCTTATCTCCAGCCACTTGCTCCCCGACATCGAGCGCGTGTGCGACTACGTGATCGTCGTTACCACCGGCCAACTGCGGGCGACGGGACGGATCGAGGACCTGAAGAAACTGGAAGGGCAGCCGCTGGACATTGAACTGCGCGAGGAGTGCCCCGGCTTCGGTGACCGACTCATCGAAAACGGCTTCCGAGTGATTTCTGCGAAAGCGCTGCACTGGCGCGTTCAGGCCCCCGGCACCCCCGAAGAACTGCTTCCACGCGTAATGAAGGCAGCTAGTGCCGCCGGCGCCCAAATCCGAGGTTTTGGCCTCGCCGAGCGGTCTTTGGAAGAAGCTTTCCTTGCCGCCGTGGGTCCCCAGGGAGGTCCTCAGTTCCATGTCTAGCCCGATTGCCGACCTCAGCTACCGCCACTACGAGGGCGTTCTTGAGCCGCCTCGCCACCGCTGGTGGGCGATCGCCAAGACGACGATGCGCCAGGCATTCCGCAAGAAGGTCATGTGGGTGGTAAGCGCCAGCTCGGCTTGGTACTACCTGGGCATGGTGTTCGTGATGTTCGTGCTCGACCAGATTGCGGCGAACCGGGCACCCAACGCCCCCGATCCCATGGAGGCCTTCCTCTTGCGGATCGTCTGGAAGGACCAGTTCCTCCACGGTTTCGGCTTTGGCCAGATCCTCTTCCTGCTCGGGGCCCTGATTCTCGGTGCAGGGACGATCGCGAACGACACCCGTGCGAATGCGCTGCTGGTGTATCTCAGCAAGCCGGTCACCAAGCGCGACTACTTGATGGGCAAGTGGTTCGGCGTGTTCCTGCCGCTGCTCGCGATCATGCTCATCCCGTCGTTGGCGTTCTTTCTCTTCGGGTTAATGAGCTACCGGGAAAAGGGATTCGTCTCCCAAGACCCGCTGCTGTTCCTAAAGCTCCTGCTGATGTTCCCGCTCGGAGCGGCATTCCATGCCTCGCTGGTCATCGGATTCAGTTCGATGTTCAACCAGGGGCGACTTGCCGGGGCGACCTACGCGGCGCTTTACTTCGTGACCAACTTCTTCACCCAAGCGATGGTCGTGGTCCATGTGAACCTCACCATGGGGCGCGGAGAGACTTCTGAGGCCGCAAAGGCGGCCCTGCCGATCGTGCACTCGCTGTACTATGCCAGCGTCGACGGGCTGAACATCGGCATGGCAAAGGCGATCCTCGGGACCGCCGGCTCGCCCTACTTTGGCATTCCAAGTCGTATGCAGATGGTGCCTGCGCCTCCGTTGTTGCCCGTCTTGGCGATCATGGTTGGGCTTAGCGCGCTCATGCTGTTCATCGCGTGGCGACGCATCCGCGCCGTCGAGGTGGTGGGATGAGCGATCTTCGGATCCAACTCACCGAAGCCTCTCGCTGGTACGGCCAGGTCATTGGCCTCAACGACGTCACCTGCACAGTTGGCCCGGGCGTCACCGCGCTTCTGGGGATGAACGGCGCGGGCAAGAGCACGATGATGCGCCTGATCACCGGCCAACTGCGGCCGACCACCGGCGATGTACGCGTATACGGCCACGCACCGTTTGCCAATCCCGAGGTCTTTCGGCATCTTGGCTACTGCCCTGAGATCGACAACTTTTACGAGCACATGACCGGTCGGCGATTCGTGTACCACCTGGCTCGCCTCAACGGATTCGACCACGCCAAAGCCCGCCTCCGCGCGGACGAGGTGATCGAGGCGGTAGGGATGAGCGATCGGTGCGATCGCAAGATCGCCGGCTACTCCAAGGGCATGCGCCAGCGCATCAAGCTCGCCCAGGCGATGCTCAACGATCCCGACATCATCTTGCTCGACGAGCCGCTCAACGGCCTCGACCCCGTCGCCCGGCGCGAGTACATCGACCTGCTCCACCGTCTTGCGGAGAGCGGCAAGACCATCTTGGTGTCCTCGCACATCTTGCATGAGGTCGAGCAGATGACCCGCTCGATCTTGTTGTTGCACCGTGGTCGGCTGCTCGCGAGCGGTGACCTCAAGGTCATTCGCGAACTGCTCGACAAGTACCCGCACCGGGTGCGCATCCAAACTGATCAGCCGCGCGAGATTGCCCAAGAGCTGGTGGCTCTCCCCTACGTGCTTTCGGTGCAGGTGACGAGGGATGGGCTCGAGCTCCAGACCCGAGAGCCGAGCCGTTTCTACGATGCCTTGCCCGTGCTCGTGCTTGAGAAGGGACTTCACATTCGCGAGTTCCACAGCCCCGACAACAACCTGGAATCGATCTTCCGCTATCTGGTGAACGAATGAGTTCGAGCTACCTCTATCTCAGCACCCTTCGCGACTTCCTTAGGCTGAAGCGCGTGCTGACCTGGCTCGCGGTTTCGCTCGGCCTTGTCCTGATGGGTGTCCTGATCAAGCGCGTCTCGGTGGATCGGCCCGTGGACGAACTTTACAGTCTGCTCAGTTCGACCCTCGTGTTTCGGTTGCTGCCGCTCGTGTCGGCAATCTTCTCGACCCAGGTGCTCAGCGCGGAAATCGAGCAGAAGACCATCGTGTATCTGCTGACCCGGCCGATTCCGAGGCCGCAACTGCTGCTCATGCGTTCGCTCGCCTCGATGACGGCGGTCGCGATCATTTCGCTGGTCGCGGCGGTATTTGTCTCGGCTTCGGTGCATGGCGCCGGAGCCCTCAGCAACCCGTATCTCTATCGCGATGTGAAGGCGATTCTCATCGGCGCGGCGGCGTACGGCGCGCTGTTCGTGTTCATCAGCTTGTTGGTGAACCGGGCAATGATCGTGTGTATCCTGATTGCCTTCGTGTGGGAAACTGCGGTCGCCCAGCTGCCCGGCAGCATGTACTACCTCAGCATCAATAGCTACCTGACTTCAATCGCGGAGCGGCCATCGGTTACACAAACGGGACCGGGATTGCAGTTCCTGTCGGGGGGGCTGTCCGAGAATCTGATGCCGACATCCGTCGCGTGGCCAGCGATGTTCATCTTGGTCATCTGCATGTCGTTTGGCTCGATGGCGTGGTTCACGCGGTTCGAGTATCTGCCACGTGAAGACGCGGAGTGACCCATGTCCTTCGAACCGCTGCAGACCGACGAAAAACTTGAGACGCCCGCCCCGACTGAGCGCGATACCGATACGGTCATGCTGGTTGGCTGCACCGGGTTCGTGGTGTCTTCGCTCATCACGTACGTGATCGCGATCTGGCCCTTCTTTCTCTTCACGGAGACCCATCGCCTGCTGCAACTGGCTCAATGCGCTCTGCTGGGCATGTTGCCCGCGCTCCTCTTCGGGGCATACGTCACCCGTCGCTTCGGGCTTGCCTCTGCGGCGGGCTTCATTGGTGGCGGGCTGTCGGCGGCGATATTCCTCTATCTCAGGCTCCTTGAGGTCAACCTGCGCCGGGTTCAGCGCGGCCTCGAGCAGCCGGATTTTCCGGAGTCGTGGGTGTGGCTTGCTCCGTTCGCGTGGGTGTTGATGCTCTTTCTCGTCGTGGCGATTATGATCCGTCCATCGGAAATTGACATCTCAGGACGCAACTCAGGCTGAGCTTCTCCAAACCAGGGCCGATAATCCCCAGTAGTTATCCGGGAGTTACCCTTGGCCTACGGACGCATAACGCACGAGTATCGCAAGCAATCAGTGAACGGTGCCTCGCCGCTCCAACTCGTCATCATGATGTACGACGGTGCGCTGAAGTTCATGGAAGCGGGGAAGCACGCGATCGCCCACCAGGACTTGACTCGCCAAAACGACCAGCTGCAGCGGGCCCAAAAGGTCGTGCTGGAGCTGATGGCGTGCATCGATAAGGAACAGGGCGGGGAAGTTGCTCGGAACCTGATCAGCCTGTACACGTACGTGCTGAACGAACTGGTCAAAGCCAACTGCGAAGACAGCGCTGAACCCGTCGAGCGATGCATCAAGATTTTCAGCGAGCTTCGGGATAGCTGGGTCCAGATCGAGGCCCAAACGCGAGGAGCCCAGGGTGCGGCCCAAGCCGTCGCCTGACGCGCTGGCGCAGCAGATGCTGCTGCTGACGCTTGCTCTTGACCACGCCCTTGGGCGTGAGGACTGGCAGGAGTCTAACGCGCTTTTTCAGCGCCGAGAGCAGATTCTCGACCAACTCGAGGCGGTGCCCATGACGCGCTCGGTCAATGACGTACTCGCGCAAATCCAGCTGTTGGAGGCGGATATGGTCGATCGCTTGCGAGCGATGCAACGCTCACTTGCTCAGGACCAGCGCGACCAGTGGGAATCGCGCCGTGCTCGCAGAGCTTATCGTGCGCCCGGCACGGCGATCTCGTGGGACGCAATGTCGTAAGCCGGGCCCTGTTGCCAGAGCCCGACCTCTCCCCTAGGGTGTGACGGTTAGTGTCGTCGTACGGTAGATACCGCTGCGCGTCGCGAAGATGGTGACCGCGGTTGTGGCAGTGACGGCGGCAGTCGGCACGCTGATCGTTCGGCTAGTCAGCCCGGCAGTCACGGAAGCCGCGGCGGGCAGAAACACGATGCCCGGGGCTCCCGAGAACAGGACAATCGAAAACCCACCGAGCGGGGCAGCCCCACTAATGTTCAGCGTCAGCGAACCCGTCACGCCTCCCTTGAGCGTCGCCGGATTGACGGAGATCGTGGTGAGCGCCGGGGCATTGACGGCGAAGAAGGCCGTCCTCGACAACGAGCCGGTCGTGGCCGTAATCACCACGCCTTGGTTCGCGTTCACTCCAAACGTAGTGATCGGGAAGTTCGCTGTCGTGTTGCCAGCGGCTACGGTCACCGAAGCTGGTACGGTCGCCACACTGGTCTTGTTGCTGGATAGGTTCACCAGACGCCCGCCTGCCGGGGCCACTCCATTCAGTGTGACCGTGCCCGTCGTGCCGATACCGCCAATCACCACTTGGGGAATGATCGTCACGGACTGCGCCAGAGAGGGCACCAACGTCAAGACCTGTTGCGAGATGAAGCCACCATAGCGTACGTTGACGCTAACCGATGTGATTGCGGCGACTGAGCCGATGGTCAGCGGGAAGTTGACGGACGAGTTGCCAGCCGTTACAGTGGCCGTCGAAGGAACACCCACCAGCGAAGCATTGGAGCTTGCCACGGTCCAAACCTGGTTCGCGGTGGCTGGCTCACTTAAGGTGATTACGCCGTGCGCAGCTGCTCCTCCGGGGAGATTGTTCGCGGAGAACGAGAGTTGCGCTGGCTGCAATCGAGCAACGATGGCCCCATTGACCAAATCATAGTTGGCGTAAATGTTGCCTGCCGCGTCGAGGACGAACTGCCGGGGCCTCCCGGAAAAGAAACCCGTTGTGAATTGACCGAGGCTTGCTCCGGTGCCCGAATGAAGGCGATGGATGAGGCTCGGTGAGTTGTGGAAATAGCTCGCAATATGGAAGCTACCGTCCGGACCCAGGGCGTGGCAGTGCGGTTCATTAGAGAACGGTACTGCAACAGTGGTGCTCCATACGAGAGCGCCAGTGGGATCACGCCGAACAATCCTCGTCTGGTCGAGCGACGTAACCACCGCGCTGGCGATTACGCCCGCATTGGGCAGCAGCGTCAATTGGGCTTCCCACTCCGAGTTGACCGTGCTACTGACGGGCTGAATGCTGAGCTGGGCACCGGTCGCCAGATTCACGTAGTACAGCATGATGTCTATGTCAGAGGGGCCGAACGCACCCCGCATCAACACATAGGCGCGGTTGGTTAAGTAGTCGATCTCAAGTCGAAGCCCATCCTCGCTAAAGTGGTTCGCTGAGTCCAAATCCACCTGGTAGATCACACCCGACGAGCGCAGACACTTCGACAGCTTGAGCTTGTTGAAATGAGTGGTGACCACATAGGTGAAGCCGGAGGGATCCATTTTGACCTCGCCCGCCGCTTCGCAACTCCCCAGGTCGAACTCGTCCCAACTGCTGAGGTCAAGGGACGCGATGTACACCATGGCGTTGCCGGTCAGCGTATCCCGTCCGTGGATCGCTATTTCTGCATCGTTTAGGTCGATAGATTCCCAAGCTTCGTAAAACGACCCGAAGCCCCCCACCCAACCTCCGGTGTCGAGACTATGGCGGCGTATCCAGCTCTGGTTTGCGGTTCCCGTGCCTCCACCCTCGCGAACTTGGACGAGCACATAGAGGCCCGTGGGGGTAATCGCCAGTTGCTTGATGTCGAACTGCAAACCAAGTGTTCCATTCTCCGCAACTGAGTTCTCCCAAAGGCGGACACCCGCGGCGTTGAATTTCTCGATCGTGTATCGGCGACCGGTACCGGTCGGCTGAGACGTCACGAAGTAGACGTTTGAACTGGCATCGCGGATCATCTTGCCTCCTCTGGTGCCGTCTTTGTACTTGGACCACGCTACGGGTAGCGCCAAAGACGTGGCGGAGATCAAAAGAGCGATAAGGATGAGGAGGAGTTTCTGCATGGAGGTGCCTAAGAAGTTCACGGTGTCACCGTCAATGTGGTGGTCTTGTAGATCCCGCTACGCGTTGCGAAGATCATGACGTTCGTGGTGGACGTGACGGCAGCGGTCGCCATCGACACGTTGCGCGTTGTTTGGCCCGCGCTTACGCTAGCGGAAGCGGGCAATATGACGGTCGCTGGCACCCCAGAAATGAGCACGATGCTGAAGCCTCCGGTTGGTGCGATGCCATTGATATTCAGCGTCAAAGTTCCGGTTAGGCCTCCTTTGAGCGTCGTCGGTGTGACAGCAATGCTCGTCAGCGAGGGGGCGTTCACCGCCATGAAGGCGGTCTTCGTTACCGAGCCCGTACTCGCCGATATCACGACCCCCTGATTGGCATTAACGCCGTAGGTGGTGACTGGGAACTCGCCAACGACTGCGCCCTCCGGGATCATGCCGCTGGGGGGCACCGAGGCCACGTCTGGCTTGTTGCTGGAGAGTACGACATTGAGACCACCCGCCGGAGCGGTTCCCGCGATATCCGCGAAGGCAACCGTCGGCACTCCTCCGATCACCACGTGAGGGATGATGCGAAGTCGCCAGATGGCCGATGGGATGACCGTGAGGGTCTGCTGGTCGGCAAATCCGTTGTAGCGAATGTTGATGCTGACGTTTGTGTTTGAGGTGACCGGCGACAAGACGATGGGGAACGACTTCGTCTGTATCCCGATCGGAACGGTCACCGTCGCGGGCGCCGAAGCGACGGCCGGATTGCCGCTGGTCACTGCCCACACCTCCTCGACGGTCGTGGTCGGAAATCGGTGAATCCGCGCAGTAACCGTTGTGCCTCCCGGCTTGTTGTTCTCGAAAAAGCTCAACCTCGAAGACTGGACCCTTTGGAAGCGCGAGACCCATGCTTGCGGAACGTACGTTCGGTAATCCGAGTTCACGAAGTGCACGCCCGCGGTCGTCAATAGCTGACGTGCTTCGGCCTCGGCCCCGATGTAGAAGGTCTCTCGCCCCAGGGTTGCGCCCGTGACTCGATCAAGCCGATCCATCGCGACGTTCGTGGCCGAGGACGGACTCATGATCAAGAACTGGCCATCCGCATCGGTACCATGCGAGCGACCTACCCCGGCGGGTGTTCCAGCGATCGTGATCGACCAGACCAGCGCACCGGTCGTGGCGCGCCTAACCACCCCGGTGATCTCGTTGGACGGCGTGTAGGCACTCGCGATCACCCCTCCACTGCCTGGAACGATGGTGAGATCACCCGGAAAGTCGTCGGCTCCGGAGGAGCGAATGCTCTGAATACCCACGTTGGCTCCTGAGAACGAGTCAACGATGTACAGCATCACGTCCTGATCCGTTGGCGAATAGGCGACCGTTCCTAGGCCGTAAGCTCTCCCCGCCACCGTGTCTACCTCGAGCCGCACGAGCTTCTCGTTGATGCGCGGGTTCGGCGCGTCCAGAACGGTTTGAAAAGCGATCCCACCCGCCGCAGAACATTTCGAGATTTGCACGGTTCCATTCGTGTTGCTCGCGGCAACGTAGGCATTCCCGGCAATATCGAGTTTGACTTCGGCCACGCTGGCCACAACGCCCAGGTTGACGGTGCCCATGTTGGTCCATGTTCCCGTCTGGAAGAAGGTGACCGATGCCACCCCCGTGGCCACGTTCTGAGAGAGGAGGGCGAGGTGATTGCCCGAGACCGCGACGCTCGCATACGCCTCGCCGTCGGCGATAAGATAGTGATCGCGGACGCCATTGGTGGCCCGATGGATGTCGAGCATGCTGCCCGTGACCGCGCCCCCGGCGTCGTTCTGACGACGATTGGCCACCGAATAGACATGAGTGCCGTCGGCGGTCGCGGCTACCGCGTGGAGGGTCTCCGTGTTGGGTCGGCCGTTGAAGAGCTCGGCCGACCAGATCCGTTCACCGTTCGGGGTGTACTTGTCGGTGACTAAGGACCAACCCTTAAGCGTAGGCAGGACCGATACAAAGTAGAGCCCGCCGGAATAATCTCGGGCGATCCTTGAGTTGCGCCGGTCCTTGTAGTCGTGAGACCAGATTAGGGGCTGCGCCAGAGCCGGGACGGCCAAACCCGCCGCAAACAGGATTAGGGCGACGCGAGCAACGAACTTCATGTAGCCATTCTATTACGGCTCGGGCAGAAACACGCCGCTTTCGATGACTTTGTAACGGCGTTGTAACGCCGACTTCTGACGAGCTCAGATGCGGCCTTTGGTAGCATGAGGTTCGAAAGTCAGAGCGGGAGGCAACTTGATGGCAGTGAACTGGAAGAACGAGGAGGGCCGAGCGCGGCTGGAGGGGTGGTACGACAAGTTTCGGGCGAGGATTCCCGCCTCCGTCGAGAGCCGTGAGGTCTCGACCTCACACGGCCCCAGCCACGTCTTGGTGGGTGGCCCGGCCGATAGGCCGCCGCTGGTCTGCTTGCACGCGATGCGCACCGGTTCTGCGCACCTCCTCTCCGAGTTGGGGCCGCTGTTCAGCCAGTTTCGCATCATTGCGCCGGACTTGCCGGGGCAGTCAGTGCGTGGTCCGCAGGTTCGGTTGCCACTAAACGATGACTCCCACGCCCGCTGGCTGTTCGAGGTGCTGGACGGGTTGGACGTTGAGACCGCGAATGTGTTTGGGGTGAGTTGGGGCGGGTTTGTGGCGCGAGTGGCCGCTGCTTCGTCACCAGAGCGAGTGCAGAAGCTGGCGCTCTTGGTACCGGCGGGCATCGCGAACGGCTCGCACTGGAAGGGACTCACCCAGATGGCCTTGCCGATGCTCCGCTATCGGATGTCCGGTTCGGAGGCGAGTTTGCGCCGGTTTCTTGATCCTCTGTTGACCACTTGGGATAGCGACTGGGCTGGTTACATGGGGGAGAGCCTGCGGGATATGCCCTTCGATCCTCGAATACCGCCGCTGGCAACGGATGCCGACCTGCAACGCCTGACGATGCCGCTGATGGTGCTTGGCGCGGCTGAAGACATCTCCTTCCCCGGCGAGGCGGTGGTATCGCGGGTGCGTTCGGTGCTCCCGAATGCGGAGGTTGAGGTGATCCCGGGCTGTAAGCACTGCCCGCCGACGACGCCCGAGTTCCAGGCGTGGCTATCGGATCGGCTGACTCAGTTCTTTTCGGGTGACGCAGGCTCATGATCCGAATCACCCGAGAGTCCGGATTCGCTGATGTTTTGCGCGCATATAAGGTTGTTCTCGACGGCAAGATCATCGGGACGATCAAGGATGGCGAGCAAGTCGAGTTCGACGTCGCGCCGGGAAGGCATCAACTGCAGTTGAAGATCGACTGGTGCCGCAGCAACATCGTTGACTTTGGGTTCGGAGGTGGAGTTCTTGAGTTCGAATGCGGTAGCAATGTGGGAGGGTGCAACGGCATCATGGCCATCTACTACGTGGTGTTTCTCAGCGGCGAATACCTGTGGCTCAGAGTGAAGTAGAGTCATTTGACTTACGATCAACATTCGAGAACGATCCACTAAGAGCGGACATGAACACTTCAACCGACAAGCGTTTGACGATCATGCGCTGGACCGCTAGGGTCGGGCTGGCCATTCTCTTCGTCGCGCTCCTCTTGAGCTATGGCCTTCTCTGGCTCCGCGCTGGGTTCGCTGATGAACAGACGCGCAATTTCGAGATGTCGCGGAACAAAGCCCTGCAAAGCGACGCCGCAGGAGCAGCGAGCTGTCTCGACTTCGTCGTTTACTACTATCCGTCGGGCACCAAGCAGGAAGCTGGTTCAGGGCTAGACCGCACGGTTGAGCGGGTTCGCCGCAGTGCCATTCGTGATATCATCGCGCACCTGCGCACCTTGACCGGAGAGGACTTGGGAGAGAGTCCCGAACCCTGGGTTGCGAAGTATGCAAGGCAGTCCCGCGGGTAGCTTGGGTGGATCGGGGTGAGCGAGATGAGTGAAGGCACAGATGTTCAACCATCAGATCCGGTGATCGATCAGCGAATCCGCAATAGAATCATCGAGTACCTGGAAATGGCGAGTTCGTTCGAGGATCAGCGCATCTACCAATCCAAGGCTCCAGCCCACGTGCCCAATGAGATCATCAACCAGTGGGAAGACTGGGTGCCAGACCCACGAAGACCCCACTTCTCAGAGCCGGTCTTCTCGCGCGAAGAGCAAGATGCGATCGCAGCCTATCACCAGGTATGGACCGAGGTCTGCGAAGCGACAGCGAAGCGCTTGCCCAGCCTGGAGATTCTGTTCGACACCGCGGAGTGGCGGCGCCTACGCGACGCAGCGGTCAGTGCTTCCGCCGTCTTTGCTGTTCGAGGGCGTCTGCCTGAGGACGAGGAGTTTGCGTTCTAGCAAAGCCGCAGGCACGGGTGCATCCTGCGGCTACAGAGATTGGATGCATTGACCCATGATCGAGACTATCGCCGTCATCATCGTCCTCCTCGTCGGCGTGTTCCAACTTGGCATCGCTACAGTGTGCTTCTTTGCACCAAAGCGAGCCGTAGCCTTCCTCGGAGCGTTCGCGGGTTCGAGTAAGTCGCACTATCTGGAGATGGTCCTCCGGCTTCTGGCAGGGGCGGCGTTTGTGATCCACTCCCCCGAGATGCGGTTCCCGACCGCATTCCTGATTTTCGGATGGGTCTTGATCGCATTGACCGCGGTTCTTCTGATCCTGCCCTGGCGCATGAACCAGCAGTTCACGGAGAAGTACGCCGCCCCCGTTATCCGCCAAGCGAGGCTGATCGGCGTCTTCGCGTTGGCTCTCGGCGGCTTCACCCTCTACGCGACCACAAGAAGCTGACGCAACAAAAAACCCGGCCAGAGCCGGGTTCTGAAGATCGTGAGAGGAAGCCTTAGATGCCGTAGCTCGGCTTCTTGAGCCAAGCCTTGGGAATCGGCTTGAGGCCGCAGACCACCGCGTTGAACTCGGGGCTCTTCAGCACCGAAGCGGCGACGCGCAGGGTAACTACGCCGTGATCCGTCTTGACCCGCACCGACTTCAAGTTAACGAGCTGAAGTCGATTCTTCTTCGGGGCGCGGAATTTCCACTGGCCCGAGTGGCGGTGGCGGATGTGCTTCGCGTTGTTCGCCTTCTTTCCGGTGACTTGACAGATATTCGCCATGGTCGTGCTCCACGTCATCGAGACGCGAAGGGAAATACTACCCGAACCTGCCGTCACGCCGCAAGGGCTGGCTTTTGGCCAGGGTAACCCACTCAGCACGCGCCTGCGTCCAAAATAGCGTGGTGTCGTTGCTCTTCGACAAATCCAAGGCAACCTTCGACGAGGACGGGATCCTCGTCGATCGTTTCTTGGTGGGCGACGCGACCGCGTTCGAGCAGCTCTACGGCAAGTATTACGACAAGGTGTTCGCGATTTCGCGGGGCATCTTGCTCGACGCCGACGAGGCCGCCGATGCCGTGCAAGAGATTTTCACACTGGTCTACCGGCACTTGCCACGATTTGATCGGCGCTCGAAGTTCAGCACGTGGCTCTTCCGAATCTCCGTCAATCGGAGCATCCAGCAGGCTCGGCGGGTCAAGTACAAGTCACGCCTCGTCGACCTGGATGCCGCCGACCACGCCGCCGCCCCCATTGAAGAAGACACCTCCGATCCGCGCATCGAAGGCGTCATGGCCGAAATGGCCCCCGCGGATCGCGCGCTCCTGACGCTTTTCTACTGGGAAGAGCTTTCGCTCCAGGAGATCGCCGACAGCTTGGGCTGCAACGTCAATGCGGCGAAGACGAGGCTCTATCGAGCCCGAGAGCGATTCCGTCTGCTGTACGAGAGGGAGGGGGTATGAAGCGAGTCCCCGCCGATATCGACCAGCTGATGTGGACGATCGCCGAATCGGCCGATGTAGCCGCGGCGGATGACTTTGAGCGCCGCTTCCCCGAGTGGAAGTCCGAACTGGAGTCGAGGATGGCGATGGTGCGCGGATTGCGCCACGCTCGTCCTCCGGTTGTCGCTCCGACGCCGGTCATCCCCAAGTTCGTGCCCCGGGCCAATCCCGCTCCCGCGCCGCGTCGCCTCGGTTGGGTGGCCGCCCTTTCGGCGACCGCGGTCATCGCGTTCGGCTCGTTCTTGTGGGTTGCTTTGAATCCGCCACCGCCCCCCACCGTTCCCACTCCTCAGGGTGGGCAGTTGAGTCCGTCGGGGCCTCCGGCATCAGAAGGCTCTGACCAAGTCTTGCCGGACGACCCGACCGCCGCGCAGTCCACGCCCCCGGGGGGCCAGCAGACGGTCCCGCCGCCGACCGAGCGTGTGGTCATGCCATGGGAGCATCGTCACGATCTGTCCGTCGCAGATGCCAGCCTGATCGATGTCCTCAACCTGATCAGCGATACCACCAAGCTGAAGATCGAAATCGCGCCGGGAATGCCTAATCCCATGATCAACGTGTCCTATACTCAAAGAACGGGAATGGAGATGCTCGTCGATCTGGGCCGCGAGTACGGATTTACGCCATTGGAGCAAGCGCGTGGCTCGGTGCTCATCGTACCGGTCGTCGAACAATCCGGCGGCTAGCCCGATGGCGCGCGGTGCTTGAGGGCGTCGGCGCTCGTCTCATCCCGTAAAGGAGTTGGTCATGCCTGAGCGGAGTTCAGATGTCGTTGAACAATTTGGAATGAGGGCCCTCGGGGCCGCGATCGGCGGGGTAATCGCCCTCGTTATTGCGGTCATCCTGTTCATCTTCCGGGGCGATGGCGCTCTGGTCGGCCTTGCCGGTGTGCTCGCCTTGGCGGGAGTCGCGGGA
Source organism: Fimbriimonadaceae bacterium (assembly GCA_024710805.1). Lineage (GTDB taxonomy): Bacteria > Armatimonadota > Fimbriimonadia > Fimbriimonadales > Fimbriimonadaceae > JANJUB01. The sequence goes on along the minus strand of JANJUB010000052.1, from coordinate 15,948 downwards.
ATCGGCTACGCAATTTACGAAGCCACCCAGATCAAGAAAGTGGCCAGTGTGGCGGTCGTTTGCCCCTACTGCCAGCACAAGAACCGACTTACCGAGCAGCCGGACAACGACTTTGCCTGTCAGGGCTGTTACCGCATGATCCCGATCGCGCCCGATGGGCAAGTGCTGGGGATCAGTCAGGTTCGTTGCGGCTTCTGCAACTTCCTCAACTATTACAGCGCTAAGACCGAGGTGCTGCTTTGTGAAGGGTGCAATCGCGAGGTTCCGATCTCGGTCGAGGACGGCCATACGCCGAAGCACATCGCCTTTGCCCGACGCGACGACGACAACTTGTACGAACTCGTGTTGCTTTCGCACGGCGGGCATAAGACCGAAGAGTTGATCAGCGCCCTGCAGCACATGTTGGCCCTGAATCGGAACCAGGTCAAGCAGATGCTGAACGAGCTGCCAGTGACGTTGCTGACCGGGATTCCGCGCATGAAGGCTGAGGTCTTGCAGGCTCAGCTCACCGTGAACGACGCTGTCGCCGAGTTCCGACCGCTGCCATGATCCTCGCGTTGGTGCTCGCTCTGGTTCCCCTTCAGGGAGCGGACCGCCGGCCACCGGCCGAACTGACCGCGGCGACGTTTGCCGCAGTCAAGGCTCATGCCTCGCCGACCGCGGAAGACCTGGCATTCCAGCGCCTCGACTGGCGGTCGACCATCTACGAAGGCTTGCAGGCCGGGCAGCGCGAAGATAAGCCGCTCCTCATGTGGATGTACTTCGGCGATCCACGAGGGCATTGCTGACAGAACGGAGTCAAAACCAGGCAGTTTGTCTGGACTCGCCCCGACATCGTTGAATACGCCCGAGAGAACTTCATCCCCGTCGCGGTGGATGATGTGAACTATAAAGAGCATCCTGACCACGAACGGTTTGAGCGCAAGTGGTTGGCGACGCTGATGCGCGACCAGATTCAGCAAGGGATCTACGTGGCCTCGTCATCGGGTCGGTACTTGGGGCGGATGAACCGAGGTTGGCCGGATCCCGATGCGGACGCTACCTTGCAGGCGCTCAAGGAAGCGGTGGCCGCGTACCGTCGGCTGACGCCGGCCGAGCGTCGCCTAAGCCGGACGCTCACCGACGCGGACCGCCTGAAGTGGGAGCAAGATGCGTTCAAGAAGCCGCCGGGAACGCTCGATCTGCGGATCTCGAGCCGGGGATACGCCTTCTCCGGAATGACCACGTTCGACCAGCGGCACCCGAAGTTCTATCACCTCGACCGCCTTTGGTACAAGCCATCCGAGTGGCGGGCGTGGCTGCCGGCAAAGCTGACGCCGGGGTCGAAGACGTCGGTCACCGGGCCGCTGTTCAACCGGATTGTCCTGCTGAGCCACATGCAAGCGGGGCAGAGCGCGTGGTGGGAGAGCCACATCCGCGGAGGGAACATGGAATCCGAAGTCGTCGCCGTTGAAAACAATAAGGTTTCGCTGCGGATTACTGCACATTACGATATGCGCGCGGACAGCGAATGGTGTCGAGACACGTACAAGGGGCGTCTGCTCGCCTTGGCCGAATACGATACCAAGGACGAGCGATTCACCAAGTTCGAACTGGCGATGTTGGGCACGCACCGAGTCGGTCGCATGATGGAGAACATCCACGTGGGCTCCCCGGAGCAGCAGATCGCCGCTTACGCGACCTTGAATCCGCTCGCCAACAGCAGCGACCGGATGATTCCTCAGAACTGGAAGTACGGGTATCAGCTCCGCTGGGCCCAGAGTCCTTAGAGCGCGGTCGGTAAACTCCGGGCATGGCTTTCCAGAAGCAGACCGTGCGTGATCGATCGTGGTCGGGGGTGCGCACCCTCGTTCGTTGCGACTTCAATGTGCCGCTCGAGAACGGCGTCATCACCGACGATCGCCGCATCACCGAGGCGCTTCCCACCCTCCGGTTTTTGATCGAGAACGGAGCTTCGGTGATCCTCTGTAGCCACTTGGGACGCCCCAAGGGCGTCACCCCTGAGTTCTCGCTCGCCCCCGTCGCCGCGCGACTGACCGAGTTGTTGGGGATGCCCGTCCCCTTGTTGCCCGACTGTGTCGGTGCCGAAGTCGAAGCCGCCTGCGGTGCGCTTCAGCCGGGCCAAGTGGTGCTGCTCGAGAATGTCCGATTCCACGCCGAGGAAGAGAAGAACGATCCTGCCTTTGCTGCTTCGTTGGCCGGCTTGGCCCAGGCGTACGTCAATGACGCCTTTGGAACGGCGCACCGCGCCCACGCTTCGACCGAAGGCGTCGCTCACCATCTTCCCGCGGTGGCCGGCTTCCTCATCGAGAAGGAACTTGCTTATCTGGGCAAGGTGCTGACCGAACCCGCCCGCCCGTTCGTCGCGATTCTGGGTGGCGCGAAGGTCAAGGACAAGATTGCCGTGATCGATAGTCTGTTGCCCAAGGTCGACCACTTGATCATCGGTGGCGGCATGGCGTTCACCTTCATCAAGGCGGCCGGTGGCCAAATCGGCGGCTCGCTTCTCGACGAGACGAACCTCGCCTATGCGGCCGATCTGCTAAAGAATCATGGCGAAAAGTTGCTCTTACCAACCGATGTGGTGATTGCGTCGGAAGTTTCGCCGACGGTGTCGACTTCGGTGGTTCCGGCTGGCGAGATTCCGGAGGGCATGCTGGGTCTCGACATTGGACCCGCGTCGATCGCTCGTTTTGGCGAAGTCGTGCGAGCCGCCCACACGATCGTCTGGAACGGTCCGATGGGCGTGTTCGAGATGGAACCGTTCGAGGCGGGCACACGCGGCGTGGCGCAGGCCATGGCGGACGCTGAGGGCACGACCATCGTCGGCGGAGGCGACTCGGCGGCGGCGATCGAGAAGTTTGGGTTCTCGGATGAGGTGAGTCACGTCTCGACCGGCGGCGGCGCGAGTCTGGAGTTCTTGGAAGGCAAGGTCCTGCCCGGCATCGCCGCGCTGTTGGACAAGTAACAAGCACCCCTCACCCCCCGGCCCCCTCTCCCCGCAAGCGAGGCGAGGGGGAGTTCCGAACCAACCCGAGCCAACCCGAACCAACCCGAGCAAGATAAACTCTAGGGCGATGGACTTCTCCCTCAGCGCCGAGCACGAGTTGATTCGCGAGTCTGCCTACAAGTTCGGGCAAACCGAAATCCTTCCCGACCTTCGCGAGCGCGATCGTGAGGCCCGAAGCGACCGCGCCACCCTTGAAAAGATGGGTGACGCCGGGATGCTCGGCATCTCGATTCCCGCCAAGTACGGCGGCAGCGACACGGACTACATCAGCCTCGGAATCGTTTGCGAAGAGCTCGAGCGTGCCGACAGCACGGCGAGGGTCGTCATGTCCGTCCACAGCGGTCTGCACAGCCTCACGCTGATGCAGTGGGGCACCGAAGAGCAGAAGCAGCGCTGGCTGCCGAGCCTCGCCACCGGGAAGCTGATCGGCGCGTTTGCCCTCACCGAGCCGAACGCCGGATCCGATGCCTCCAACCTGAAGACGACCGCCCGTAAGGACGGCGACAGCTACGTCCTGAACGGACAGAAGACGTGGATCTCGCTTGCCGACTATGCCGACCAGTTCTTGGTCATCACCCGTCTTGTCGATACTCAGGCCAAGGCGCCTTACGCGGCCTTCATCGTCAACCGCAACACCCCGGGATTCAGCAGCCGAGCCATCCACGGAAAGCTCGGTGTGCGCGCCGGAAACACGGGCGAGATCTTCTTTGAGAATATGCGCGTTCCCGCCGATTGCATGATCGGTGAGGAGGGCGACGGGTTCAAGGTCGCCATGTCCGCCCTAGACCATGGCCGCTATACGGTCGCCTCAGGTGCGGTGGGCATCATCACCGCCTGTCTGGACGCATGCGTGCCCTACGCCAACGACCGCACCGTGCAGGGCGAGCCCATCGGCAAGAAGCAGCTGGTGCAGCAGATGATTGCCAGCATGGCGCAAGGCCGCGAGATCGGCCGTCTGCTGTACTACAAGGTGGGCTGGATGAAGAACACCGGCCAGCGCCATACGCGCGAGTGTTCGATGGCGAAGTGGACCAACTGCGCGGCCGCTTTCGATGCCGCGAACAAGGCGGTCGAAATCCACGGCGCCTACGGATTCTGTGATGAGTTCCCGGTGGAGCGATACTTCCGCAACTCTCGCGGCGCGATGATCTACGAAGGCACCCACGAGATCCACACGATCATGCAGGCGGAGTACGAGCTGGGCTACCGCAGCGACAAACCGCTCGCTCGGATGCTGCCGACCTATCCGTTCAGCTAGTGGCTCTCATCCGGCTGGCGACGATCATCCGTGCCGCGCCCGAGCGGGTGTTTGATCTGATGCGGGATGTAGACGTGCACCAGGAGAGCTCTTCGGCGACGGGAGAACGAGCCGTCGCCGGAGTCACGTCTGGGCTGATCGGCATGGGCGAGTCAGTAACGTGGCGGGCTCGGCACCTCGGCGTCTGGCAAGAACTTACAGTGGTCGTGACGGAGTTTGACCGTCCTTGGCTGTTCACCGACGAGATGGTGCGTGGAGCATTCAAGCGAATGCGACATGTGCATCGCTTCGAAGCAACTCCTGAGGGTACGCGTATGACTGACGAGCTTGACTTCGAGGCGCCCTTGGGCCCGCTTGGGCGTCTTGCAGAGGTGCTCTTTCTCACACGGTACATGCGACGCTTCCTAGAGGCACGAGCGGCATTCCTAAAGGCGAGGGCCGAGGTCGAGTAGCTGGAAGTGTGCCGGTTGCTAACGAATCCGCTATCGTAGCCGGCGGATGATACGTGCCGCCGGAACGCACGGGCACGTATCATCCCGTGCCTACGATAGAGTTTGACAAGCAGGAACCAGACCATCTCCTCCCAGCGTTCCTAGGGACATGAGGGAGCCGAAGTCTGGACTCGCACTTTTTGGTGCGTGGCTCCTTGCGCTCCTCGCGGTGTCCTTCGTCGTTTCCATCTCGGCTTCGCGATGGTATTGGGGCTACTTCTTCATGCGGCCTCCTGTATTGGGGCACGTTCATAGAATGAAGACGGTCACGGCCGTCGTGCCGTTTGCGACTCAAATCGACCAGAACGGGCATCCCCTTGCCGTGCCGTATCCCAAGTACGACCTGGGTCGCGATCTCAACGAGTTTCCGAACGATCCCTATTACGACCTCACGGGTCGCGTCATCAAGGCGATCAAGCCCAAGGGCAACTTGAGCCAAGTTCTGAACGACAACCTTAGTGTGTTTCCCGGAATCTACGAGGAGCTCGACAAGGCCGGACTGCTTGCAGCCTCGGAGCAGGGCTACAACAGCATCAAAGGCTTACGAGGTGTCATTGTCGAAGGCACCGACGGAAGCGGTGGGAGGATCGTGGTTGTTGCGGCGAGCGGCGGAGAAGTCTCGAACGACCACTACCCCTTCTATGAAGCCGTTTTTACCTCGGCGGCTGGATCGTCAGACCTAGCGTACGCTGGTGGGCAGCGATTCTTCTACGACGTCGCGGGAATCGAGGGGCTCGAATGGTACGGGGTGTGGCTGTTTCTCGCGCCGTTCTCGCTCCCCGTTGCAGGGGTCTTCGCCCTCGCCCACCTGGCGGTCCTGAGTCTAGCGAGGCGCAGGAACGCAAGGTTGTAGATGTCAGGGCACGAGGCATCCCTGCCCCACGTGGGAAAAAGGACTTCGTAGCCGGCGGGATGGAATCGTTCCCGCCAACAAGGGCACTCCTAGGCCTTCGGAGCGATCCGGCCGAACATCCGGAGGATGCTGATCACGTCCGAGAAATTCGAGATCTTCGCCATGACCAGCTGAAGGTGCTGCGTGTCGCGTACGTCGATCGACACTTCGATCTCGGCGGTGTGGTTGGGCATCGTGCGGATCTTCGCGGCGGAGACGTTCGTGTGCGATTCCCCAAAGATCGTGGAGATGTCCATCAGCAGCCCTTGGCGGTTGAGGGTGACGATCTTTAGGCTGATCGCATAGTGCGAACCGTCGCTCGGCCACTCAAGCCGAAGCAGTCGTTCCGGCTCGTCAGTTTCAAAACGGACCATGTTGGGGCATGTCTTGCGGTGCAGCATGATGCCCCGGCCGCGGGTCACGTAGCCGACCACGTCGTCCCCGGGGATCGGCTCGCAGCACTTGGCCCGGTGGATGACCACGCCGTCGATGCCGTCCTTCGAGAGCGTGAGTTTCCCCTCTTTGGTTCGTGCGGTCTGAATCTGATCGGGGTGGGCCTCGGCCACGTTCCCCCGCAGTTTGTTGATGACGCTCTGGACGGATAGCAGCCCGCTGCCGATTTTTGCAAGCAGGTCGGTCGCGTTCTCCGCGCCGTCGAAATGGTGGACGACCGTCTGAAGCCGGTCCTCGCCAACGAACTCCTTGGGCTCGAGGCGCATGCTGCGGAGCTCCTTTTCGAGCAGGTCCTTGCCGCGCTGGGCATCTTCGAAGCGACTCAGCTTTCTGAAGTGGGCACGCAGCTTGTTTCGAGCGTGGCTCGATCGTACGAACTCCAGCCAGTCCAGGCTGGGCTGCCCGTTCGCCCGCGTGACCAACTCCACCACGTCGCCATTCTTCAGCTTCGTCGGGAGCGGAACGATGACGCCGTTGACCTTGGCTCCAACCACCGAGAGGCCGAGTTCGGTGTGGACGCGGAAAGCGAAGTCGATCGGGGTCGAGTCCTTGGGCAAGTCGAGCACGTCGCCCTTCGGTGTAAACACGAACACTTGCTCGCTGAACAAGTCGGTGGAGAGGGATCGCAGGAAGTCGGAGCTGGTCCCCGCGTCGGACGACCAATCAAAGAGTTGCTGGCGGAGCCGGCTGAGCCTCGTGGTCTCGTTGGCGACCTGTTTGCCTTCCTTATAGGTCCAGTGGGCAGCCACCCCGTACTCGGCGATCGCGTGCATCTCGCGCGTTCGAATCTGCACTTCGATCGGTTCGCCGCCCGGGCCCACAACTTTGGTGTGGAGCGACTGGTAGCCATTCGGCTTCGGGGTGGCGATGTAGTCGAAGAAGAGACCGGGGATGGGCATCCAAAGGTCGTGGGCTTCCATCAGCGTCAGGTAGCAGTCCTTTGTGTCCTCGGTCGTCACGCGGATGGCGAGCAAATCATAGATCTCGTGGAAGTCCAGCCCCTGCTTCACCATCTTGTTGAAGATTGAATACAGATGCTTGGGGCGGCCGGTAATTTCGAAGTTGCGCATCCCCTTGCTCTCGAGCCGCTCCTTGAGCTGCAGGATCGCGACATTGACCTGCTTCTGTCGTTCCGTGCGCGTCTTCGACACGAGGTCGCTGACTCGCTGAAACTCCTCGGGGTGCAAGTGCTTGAACGCCAGGTCCTCGAGCTGCCACTTGATCTCCCAAATGCCCAAACGCGCCGCCAGCGGCGCATAAATGTCGAGCGTCTCGTTGGCGATCCGGGTGCGCTTCTCCGGCGGAAGGCCTTCGAGGGTTTGCATGTTGTGCAACCGGTCGGCGAGTTTGATGATGATGACGCGGAAGTCCTTCGCCATCGCCAAGAGCATCTTGCGCAGGCTCTCCGCGGCACGGGTGGTTTCGGCAACCGCCTTCTGGCGGTCCGTGGCCTCGGTCGGAATCTTGAACTTGAGCTTGGTAACGCCCTCGACGAGGTCGACCACGTCGTCGCCGAACACTTCGGCGATCGACTCCCGCGTCTGGCTGGCCGTGTCCTCCAGAACGTCGTGAAGCAGAGCGGCGACAATGGTGTCGTCGTCGACCTGCAAGTCGGCAAGAATCTTTGCTACCGCTAGCGGGTGGGTGATGTATGGCTGGCCGGAAGCACGCGACTGCCCCGCGTGGGCTTGTTCGGCGACGTAGAAGGCGTATCGGACCCGTTGGAGGTTTGCGTCCTGTCGGCGTTCGCGAATGGCCTCGAGAAGCTCATGAAGCTCCTGAGGCTCCTCCCATTCGTGAATGATATCGAATGCCGGAGCGGACATAGCGGGATCGTGGGGTCAGCGCCATTGCTGAGGTTGCATCAGTATACGCCGCCGCAGGATCGAAATTCGATTTAGCCAACACTAAGCACAATGGTCGCATGCTGGGCCTTCATATGGAAGCCGAACTGCGCGAGCAGGCTGTTGTTCTGCCGCAACAAGCCCCGCGCTACGACGATGAGTTGGCGAGGCTGCTCAACGGCAAGAGCTACGATCTCGTCGTGATCGCGGCTCGGGGTTCGAGCGACCACGCGGCGCTCTTCGCTCGCTACCTGATCGAGATCCACTTGGGCATCCCGGTGAGTCTTGCTGCGCCCTCGGTAATCACCCAGTTTGGCGGACATCTTCGCTATCCAGGACGGGTATTAGGACTGGGCATCTCGCAGAGTGGGGCTGCGCCGGACGTCGCCGAGGTCCTAGCCCAAATGCGCGAAGCCGGTCAGGACACCCTTGCCATCACCAACACGGAAGGCTCTCGAATGACGGAGGTGGCGGAGATGTCGCTTGCCCTCGGAGTCGGCTCCGAACAGTCGATCGCGGCGACAAAGACGTTCACCGCCTCGTTACTGGCCATGGTGTCGTTGGTGCGCGCATTGGGGGCGGATGTCCCGTCATTTGAAGCCGACTCCGGTTGGATCGAGACTGCGGTGGCGTTCGCCGACCAGCATGCCGAGCCATTGCTCGAGCGCGCCCCACTCGTTGTCCTTGGTCGCGGATATGCGTACCCAGTGGCGCTCGAAACGGCGCTCAAGTTGATGGAGTGCGCACTGATCGCCGCCAAGGCGTATTCGAGCGCGGACTTCGAACACGGCCCCCGTGCGCTGGCCGGACCGGATGCCGCGCTGCTCGTGGTCAATCGACTCTCTGCCCCCGTGGGGCTGCCTTCTCATCGCCTTGATTGGCCCGAGTTCGCGGTTCCTCCCGAGATCGCCGCGATCCCGCAGGCGATCGTCGGCCAAGCGATGGCGCTTAAGCTTGCCCGCCTCAGGGGTCACGACCCCGATGAGGCTCCTCGGCTGATGAAAGTCACAAAGACAACCTAACCGATATCCGCCGGTAACCCGACAATTTTGCCAGGATGGCAAGCACCGCAACCCCCGTTCGCCTCAATCTCGGCTGTGGAGACGATCTACGCCCAGGCTACATCAACGTCGACAAGTTCCCGAAGGACGAATCGGTCGTGTCGGCAGACCTTCCGGGGCTGCCTTTTGAGGACAACTACGCGGACGAAATTGTGCTCAGCCACGTGCTCGAACACTTTGGATATGCGGATGGAGTGCGTCTCTGCCAGGAGATTCAGCGGGTGCTGAAGCCAGGCGGCATAGCCTTCATCGAGGTGCCCGACATCCAGTGGTGCGTGGCGCAGTTCCTCGGTGCCCCGGAACCGAACGGCTATACGAATCCGGAGTACGACTACAACACCCAGCATCGTTGGGGACTATGGGCCCAGGCGATTTGGGGCGACCAGCACCACGATGGTCTCTATCACAAGTGGGGCTACACTGCGCACCGCCTACTGAACCTCCTAAACCACGTCGGGTTCCATCCGATCGAGATTCAGTTCGTGCAGTCGCACGGGGTGCAATGCCTGAGCGCCCGCGCCGGCAAGCCGGCGGTTGTTTAGGGGTGGCCCAGCCGAGCTGAACCACCCAAGTCGGTAGCCTAGGCGGCGACCGCCGCCAGATCGAGATCCTGCCTCAGCATGGCGCGGGCGCGGAAGAGCCAGCTCTTGACCGTGCCTTCCGGCTTCTTCAACTCATCCGCAATCTCATTGACCTCCATGTGTCGGAAGTGGCGCATGAAGATGATCTTGCGATAGGTTGCGGGCAAGCGATCGACGGCCGCCACGAGCGCCCGCTGCTGGAAGGCGAGATCGGTCTGCTCGTCCAGCGAGGCATCGTCGGTTGCCAGGGCATGCTCGTGGACATCAAGCGACTCGCTTCCTCGGCGGGTTCGGATGATGTCGACGCAACAGTTCGCGCAGATCCGGCTGAGCCAAGGGCGAATCGGACGCTCGGGATCGAAGTCGCGGAGCGCCTTGAGGGCCCGAATCAGGGTGTCCTGAACCGCGTCGTTCGCGTCGTCCGAGTTTCGCAGCATTCGGTATGCGATCCCGTAGAGGGTGGGGCGAACTTGCTCGCACAGCAAATCGAACGCCACAAAGTCCCCTGCCGAGGCTCGTTGAACCAGGTGAGCCTCCCAACCCAGTATTCGATTCGATCCAGTTTTCATGATGTCTCTCAACCCTCGATGACATTGTATGGTGTTTTGGATCAGCAAACAAGACCTTTAGGAAATAAGACCTATGCGCGCCATCGACTTTAAATATCCAAAGGGTAATGGCAAGATATCGAAGTTATGGCGAGATGCGCCGGGCCCCGTGACCTTTCGAGATCTGGCAAGCGTCTGAAAAATACGAACGCGCACAGCGTCAACGGACGGAGGATGACCGACTCGATGAAGCGAACTGGCATGTTGATTCTCGCGGGATTGGCGACAATCGCGATGGTAATGGCGGATGGCACCGGCAGCAATGCTGGTCTACGACGGACGGCAGGCGGAACCACGGCAAGCAAGAGTGGCGCCGAGACCGGGCTCGTCGGTATCAAGCTTTATGACACCGCAATCGATTTGGTTCGCCGATTTGGCAACCCTGACGATGTACAGACCGTTGGTGGCGGTGGCGGCGGAGCCGTCGGCCCAGCCGGTGGTGGTGGACAAGGTGCCGCAGCGGGTGGTGCTCGCGCTGGTGGTGGCCGCGGAGGCGGTGCTGCCGGTGGCTCGTCGGTTGCCGAGTGGATGCTCCCCCCGAGCAATAAGGACGCGTTCAGCACGATCGGCCTGTTCCAGGGTGGACAGGAGCCAACCTTTGCCGGTGCCGGTGCTGGTGGAGCCGCTGGTGGACAGGGTGGCGGCGCTCCGACGGCTGCTGGAGCCCCGGGTGCGGGTGGCGGCGGTGGTCAAGGTGCGGGCGGTGCCCAACAGGGTCAAGACGCGCGCATCCTCTATACGCGCTGGGTGTACAAGCGAGGCAACAGCCGATTCGCGTTCATCCTCAATCGCTATGGTCAGATCATCCAGATCGAGGCGATTGGCTCCAACGACTCGCGGGTGGTGACGAACCGAGGGACCCGATACGGTGCCAAGTTCGCCGATATCATTCGAGCGTACGGTGTTCCGGATGCGTACGAGATCAACGGCAACAGCCTCGTGGTCCGATATCTCGTTAAGAACAAGGTCGCCTTCCGGCTGAATCGCCTGAAGGACGATGCTCCGCATGTGGTGACCGGCATCGTGGTTGCGGCCGGCAAGGCCTAAGAGTAGAGTGTCCGACGAGCTCGACGATATCCGTGCACGCATTGGAATCGTCGAGCTTGTTGGTGAATCAGTAAGTCTAAAGCGCACTGGGCGCAACTGGGTGGGTCTCTGTCCGTTTCACGACGATCGGAGACCCTCTTTTAATGTCTCCGATCAGATTGGCCGCTACAAGTGCTGGTCGTGCGGCGAGTCGGGAGACGTGTTCACGTGGGTCATGAAGACCCAGAACATGACGTTCCCCGAGGCCATCGAAGTGTTGGCCCGACGCGCCGGGGTCGAGCTCAAGCATCGCAAGACCCAAGATCCCTCGCAGAGGCTCACGTGGCAGGGTGCCATGGCCGAGGCGTTGGCCTTCTTCCGATCGCAACTCGATCGCTCGGCGGAAGCGCAGGAATACTGCCAGCGTCGTGGATTGACCGAAGACGTGCTGGCCACGTGGGAAATCGGCTACGCCCCAAACGTCGATGTCGCGCTTGCCACGCACTTGCAGAAGCGTGGGTTCGCCTTGCAAGAGTGTGAGAAGCTTTACTTGGTCGAAGCCGACTCAGGTGGCGGTTACTTCGACAAGTTCCGGGGTCGCTTGATCTTCCCGATTCGGGACGAGCGCGGCGAACTCGTTGCGTTCGGTGGTCGGTTGCTCGGAGACGGCCATCCGAAGTACATCAACAGCTCGGATACCCCGCTCTACCGGAAAAGCCGGGTGCTGTACGGACTCCACATCGCCAAGGCCGCCTTGAATGAAGGGCAGACCCCGGTGTTGTGTGAGGGTTACCTCGATGTCATCGCTTGTCATCGGGCTGGTGTTGCGACCGCCGTCGCCTCGCTCGGTACCTCGCTTTCCGATGAGCATGCTCGACTGCTGTCCCGGTGGTCTCGCTCGGGATCGGCAACGATCCTCTACGATGCGGACGCCGCCGGAGAGAAGGCGGCCGCCCGGGCCGCAGAGATGTTGACCGCGGTGGGCCTAGACGTCAAGGTTGCCCACATGCCAGCGGGGCAGGATCCGGACACGCTGCTGAAGGAGGCTGGAGCGGGGGCCGTGCAGCAAGTCGTCAAGGACGGGCTGACCCCGACCGAGTTTCGCCTTCGCCAGCTCGATACTCGACTCAAGCCGGAGGATGACGCCTACTGGGTCCAGGTCGCCGAGATTCTCGCCGCTTGTCCGAATGCACTCGAGCGGGCTCGCCACATTCAGCACTTGGCCCCCAAGTACCCCGCCCTTCGAGATCCTGTCGAGGCTGGACGCGCGTTGCGGGCGATGGTTGGGAAGCACCATCCGGTAACCCCAGGACGCCCTTCCTTGCCGACAGCGACCGATGCCCGCCCGAAGATTGGAATGAAGTCGGCCGAGGTGCTGATCTTCCGTGCCCTGCTGAATCCGACGTATCGGGGTGAAGCCTGGAAGGTGATACGCGAGCCAGACCTCTTCCTGACGGGACGGGCTAAGCATCTGGCGGAGCACCTTAAGGCGACGCTCGGGGACCTTTGCCCGGCAGGTTCGGCGTCTGAGTGGCTAAACCGGCTGACGGATGACGAGTCGGTCCAACTTCTTACGGACCTCGAGTTGGGTCGGGACGATCGGCTCAATGATGAGATGCTCGCCGATACGATCGCGCTGCTGCGAAAGAAGCGCGAGGAGCGGGCCCTTCAGCCCATCAAAGAAACGACCGGTGACGACAAGCTCCGCGAACTCCAAGAACGACTCAAAAACCTGAAAGCATAAAAAAAACTCGGATCAAGCTCTAAAACTATTGTATAGTGTAACGACCGGGTTTCTTCGGAGGGAGGGGAAGTCCTATGATTGCGTACACACGCAACCAAGCGACCGTAGAGTCACCAGGGCCGAAGCCAGAACGAAATAGGAGGGGACAGGAACTTCCGGACGGAGGTGGCCTGGAAGATTCGGTTCGCCAATGGCTGCAACGAATCGGCCAAATCCCCCTGCTGAGCCCCGAGCAGGAAGTGCAGCTGGCACTGGCGGCCAAGCAGGGTTGCGACGTAAGCAAGTCGCGACTCATCGAATCAAACCTGCGGCTCGTCGTGAGCATCGCCAAACGCTATCTGGGACGCGGAATCTCCCTCCAAGACCTTATCCAGGAAGGCAACCTCGGCTTGATGCGGGCGGTGGAGAAGTTTGATCCCGACCGTGGATTCCGCTTCAGTACTTACGCGACATGGTGGATTCGTCAGGGCATATCCCGCTCCATCAACGAGCAGGGCCGCACGATCCGTATTCCCGTCCACACCATGGATTTGGTCAATCGATTGACGCGAACGGCCAACGACCTTTACCTTCAGCTCGGTCGAGAGGCAACGTGTCAGGAACTGGCGAGCGCACTATGTGTCTCGATTGAACGCCTTCAGGAGATCCGGCGGAACTGCCAGGACACCGTCTCGCTTGAGGCGCCGATCGGAGACTCTGAGGACGGCGAGTTGGGCGAGTTCTTGGCGGACCGCAGCATCGAGTGCCCCGATCTTGTGGCGAACCGGGCCATCGTCCGTCGCCGCATCGCTGATCTCCTCGAAACGCTGAACAATAAGGAGAAGGCGGTCATGCTGCTGCGGTACGGCCTTGCCGACGGGCGTGCCTACACGCTCGAAGAGGTTGCGGACGCGTTCGAACTCACCCGTGAGCGGGTGCGCCAGATTGAACAGACAAGCCTCAAGAAGCTGAAGCATCCGTCCCGCTCATCCCGTCTTCTTGAAGTACTGGAGTAGCTTCGGGACTCCGGCGGAGGAACCTGTGCCCGGACTAGATGTAGTGATTCCTGCCGGTGGGCAGATGGAAGAGGCTTTCGCACGCGTGACGGGCAGCAACTGCAAACCGCTCGTCAAGTTCGACAACAAGACCGTCATCCGCTCGACCATCGAAGCGCTTCGTGGGTCGCCCAGGATTAACCGGATCGTTGTGGTGGGTTCGGAGGCCGTGATCAACCACGAGGACATGGCCTTAGCGACGGCCGCGCTGCCCGAGTTGGGGAGTGGACCGAAGAACATCATGGTCGGCATCGAACATCTGCTCTCGATGGATTTGCCGCCGGATCGCGTGCTGATCGTCACCAGCGATCTGCCTTTCCTCACTCCCGCAGTTGTCGAGCAGTTCCTCGACCTCTGTGACCATAACATCGACTTCAACGTGCCGCTCATCGAACGGCCGGACTATGAAGAGGCCTACCCCGGTGCCGAGGCGACGTTCGTGAAGCTGCTGGATGGCGAGTGGACCACCGGGTGCATGTACGAGGTCTCGGTGCGCGGATTCCGAACGGCGCTGACCCACATCGAGGAGGTGTTTAACCGCCGCAAGTCGAAGTTGGGCATCGCGCGAATGCTTGGGTTCAAGTTTGTGTGGGATTACCTGAACAAAAAGCTCACCGTGCCGGACATTGAAGCGAAGATCACGGAGCTTCTGCGGGTGCGAGGCAAAGCAGTTCCCGGCAGTCCGCCCGAACTGGCGTACGACATCGACTACATCGAGGACTACCAATACGCGATGTCGTTCAAAGCGAAGGCGCGACCAGCAACACCGGCCGAACCGACCTCTTAAATTGCGGGAGGCGGCGTTACCGCCGCCTCGAACTGAGTTTACGCTACGGTTCCTGTCTTGTACGCGCTCAAGTCAATGAGATGAAGATCCTTATGATTGCTCTTTGAGATCGCGTATTCCGCCAGTTTCCGCAACGCCGTCTCCGAAGTTGCATCCAACCCGTGCGGGCTTGTGAGACACATAGCCAACAGAGCGAATGCTTCCTCTTCCGTCAGTTCAAGTCCCGCTGGGTTACCAGTAGACATTGCCCCTCCTTTGAGTCGGCTCATCGAGTATAGACGGAACTCAGGCTGGAATGTTCCCGGAAAGTTGCTGGCTTTTGCCTACGATTGACCGGATTCTTGGCGAATCTAGCCAGGTTCGAGAGGAAACGGGCCAGGTCGGCTATACTTTGCCTCGTGCCGAAGGGTGAATACCTCCAATACGGCGGCCAAGCGATCATCGAGGGAGTGATGATGCGGACGCCGAGATTCTTTGCGGTGTCCTGTCGGGCTCCCAATGGCGAGATCGTCACCACCACCGAGGCGATCGAGAAGACGTGGATCGGCCGACAGAACTGGCTCAAACTGCCGTTTCTGCGCGGATCTTTGGCGTTGCTCGACTCAATGGCCCTGGGCATCCGGGCGATGCGCTTTGCATCGAACATCCAGCTTGAGCCGCAGTATCAGAAGGACGTCGAGGCGGCCAAGGCCGAGAAGGTGCCGTCCAAGCGAATGCAGGATCTCTCCGTTGCCGGAGCCATGGTCTTCGCCTTGGTCTTTGGCATCGCGCTGTTTAACCTCGCTCCGAACCTGATTTCCGCGAACTTGGGCAAGTGGTTAGGGTTCAAGAGCGATGCGGCAATCAACTTTACAACCGAGGTCATCAAGACGACCTTCTTTCTCGGTTACATCTGGCTCATCAGTCGGCTACCTGATATCCGGAGGGTCTTCCAGTATCACGGCGCGGAACATAAGGCGATCAACCCCCTCGAGGCCGAGCAAGACCTGACCATGGACAACTGCCGGGCCCAGACTCGGTTGCATCCGCGGTGCGGCACCAGTTTCGCGATCGTGGTCCTCATCGTGAGCATCATCTTGTTCACGCCGTTGCCACGATTCGACCTGGGCAACGCGATGATCAACGGCACCGTGCGGTTTCTAACCGAGCTCCCGTTGCT
>JANJUB010000025.1 GCA_024710805.1 Fimbriimonadaceae bacterium | reverse complement strand
TTGACGAAAAGTTTACCTAAGCTACCGTGGGCTTATCTGTTGGACGGTGCATTGGCTGTCTATGGAAGTACTGACAGCCAAAGTGCGGCTAGTTTATGTCAGCTTTTGCGCCCTCATTGGCGTAGAACCCATCGGGAAGGTGCGCCATCGTCATCGACACATTTAGAGTTCAATCGAAGCCAAACATTCAGAGAGTCGCCTTGCTGGGAACCCACATTCCACGGCGATGCGGTATTGCCTCGTTTACTGCAGATCTCGCGCAGAACTTGGTCGATGCCGAGGCTGGCTTGCGTGTTGACGCTATCGCGATGACGAATGGTCATAGCTACGACTATCCGGAGCGCGTTCGCTTCCAAATCGCGGACCAACAACCTGACCAGTATCGAGCCGCAGCGGAGTTCATCAATCTGGGCTCTTACGATGTTCTGTCGGTTCAGCATGAATACGGAATCTTCGGCGGCGAGGCTGGAGAGTACTTGCTGCATCTCGTCCGCGAGGCCAAGATGCCGATTGTGACGACACTCCACACGGTCCTTCGGGAGCCTTCCGCAGCACAAAAGAAGGTGCTCGGTGAACTACTCCAGCTATCGGAGCGGATCGTCGTGATGAGCACTCGAGCGATCGAGCTCCTCCAGGAAGTACACGACGTCGCCCCGGAGAAGATCGACTTCATCCCGCACGGGATTCCCACGATCCCCGAGCACTCCGACGGGGCGCTGAGGGCTCGACTGGGCGTTTCTGGACCGATGATTCTCACCTTTGGGCTCCTCTCTCCGGATAAGGGCATTGAGTTTGTGATTCAGGCCATGCCGGCCATCCTCGCGGAGATTCCCGACGCGACCTACGTCGTCGTTGGGGCGACCCACCCCAACGTCAAGGCAGGCAGCGGCGAGCGCTACCGTGAACAACTCGAAGCTCTGGCTGCCGAACTTGAAGTCGCCGATCATGTCGTGTTTGTTAACGAGTACGTGCCGATCGAAGAACTGGTCGAGTATCTGGCAGCGATGGACATCTACATCACGCCGTACTTGAACCCAAATCAAATCACATCGGGAACCTTGGCCTATGCGGTCGGGGCGGGGCGGGCAGTCGTCTCAACTCCCTACACCTACGCCGAAGAGCTCCTGAGCGAGGGCAGGGGGATGCTCGTTCCCTACCGGGACGCAAACGCGATTGCGGCTGCAGTAACAAGGATTCAAGTCAACGAAGACGAACGTCGAACGATGGAGCGACGTGCCGCCGAGTTCGGCGATAGCATGCGCTGGCCCAAAGTCGGGCGACGTTATTTGGAGTGCTTTAACCAGGCTCTCGAGGACAGCAGCCTCCGCATGAAGACGATTGTTCGTCGTGCTGTCGCAAAGCCCGGCGTTGAACCCTCATGGGCTTTGCCGAACTTCCACCACCTCTGCGAGATGACCGACGACACCGGACTCATGCAGCACGCGATCTATACCGTGCCCCGGCGCTCCGAAGGCTATTGTGTCGACGACAATGCGCGTGCCCTCTGGCTTACCGCCCGCCTCGAGGCGCAAACTGGACTGAGTCCTGAGATCTCCTCGATGCAGGGCACCTACCTGAGCTTCGTCATTGACGCGTTCAATCCCGAAAACCGGCGCTTCCGGAACTTCATGAGCTACTCCCGGACGTGGCTCGAGCGTTCCGGGTCTGAGGACTCTCAGGGACGCTCGTTGTGGGGATTGGGCACGCTCATCCGCTACACCCGCAATGTCGACCGGCGCAACGCTGCTCAGAGCATCTTTGTGCAGGCGGCGCCCGGGATGATCGACACCACCAGCCCGCGCACGTGGGCCTACGCCGTGCTCGCGCTGGATGAGTATCTGGAGGCATTCCCGAACAACCACGCGATGCGTCAGCTGTTTGTCACGATGGCCATGCGACTGATGCACGTCGCCGAGCAGAACTCGAGTGCCGACTGGCCCTGGTTCGAGCAAAGCCTGTCGTACGCCAATGCTCGCCTGCCTCAGGCGCTCCTGATTGCTGGCCAGTCGCTGGCCAACCCGAGCATGATCGGGGCTGGATTGCGGGCCCTCAACTGGTTAATGAGGTTGCAGACCGGACCAGGCGGCGTCTTCATGCCGATTGGATCGGAGGGATTCTACGCGCGCGACGGGATTCGGGCCGACTTTGACCAGCAGCCGCTGGAAGCGTGGGCATCGGTCTCGGCCTGTCTCAGCGCCCAATCGGTGACCGACGAACTTGTGTGGAATGCGGAAGCAAACCGTGCCTACGAGTGGTTCATCGGCAAGAACGTCCTCGGGATCCCCCTTTACGATTCGTCCTCCGGCGGCTGTAACGACGGACTGCACTCCGGACGCATCAACGGCAATCAGGGGGCCGAGTCGACCCTTTCGTATCTTTGCGCGCTCATCGAGCTCCAGCAGTGGAAGAGGGTCGAGCGCTCCATTATCCCAGTAGGAAGCCATGAGATCAACTAAGTTCGATGTTCTGCTAACTCGCCATCCGAAGAACCCGATTCTGACGGCGGCCGACTGGCCCTATCCCGTTCACTCGGTGTTCAATCCCGGGGCGACCAAGCTCAAGGATGGGACGACCTTGTTGCTCTGCCGCGTCGAGGACCGTCGAGGCATTTCCCACTTCTGTGCCGCCCGCTCCGCGAATGGCATCGATGGGTGGGTGATCGATCCAAAACCGACGCTCGAGCACGATCCGATCCGCTTTCCCGAAGAGCTATGGGGAATCGAAGACCCTCGCATCACCTATGTGCCGGAAGTCGGTGAATACCTGATCGCGTACACCGCGTTCGGCAAATCCGGGCCGGGTGTGGCGATCGCGTCGACCACCGACTTCATCGAGTTTGAGCGTTACGGACTGGCTATGCAGGCCGATGACAAGGACGCCGCACTCTTCCCGCGCCGGTTCAACGGGGAGTTTGCGCTGATTCACCGACCCTCCACCCCGCAGGACGCGAGCATGTGGATTTCCTTCTCGCCTGACCTCCGCAACTGGGGTGGACACACGATCCTGCTGCCCGCCCGACGAGGTGCTTGGTGGGACGCGAACAAGATCGGACTCTCTCCCCCGCCCATCGAGACGGACCGGGGCTGGCTGATCGTCTACCACGGCGTTCGGCGCCATGCCTCGGGATCGATCTATCGACTCGGGCTTGCGCTGTTCGACAAAGAAAACCCTGGCGTTTGCCTATCGCGGGGCCAATCGTGGATGTTTGGCCCGGAAGAGCCCTACGAGCACGTGGGCGATGTCGGCAACGCCATTTTCCCGTGCGGCTACACGATTGAGGAGGACGGGGACTCGATCCGCTTCTATTACGGCGCAGCCGATACCACGATCTGCGTAGCAACCGGAAGCATCGCCGAGATGCTTGACTGGCTCGAGCGCGATGGAAGCGAGTTCACTGGCGTCGCGGGACAGCTCGCGGAAAGAGAGAGTCGCATCTTGCCGCCGTAGGGCCAACTTTCACTCCGTACTGAAAGTTCGAACCTCGCAGGTACAATGCCGCGTAGAACGAGCTATGCCCATCTCTCCCGAACGGATCGTCGGCGCCGACCTGATGGACATCCACGATAAGGTGGTTGCCGGAACTCGCCTGTCTTTTGAAGACGGACTTCGCCTCTTGAAATCGCC
>JANJUB010000022.1 GCA_024710805.1 Fimbriimonadaceae bacterium | reverse complement strand
TCAGGTTCACCCAGGGTCCCCAAGGTACACTCTGAGGCCGCCGTGAGTTCAACTACCACCCTCTCCGTTTACGGTCTGGGCTACATCGGTTTGCCGACGAGCCTGGAATTCGCCAACGCCGGATATCGCGTCGTCGGCGTCGATGTCAACCAGCGGGCGGTGGAGATGCTGAACGCCGGCGAGGTCCACATCTTCGAAGAGGGGTTGGCTGATTGGTACACCAAGGTCCGCGAGAACGGCCTCTTCACGGCCACCACCGAAGCCGTACCTGCCGACGTGTTCTTCATCGCGGTGCCGACACCCATCAAGCCGGACAAGACCGCGGAGATGGAGTACGTGGAGAGCGCGACCCGTTCGATCGCCAAGGTCATCCGGCCCGGTAATCTGGTCATCTTGGTCAGCACCAGCCCACCTCGCACGTGCCTCGACCTCATCGCCCCCATCCTCAAGGAAGCCACCGGGCTCGACCACGAAACCGACTACGACCTCGTCCATTGCCCGGAGCGCGTTATCCCTGGCGCGATCCTGAAAGAGTTCAAGGAGAACGACCGGATCGTCGGTGGAACCACCGACCGCGCGACCCAGCGCGCTTACGAGCTGTACGCGAGTGTCGTCGACACGAGCAAGCTGCACCGTACCGACTCGGTGACCGCCGAGATGTGCAAGCTGATGGAGAACACCTTCCGCGATGTGAACATCGCGCTTGCCAACGAGATGGCGAAGGTGTGCGAGCGGATGGGAATCGATCCTCGCGGCGCGATGAAACTCGCCAACCTGCATCCGCGCGTCAACTACCTTGCGCCGGGCATTGGCGTCGGCGGCCACTGTATCCCGATCGATCCCTGGTTCATCATCGAGAAGGCGCCGGACATCACGCCGCTGATGAAAGCCGCTCGCTCGATCAACGATCAGCGTCCCCACGAAGTGGTCGAGCAGATCCTCGATGAGGCGGCGGTCGGTCCGATCGCGATTCTGGGGCTGGCATTTAAGCCGAACGTTGACGATCTTCGCGAGTCGCCGGCGGTGGAGATCGCAGAGTTGGTCGCGCAGCACGACGACGCCGAGATTCTGATCTGCGAGCCGTTCATCCACGAGTTGCCGGAAAAACTTGCGGCATACACGAACGTGCGGCTGGTCTCGCTCGACGAGGCGCTGACCGCGCCGACGGTAGTGGCGCTGGTCGCGCACGACGCGTTCCGAAGCGTGAGTCGGCAAGCTGATGGCAAACGGCTCGATTTCGTCGGCGTTTTTGCCTAGAGCCGAACGAATCAGGCTGAACCCGTGGTCTTACTGAGTGGGTTCGCGTCAACTGTGCCGTGACCCGCTCGTGTAAGGGGGACCGGTAATGATGATCTCCTCCGGGTTCCGGCTTTCCTTTCGAGGAGGGCACCTTCGCGAGTTCTCTCGGGCGGGGCGATCCAAACCAGGGCAGGACGCCCTCGCCCACCTTTGGTAGGGCTATACCACCCGCTCGAAGTACACCACGTCCGCGATCGGTCGCGGGTGATAGGCGGCGCACCGCTGGAAGCCCATATCTTCATAGAGCTTGATCGCCGGTTCCATCCGTTCGAGGGTATCGAGCTTCATTTCTGTGTAGCCCTGAAGCCGCGCTTCGCGAAGGAGCCGCCGCACGATCGCCCGGCCAATGCCTTGGCCTCGGGCTTCGGGAGCCACGTAGAGCCGCTTCATTTCGCAGGTCCTATCTGCGAGGGGGCGAATGCACCCGCAGGCCACCGCTACTTGCTGCAGGTAACCAAGGACGATTAGTCCGCCGGGACGCCGATAGGGACCGGGCAGCGTCGCCAGTTCCTCTTCGAAGCCGTCGAGGCACATCTTCTCGCCCATGTCGCGCTCATAGTCGCGCATCAGCTGCCGGATCGTATCCGTGTCCTCAGGAAACCGGGCTTCACGAACCGACCACTTTACAGGCATAAGATTCCCTCGACCACAGTTATGGCCTTACCGGACAACTGCACCCTCTCTCCCCGCATTTCCGTACGAACATACCCGCCGCGAGCGGAAGCTTGGTAGCCCAATAGCTCAGTTTTGCCGAGTTTTGCGCACCAAAAGGGTGCCAGGCCGCAATGGGCCGATCCCGTCACCGGGTCTTCGGGGACGCCGACCTGCGGCGCGAAGAACCGGCATACGTAGTCGACATCGCCCGAGTTGGCGGGGGCAGTTACAATCAAGCCGCGCGCTGGCATCGCCTCAATCGCCCGAAAGTCAGGTGCGTACTGCACCACGGCGTCTTCGTTTTCGAGCAAGGCGAGAATGTCCATGCGGTTGCGTCCAGCCCAGAGCACGTTCGTCCCTGGGATCGCGTCTTGACTCTCATTAAAAGGCTCGGCGGGGAAGTCGAGTTCCCACCCGTCGGGCTTTTGGCGTGCGGTGAGTACCCCCGAACGCGTGATGAACTCGACGCCCTTGCCCAACGCGTGAGCCGAAGCCAATGTGGCATGCCCGCACAAGTCGACCTCCGTCGTCGGAGTGAACCACCGGAGCCGGTACTGATTCCCCTCGGGCCAGACAAACGCGGTTTCGGCTTGGTTGATCTCGCCGCCAATGGCTTGCATGGTCTCGTCCGGAAGCGGGGCATCCAAGACGACGACTCCAGCCGGATTGCCGGTGAATGGACCATGGGCAAAGGCGTCAATCAGGAAAAAGGGGACTCGCATCGGCGCGAAGTTACCCCAACCGTAACCAGTGGAAGTATGTCAACATCTTTTGCGTGGTGACCCCCGACGGCCAAATGCGGATCGTGTTCCCGCCTCGCGATGAAGCGGCGGAGAGAAAGCTCCAACGCGAGCTTGGGATTCCCGCTATGGTCGCGGCGGTGCTTGCCTCGCGCGGGATCACCGACCTCGAAGAAGCGCACCGGTTTCTGTACCCTAGCCTAGAAGAACTCGGCGACCCTCGTAAGCTGCCCGACTACGAGGCGGCGGAGAAGGCGATTCTCGGGGCGCGCGAGCGAAAGGAACTCATCTTCATCCACGGCGACTACGACACCGACGGAGTCACCAGCGCGGCGCTGTTGAAACGCTTCCTTGAAACCATCGGCTGCACCGTTCATGCCCACGTGCCCCACCGGATGAAGGAAGGCTACGGCATCCATATGGACGCGGTGTATCGGGCCAAGGAGATGGGAGCCTCGGTGTTCTTGACTTGCGACTGCGGCATTAGCGCCCACGAGCAGGTCGCGGCCGCCCAAGAGGCGGGTATGACCGTCGTCGTTACCGACCACCACACCGTCCCCCCCGACCTTCCGCAGGCGACCGCCCTCGTCAATCCGCACCGCTCCGACTCCGAGTACCCATTCCGAGATCTCAGCGGTGTGGGGGTCGCGTTTCGGTTCGCCGAGGGACTCACCCGTACGCTGGGAATGCCCGTCGACAAGTTCCGCCGCGCGTTTCTCGACCTTACGGTGCTCGGGACGATCGCCGACGTTATGCCGCTCGTTGGCGAGAACCGAGTGATCGCGCGGCATGGATTGGTGCAACTCGCCCAGACCCGCAAGGAGGGGCTGCTTGCCCTGATCCAAGAAGCGAACCTGGGCGAGCGTGCGGCCGGGGGTGCGTTGCTCTCCAGTGACGTTGGTTTTGCGTTGGGACCGAGACTCAATGCGACCGGGCGCATCGACGACGCCGCGCGGGCTCTGCAGTTGCTGATCTCAAAGGATCCGCTGGAGTGCAGCAAGCTCGCCAAGGAGATCGAGGATCTCAATCGGAAGCGAAGGGAGCAGCAAGACGAGGCGATTCGCCACGCCATGGAGATGGTCGAGCAGATGAGCATGGACGACCAATACGCGATTGTCGTCGGCCACACCAGTTGGCATCCCGGCATCATCGGCTTGGTGGCGGGGAAGGTACGCGAGAAGTACAACCGACCCGCGTTCGTCATGAGCTACAACATGGAAACCGGCGACGCGAAGGGCTCGGCCCGCTCGATTCCCGGATTCAACCTCGCCGAGTGTTTGCGCGCCTTTCCCGACCTGGTCCAGGGCGGCGGCCACGCGATGGCCGCCGGATTTGGCATGCCGTTGAAAAACATCGAGGCGGTGAAGCGAGCGTTCAACCGCTACGCCCGCGAGCGGCTCTCCGCTGATGACTTTGTGCCTGTCGTCGAAGTTTCGGCCCTGATGCCTGGTTCCGAGATCTCCTTCGATGCGGTCGAGAAGCTCGAGATGCTGGCTCCGTTCGGCATGGCCAATCCGGCTCCCGTCTTCGCCACGCAGCGAGCTACGGTGAGCCTGATCAAGCCTACCAAGAACGAGAACATCGTGCAGATGGAACTGCAGTTGCACCAGGGCGGCCGGTTCATGGGGACGACATTCACCCAGGCCGAAGCGGCTTTAGCGCTTGATCGTGGCGATGAGATCGGGATCGTGTTCAAGCCCGAGATTGAGGAGTACCGCGGGGTGCGAAAGCTCAAGTTCCGACTGAACTACTTCACGCGCGACATGGCGTGTATGCCCGCGGCGGTGCCTTCCGGGTAGATTCCTTGCATGTCCCGAACCTGGTTCGCGCTACTCCTTGCCACGACGTGCCTTGCCGGTGTCCAAGCTCAAGAACTGCCCAAGATCGCGGGCGAGATCCCCTTCGAGCGGCTCTACCAGTATCCGATCCTCAACGGCCGCAGCCCAGCCGCGCCGGCCATGTCGCCCAATGGACGCCACATCGTCTTTGGATGGAATCAGACCGGTGTTCGCAAGCTCGACGCCTGGATCATGGATTACCCATCGGGTGAGAAGCGGCGAATCATCGAAGCGGCGAAGATCGAAGAACTGCCGCGCCAAGACGATACGCGAACCCAGCTCGTCAAAGATGAAGCCGCGCTTTACGACGGTGGCATCAGCGGGTTTACCTGGGCGCCGGATTCGCATGAGTTCCTGTTCACCTACAAGGGGCGCACCTTCCGCAGCAATGTGCGCGGCGAGTTCGAGCCGCTCGTCGATGCCGCCGAGGGTATGTACGGATTCAAATACTCCCCCAGCGGCCGCTACATCGGCTACCTGAAGGGGAGCAACGTCTACCGGATGGACCGCCGCACCGGTCTGGTCAAGCAGCTGACCTTCGTCGGCAAGCCTGGCGCGACGATCGACAGCTTCGACTGGTCCCCAGACAGCAAGTGGATCGCGATCTCGTGGAGCGACAGCAGCCGAATGGGTCGCCACGTGATGATGGATTTCTCGAAGGACCGGGCCGAGGTGGTCAACATCCAGCGCCTCTGGCACGGCGACCAAAGCTGGGACAGCCAGTACGGTCTGGTCAGCGCGGAAGGTGGGCTGATCAAGTTCGTGTCGGGAATCCCGCGCTACAACTGGGGCATGGGCGTCTCCTGGTCGCCCGACAGCAGCCGCTTTGCCATCGGTTGGATGTCGCAGGACTTCATGAACTTCAATATCACCGTCGTGCCGACGTCCACCGGCCAGGGCTACTCGACCTACCAAGAGAAGGCGCCGAAGAACTACCTGAACGACTGGCGGCCGATGACGTGGACTCGCGACGGCAGCAAGATTCTGCTTGGCACCGATGTCGTGGACGGCAAGTTCTCGAACCGTTCAGTGCTCGCGATCACTCCGAACGGCAAGGACGTCACCAAGGTTTATGCCGAGAATCACGACGTCGTCGCCATGACTCGCCCGAAGAACAGCGACCGCCTTGTCCTGGTGACGATGGCGCGGACGCAGCTCACGACCGAGATCACCATTGTCGAGCCGAACGGTACGCGAACGGTCCACAACCCGATGCCCGACGGATTCGCCACGCCTTCCCAGTTCGACGAAGCTTCGGACCCGCTGGTGAGCGAAGACGGCAAGTCAATCGCGACGCTGTGCAGCAACCGCAAAATCAATAACGAGCTGTACTCGGTCGAGCCAAGTATCAAGCGCCTGACTCAGAGTCAGCTTCCCGAGTTCAACAAGATCAAGTGGGCGAATTTCGAACCGGTGACCTTCAAGATGAAGGATGGCGAGATCATCAACGCGGTCCTGATCACGAAGCCCGGCATCGACAAGTCGAAGAAGCACCCTGCTTTTCTCAGCAACATGTACGCGAACAGCGCGAAGTTGACCTGGGGTGGCTACCTCGAGAACTACGCGGCCATGGAACTCGGCATGGTCGTGCTCCTGGTCGACTTTCGTTCCAGTTGGGGCCGTGGCGGCGAGTTCAACAGCGGATACTACAAGTCCCTAGGCGTCATCGATGCCGATGAGGCGGTCGCCGCGAAAGATTATCTCGTCTCGCTAGGCTACGTGAATCCAGATCGTTGCGGTGTGTGGGGGTGGAGCTATGGCGGCTTCCTCACCTGCATGATCCAGCTGACCAAGCCGGGCGTGTTTGATACCGGAGTCGCCGTGGCCTCCGTCACCGACTGGAAGTCGTACAACGAGTGGTACACCCGCCGCCGCCTCGGCATGGAGAAGGACGATCCCGAGGTCTATAAGAAGACGAGTCCGGTCCACCACGCCGCGGGCTTGAAGGACAATCTCTACCTGATTCACGGGATGCTCGACGACAACGTGCTCTATCAGGACACCGCGCGGCTCATCCAGCAGCTGGTCGAGAAGGGTAAGCCCTTTGATATGCTCGCGTACCCGCGCGATGACCATAGCATTGGGAAGGACACGAGCCGCCCGCACGTCCAAGCCGCCATCATCCGATACCTGTGGCAGAAACTCGGCCGACCTTGAACGCACGCTGGCTCTTCATGGGGGTGGCCATGCTCGCCGTCGCTGGTTGTCGGCGAGGGCTGCCTTCTCACGAGGGGGCGTCGTTCGGCGTGTCCTCCGATGGAAAGGTGATCGCTTGGACCACGGGCGCGGGGGGACAGAACGAACTTTGGATTCGGGATGCCCAAGGCTCCCGGCGCCTTGCGGGTGGTCGTTACTATGAGAGTCCGGCTTTCACTACTGATGGGGAGTTGATCGTCGGCGAAGGCGACAGCATCCGTAACCGGATGTCGTTCATGCGGGTCGATCGCAAGGACGGATCGCGGCAGCCGATCCTGGAAACGCCAGAACTGTCCCAGTACTCAGCAACGTTCGCCCCTGATGGCCGGATGGCGTTCCGCGGCGCGGCCAAGCCCCGCTCGCGGGCCTTCGGCGGTCTGCAATGGCACGACTTCGACCTGTACGTGGCGATCCCCAAAAACGGTACCTACGCCGCGAGCGACCTTAAGCGACTCAGCGAGGACAAGTTCATCCGTATGTCGGCCCCTGCATGGTCGGAGGACTTTAAGAAGCTCAGTTTCAGCTACCTCGACGACAATGGGGTGAGTTGGCTGCGGGTGGTCGATGTCGAGAGTGGCAATACCGATGTCGAAACGAAGTTGAAGAACAACGAGTCGATGCCGGTGTTTGTCGGTGGGCGAATGGCGATCGTGTCCGATCGCGAGCGCATGGGGCGTTACCGCTTGGCGTTTATCGATCCCGATTCGGGCGTCGTCACGCCGATCACCGAGTCAGAGAGCTACTTCCTGGAGCCGATGGTGGCCGCCGGGGCGATCTATGCGCTGGAAGACGCCACGCACAAGATGCGCTTCCGGGTCGCCAAAGTCAATCCCAAGACCGGGGCAGTGGAGGAAGTGATCCCCGAATCTTCATTCGACGCCGCTCCCAAGCAACCTTAAACCCTCGGTTTGCGTAAAATCCTCCGACGTGGCGAACGAGCACCGAATCAATAGTGAGGAAGATGTCGAGGAGATCCTCAAGCTGGCCATCCGCCAGTCGCACGAATCGACGACCGACTTGAAGTTACGGTTGCAGCAGACCGCCACCGAGTTGGGGATCGCCCCGGAGGCGATCGCCCGCGCTGAGCAGCAGTACTTCCAGGGCAAGACGATCAAGGAAGAACTTCGCGAATATGACGAGGAACGTCGCCGATCGGCTCGCCTCCATCTCATCTCGTACATCGCGGTGAACCTGGGATTGCTGGGGATCAATCTACTCACCGCTCTGGGCGACAGGGATCCAAGCCTTTGGGCTCTCTATCCCCTCATGGGTTGGGGGATTGGGTTGATGATCCACCTCGGCAGTGTGTACTTCACCAAGCCGAGCGTAACCGACGATGAGTTTCTTTCCTGGCGTCGTCGCCGAAACCGGGCCCTGCGGGGTGAGGGTCGCCGGTCGTGGGATGATGATGATGATGACGACGACGATGACGACTAGCTACAGGAAGTCGCCACGCTGAGCGAGCTCGATCGCGCGCAAGCACGCGCGCGCCTTGTTCTCGGTTTCAGCAAACTCGCTGGCGGGGTTTGAGTCATACACGATCCCGGCTCCGGCCTGAACGTACGCGCGACCGTCCTTGATGAGGATGGTGCGGATGGCGATGCACAGGTCGAGATCGCCGTCGTAGCCCACGTACCCGACCGAGCCCGCGTAGAGACCCCGTCTTGTGGTCTCCAACTCGTCGATGATCTGCATCGCCCGCACCTTGGGGGCTCCTGAAACCGTGCCGGCAGGGAAGGTCGCCCGAACGAGATCGAAGCCATCTTGGCCATCGGCGAGGGTGCCGCGAACGTCGGAGACGATGTGCATCACGTGGCTGTAGCGCTCGACCTCCATGAGGTGACCCACGCGCACCGAGCCGGTGTCGCACACGCGGCCGAGGTCGTTCCTGCCCAAGTCGACGAGCATGATGTGCTCCGCTCGCTCCTTCTCATCGGCCAGCAACTCGGCGGCCAGTGCTTGGTCCTCTTCCTCGGTGGCGCCTCGCAGGCGGGTTCCCGCGATCGGACGCACCCTAGCTTCGGAGCGGTTCAAGCTGACCAGAATCTCGGGCGACGCCCCAACCACGTCCATGTCCCCAAATCGGAGCAGGAACATATAGGGTGACGGGTTGAGCGACCGCAAGGCGCGGTACACCGAGAGCGGGTGGGCATCGACCTGCGTCTCGAACCGTTGCGACAGCACCATTTGGATCCCGTCTCCGGCGGCAATGTAGTCGATCACCCGGGAGACGTTGGCTTCAAACACCGCGCGATCGGTGTTGGAGGTCACCGGATGCGACTCCCACGATCCGCTGGGGAGGGGAGGGCGGGGAGCCGCCAAGCGCTCGCGCATCACCGCAATCCGCGCGGCTGCGGCATCGTATGCCGCCTCATTGGGCTCGGCGTTCACGATCAGCCGAAGCGTGTTCTTGGCGTGATCGAACACCGCGACCTCGTCGCAGAGCATCATGGCCAAGTCATCGATGGCAAGTTCGTCGTCGCAGGTGTCGGGCAATCGTTCAAAGAAGCGAACGAGGTCGTAGCCGAGCATGCCCACCGCGCCGCCATGGAACTTGGGCAGTCCGGGTACGTCGAGGCCGGGACGCATTGCTGCCTGAAGCACGTCGAGGGGGTCGTGCCCGGCGGCGAGATTCGATTGGAGTTTGGCCTGAGGCGTTTCGTGGGTGACCTGCCGTCCCTTGGTGCGGATCACGAGCCGCGGCCGAACCCCGAGGATGCTGTAGCGCGCGAGCTGCTCTCCTCCGGTCACGCTCTCAAGCAGGAAGCTGTATGTCTCGTCGTGGGCGAGCTTCCAGTAGGCACTGAGCGGAGTCTCGACGTCGGCCAGCAGATCCGACCACACCGGAACCAGCACGCCGGCCGCCGATTGCTCGATGAACTGCTCGCGAGAAGGGAACACCACGGGCACGATTATGCGCGCTAGGTCGACCCTTTGACCCGACGGATCAGCGTCGAGCCGAGTAAGAAGCCAAACGAGGCGATGATGAAGATCACCGTGTAGCCGTAAAACTGGCCGGTCCATCCTTCGTTCAGCCTATCGACCAGCACGCCCAGACCGCCGGAGATCACCTGCGGGGTGGCGACACTCATTTGCCACAACCCCATGTTCTTTCCGAACCCGTCATCGCTCCCCAAGATGTCGGACACAAGCGCCCAATCTGATGAGAGATATGCCCCATAACCTATACCAAACGGAACCGCGAGCGCCAAGATCACCCAGTAGTTCGGAATCAGGGCGAAGGGCACGAGCGAGGCGAACATCAGCCACCCGGCGCTGATGACAATGCGCTTGCGGCCCTTCTGGTCAGCCAGTCGTCCGGCGATGACCGACGAGAATGCGCCGACCAACGAGATAATGACGGCGACCAAAATGGTGGCGGTGAGGGGTGAGGCGGCAAGTTCTGCAGCGAAGCCGGTCGGCGAACTTGTGGCAAGCGCAGGCAGAACCCGGTCGCTCAAGTAGTAGCGCAGATACACGAGGATCATGTAGAAGCCGAACGCGTTGAGAAAGCTCGTGATCCAGATCCAGCGAAAATCGGGATGAGCGAACGGGCGCCAGAAGGCTCGAGCCCGATCCCACAGCGGACCGATTTGGGCGGGAGCCGCTCCCTTGAACTGTGGCTCGTCGCGAATCGTGTAGAGCACCCACACCGCGCACACCAGATTCAAGACCGCCATGATGGCGTACATCGTGAGAATCTGAGCCCCGAACAAGATCCCGACGACCGCCGCGACCAACTGGGCAATCAGTTTGAGCAGTCCCATGATTCCGGAGGCGCGGCCGCGATTCTCCTCAGGGACGAACTCGGGCACGATCGCGCTGTATGGACCGGTGCCGATGTCGTCTGCAACCTGCAGCAACAGGTAGCCCACGAAGAACATCCAAACCTGGTCGGCGGCACCAAGCCAAAGGAGCGCAAGTGCGGTTAGGGCACCGCCGATCGCGATGAACGGACGCCTTCGCCCGAATCTGGAGCGGCACTGGTCGCTGAGCCAGCCGAACAAACCTGGGCCGATCATCGCCCAGATCGCGCCGACCATCACAATTCGGCCCCACCAGGTGTTCGCCTCTCCGCCGGGAACGATCGCTTGAACCTGTCCGGAAAGCAGGAAGAACAGGATGAACCACTTAAAGCTGGTTGCGAACCAATAGCTTGAAACGCCGATGTACCAACCCAGCCGGTCGCGGTGCATTCGCCGATTGTAGCCCAGTTCGCGCGTGCACCCTGGGGATCCTGCCAGGATAGACCGAATCTAAAGGGGTTGACTTGGGATCGCGGTTGAGGTAGACTGCACCGTCCGTAAAGAGTTTTTGGGGCGTTCAGGGCGCTCCGGTAGCTCGATTACCCAGGGCAAGGAGGAAGAGTCTTGCAAAGCAATATGTTCTTGTTCGTTGCGTTGACGTTGATCGTCGGCGTTGCGAGCGCGCAGAACAAGACTTACACCGTCCAGCAGGGCGATACGATATCGGAGATTGCGAACCAGCATAAGGTTCGCCGCGCAGAGCTAATCGCCGCGAATAGCCTGCCGAACTCGCACCGTCTGGTGCCGGGAATGAAATTGCGCATTCCGGCCCGTCGGCCCGAGGCTTCCCCGTTGGCACCGCCATCGGGAACGACCTATTACACCGTGCGCAACGGTGATTTCGACTGGGCTCTCGCAAAGAAGCTTGGCACCACGGTGCAACAGCTTCATGCGCTGAATCCGGGCGTCAACTTCGCCAAGCTACCGGTGGGTGTTCGACTCGCGGTTCCCGCGAAATCGACCTCGGTGATCGCCAAGGCCGCACCGGCCAAGCCGATCGCCCAGGCCACCCCCGTCAAGACCCCTGTGGTCAAGACCGCGGTCCGGACCCATAAGGTGAAGTCGGGCGAAAACGACTGGATTATCGCTAGGCACGCTGGCATTTCGCTCAGTGCGTTGCGACAGGCTAATCCCGGCGTGAATACCGCGAAGTTGCAGATCGGGCAGATTCTGAAGGTTCCGGGCGGCTCGTTGCCGAAGACCACCTCGACGGTGGCCAAGGCGACAACCCCTCGGAAGATCACTACGCCTTACGCGATCGTCACGGGCTCCGGCTCGACGATTCGTCGTAGTCCATCGGTGACCGCCGGAAAGATCACCGCCGTCGATGCCGGGACGCAAGTCAAGGTTCTCGACCATGAGAATGGTTGGTACAAGCTGCGCTTCCCGAAGGGAACCGAAGGTTGGATGCGAGGTGATCTCATCCGCCCCGTGACCTCGACGGTCGTGGCGAAATCCAAGAAGACGACGGTGGCTAAGGCTCCGGCCAAGCCCAAGACAAAGACGAGCATCGTTGCCGCCGCTCCTCGGACGACGGTTGCGAAGCGAAGCTCGCGTCCCTCGCTCAGTGCAGGACCCGCGTCGTC
This sequence comes from Fimbriimonadaceae bacterium, assembly GCA_024710805.1. Taxonomy (GTDB): domain Bacteria; phylum Armatimonadota; class Fimbriimonadia; order Fimbriimonadales; family Fimbriimonadaceae; genus JANJUB01. The sequence goes on along the minus strand of JANJUB010000022.1, from coordinate 810 downwards.
GGATCTGATCAAGACCGCTTACAGCCAACTCGGCACGCCGTACAAGTGGGGAAGCACCTCACGATCGAACGGCGGCTATGATTGCTCCGGCTTCGTGACCTACGTTTACAAGACGAAGGGCGTGAAGTTGCCGCGAACGAGCCGAGACATGGCAAGGGCGGGGCAGAGCGTCTCCACGAAGAACCTCAAGTCGGGCGACCTCGTCTTCTTCAAGACGGGCCGCAGCAGCCGCATCAACCACGTCGGCATGTATGTTGGCAATGGTAAGTTCATTCACTCGAGCAGTGGCCAGGGTGGAGTGCGGATCGACTCGGTGACCTCGGGATACTACGCTCGCAAGCTGGTTTCAGCTCGACGAGTTGCCAATCTGAGCCCGTCGAAGCCGGCTGCTCCCAAGAAGCCCGTCGTTGCTGCGAAACCGGCCGCCCCAAAGCCGGACGCGGAAACGACCGCGACCGAAGAGTAAGTCGAAAGCAACACCAAGAAGCCCGAGGCGTTCTTCGCCTCGGGCTTCTTGCTTTCTAGAGGGGGCGTCCGTGGAGGCCAGGCGGCGGGGTGAAGACCTCCCAACGAACGTGCGGCATCACTCCGCTCAGGGCAACGGCCAACGCTTCGACGCCGGGTTGCTCGGTCGCGTAGTGTCCGGCCGCGATGATCGGCAGCCCTGATTCCGAAGCCTCGAGCGCGATATGCTGCTTGACCTCGCCGGTGAGAAAGACGTCCGCTCCGGCACTGCGGGCAAACCTCCCCTCGCCGTGGGCGGCGCCGCCGACCGCGGCCACAGGTAGGCCGGAGTGAGCAGAATAGAGA
>JANJUB010000143.1 GCA_024710805.1 Fimbriimonadaceae bacterium | reverse complement strand
GGAGATTATCCCACCCCCGGGTGGGTCATAATTGAGCGGCACGAGCGGAGTGGTGTCCGAGTGGTCGAAGGAGCGCGACTGGAAATCGCGTACTCGGTGAAAGCCGGGTCGTGGGTTCGAATCCCACCTACTCCGCTCGTGCAATCGGTTGTCCGGCCCGGAGCTGGGGTTAGGAAGACGTCAAGGCAGGTCGGCACTCCACTTGCCTTTGCCCCGCTTACCGTCGGACCAAATCCACTCCACGTCGCCGCTGACGTGCCTGCCGTTCCGCTTCCCCCGGTAGGTCGCGCGAAGCCCCTTTGAGGTCCCTTGGAGATCGTCGCGCTTCACCACGACATCGCTCGCCGTGAAAGTCTCCAGGGTCAATGTGGCCACGGCCCCATTGGACCACTCGGCCTTGAACCGCCTACCTGAGGAATCCAAGGTCCATGTTCCACTGATCTCGGATCGATACGTTTCACGCTGTGACCAAATGGCTCCGGGCGCGACGGCAGGATCGGAGCTGAAGGCGCTGGGCGGCAGAGTGCCTCTCCCCGCAAAGATCGCGGGGTCAGCGCTGACTGCACCCGACGCTGGACTCAGCCAAAGATAGAGTCCCTTCGAGTAAGGGTCGAAGACGCCGTCGAGGGTCATGCCACCCACCTTGGCGGCAACCTCGCCGGACTTGGGTAGATAGGAGCCCTTGATGGAGTAATCCCCATACTTGCCTGTCACCCCATAACCCGTGCCCTGCTTTCTAATCGAGACGTACAATCCTGAGGAAACGTAGTCACCCTCAACTTCTGCCAAGTCCACGCGCTTCGCGAAGAACTTCGCAGCTCGGGCACCCGTAACCCAGAACTCGAAGGACTGAGTTTCAGCGATGTATCTCCCGTCGTAGTTCTCGGTGCTGCGTGTACCGCTGAGTTGCCGAGCCGTACCTCGGAACTCGTTCCGCTCCGGATAATAGGTCCCGGTGAGGTCCGCCGTGGGCTTCCCGCCAATGTGCGATCTTCCCGTAACCTGAATCAAGTTGCGGCGAGACTCCGCCTGCACCACCATGTAGAAGCGCGTCTTCGCAATGTCCTTATCGATGAACAGGAATGTTCCGATGGGACCCGACTCCGTCGGTGCGAGTTCTCGCGCCTCCATGGTGGGCAGACCGAGCCCCGGTGTCAGCATGAGCAACGAAGCCGTTATCCCAACTGACCCGGGCCACTTCGACAACTGACTCAAGCGGCTCGGCATTACGCTCTTTCGTCCTACTCTTTTCATTGAGCATTCTCCGTTCAGCACCTTCATGATACAGCAGGTCTGAGACGGGTCTACTCAAAAATCAGGCTGCCTACATCGGAAGCTATCGGAATCCACGCAGCCGCAATGAGTTCAGAATAACCGAGATGCTGCTGAACGCCATCGCCCCCGCGGCGAGCATCGGACTCAACTTCCCCATCACCGCCAGCGGGATCATCACCACGTTGTAGGCGAACGCCCAGAAGAGGTTGCCCTTGATCGTCGACAAGGTTGCCCTGGCCAGCCGAACGGCTTGCGCAACGCCACGCAGGTCCGAACGCAGCAGCGTAACCCCGGCCGTCTCCATCGCGACATCCGTTCCCGAACCCATCGCGATGCCAAGGTCAGCCTGAGCCAGGGCGGGGGCGTCGTTGATGCCGTCACCGACCATGCCGACCGATTGATTTGGCTTGACGACCGATTGAGGCGACCTCAATGGCTCTTCTTCTCGCCTCAATGGGTCTTCTTCAGACCTCAAGGGGTGTTCATGCGACCTCAATGGGTCTTCTTCTCGCCTCAAGGGTTCTTCTTCAAGGCTCAATGCCTCTTCTTCTCGCCTCAAGGGGTCCTCTTCCCTCGAAGCTCCCTGATACTGCTCGACGATCTCGGCCTTCTCGCCGGGAAGGACGCCCGCATGGACCTTCTCGATGCCGACACTCCGAGCCACGGCTTCGGCGGCGCGGGGATTGTCGCCAGTCACCATCACGGGCACGATTTCCAGCGCCTTGAGCGCGGCGATCGCCTCGACCGCGTGCTCGCCGATCGTGTCGGAGACCGCAAGAATCGCGAAGTCATACTCGTTGGCCGCCACAAACGCGGTCTTGCCATCGTGCTCCAACGCGTCGTGGGCGCGGACCACTTCTTCGGGCACCTGGCGGCTTTGGGCAATCCAGGACAGACGCCCGATCATTCCCTCGGGGGAGCGAACACCTTGGCCTCGGACGGATTCGAAATCGGCGGCTGCACTCACCGAGAGACCCCGCTTCTGCGCTTCGGCGACCACAGCTCGGGCGACCGGATGCTCGCTCGAACTCTCCAAACTTGCGGCAAACTCCAGCGCCTCGTTCTCGTTCCAGCCCCCAAAGGCTCGGATGTCGGTGAGTGCGGGCTGGCCCTTCGTGAGGGTGCCGGTCTTGTCGAGGAGAATCGTTTTGACGTTGCCAGCGCGCTCGAGCGCCTCGCCGTCTTTGATGAGGATGCCGAGTTCGGCGCCTCGACCCGTGCCCACCATGAGCGCGGTCGGCGTCGCCAATCCGAGGGCGCAGGGGCACGCGATAACCAGCACCGCTACCGCGGCGATAATGCCTTGCTCGAATCCGTGGCCCAGCAGCACGTAGCCCGCGAGGGTCGCGATGGCGACCAAGATGACCACGGGCACGAACACGCCCGAAACGCGGTCAGCCAAGCTTTGCATCGGCGCTTTCGAGCCTTGGGCCCGCTGAACCAAGCGAGCGATGTGGGCCAGGGTCGTCTCCTTTCCGACGCGTTCTGCCCGGAACACGAACGAGCCGCGATCATTGACCGTACCGCCCGTAACTTCGTCGCCCGGCTTCTTTGAAACCGGCAGCGGCTCGCCGGTGATCATCGACTCGTCGACATACGACTCGCCTTCGACGACGATGCCATCGGCGGCGACCCGCTCGCCCGGCCGAACCCGGACGAGCATGCTCTGGCGCAGCATCGGCACTTCGATCTCGGTCTCGCTGCCGTTGGGCTGAACGACCGTCGCGACCTTGGGCGCAAGGTCCATCAGCTTTCGGATCGCGTCGGACATGCGTGTCTTGGCACGCGCCTCCAGATACCGACCCAACAAGATCAAGGTGACGATGACCGCGCCGGTCTCGAAGTAGATGTGCTCGCTCTGGTGGTGGGCGTTGCCCTGATACATGACGAGGGCCGCGGTTGAGTACATCCACGCCGCTCCCGAACCCATCGCGATCAGGGTGTCCATCGTGGTCGACCCGTGGCGCAGCGCCTTAGCCGCAACCCGGAAGAAGCCGCGTCCGCACCAGAAGATCACCGGCGTTGCCAAGGCGAACAGCAACCAGTTCGCCCAGATCGGGCGCGGATGCCAGAACATGGAGAGCACGAACGTGGGCGCGGTCAGCGCCGCGGCGAGGATGAGATTGCGGCGGATCGCCGTCATCTCCGACTCGGTCTCAAGGCGCAGGTGCTCGGCATGCTCCGATGCGGTGTGGTGGGCATGAGGATCATCGAGGATGACCTCCGCTCCGTACCCGGCCTTGTCGACGGCCTTCGTCAGGGCTTCGACATCGACGTCGGCCGAGTGGTGAATCGTGGCCTGATGCGTGGCAAAGTTGACCGCGACGTCCGCCACACCCGGCTGCTTCTTGAGGGTGCGCTCGACGCGGGACACGCAGGACGCGCAGGTCATTCCCGAGACGGCAAGTTGAGTCTCTTGGAGATGCTCGTGGGTTTCAGTCGCGGTCGTGGTGTTCATTGTTCTCTGGCTTGGTAGCCCTCCTCTTCGATGGCGGCAATCGCGGCTTCGGCGGAGACGCCGCTGACGGTTGCTCTTCCGCTCTCGAGATCGACGGTGACGTCGTGCGCGCCCTCGAGGGCTTCGAGGGCTTCCCGCACGTGGCGGACGCAGTTTTGGCAAGTCATTCCGGTGACATTCAGGTTGATGTTCATGGGTTGATACTCCTTGGGGTATTAGGCTTTCATGAGACGTCCGAACACCTCGGTGAGCTCATCGACGAGTTCGTCTTGAGTCATGCACTTCGCGGCATCGTGTTCGCTTCCGCTGCCGTGCCCGACGATGCAGTGCTTGACATGCTGCGCGGCGACTTGGCCGGCAACCTGCTGCAGTGCGGACGTAACGGCGCTGATCTGGGTGAGGATATCGCAACAATATGCGTCCTCTTCCAGCATTCGGCGAAGTCCGCGAACTTGCCCCTCGATGCGGGCGAGTCGTCGGTCGATGGCTTTGGTGTCTTCGGATTTCATAGCCTACACGATACTATACCCCATGGGGTATCAGGAAGTTCCGACAAAATGTGCGGATTTGCTCGGGTAGGTTCCGAGTCGCTCGGATGGGTCGGCAGAACCCCGTCACGCGCATCGCTCGTGACTTCGAAATCCGGGGCTGCCGCCGCGTGGGGAAGCTGAGCGATGCGCCCCACAGGAGTCGTCAAATCACGGTACAGCGAGCCTTGCCTCAAGACGCATCGTCTTGGGGCCCCTATCGCAACGACATCTCAACTGGGAAGGCGCTCACACACTTCCCAAGACCTGAGTCCAGAAAACCGTTAAGTTAGAGCATCTTGACTGGTATGGTGCCGAAGCGCGGACGTACAATCCGACGGTCATGAAACTGTCTATTCGCCTCCTCACTGTCACCGGCCTACTCGCCGCCGCTCTCCAAGGCTCGACCATCTTGATCGACTTTGAAGACCTGACTTGGACTTCGGCCCCGAATCCAAACTGGCAGTATTTTTATGGCGACTCGGTCGTTTCGAGGGGCTATCAGTTTCAAGCGCTTGGCGCCCCAAACACGTCGATCGCGCTCTCTTCCTGGGCGGTCGCCGCGACCGGCTACACCGGGACCGCACAGAATCCCAACACGGCGCTTCACGGCACCTATACGGGCAAGCAGTTCCGAATGACCAAGGTGGGTGGGGCGGCCTTCAACGTGAGCGACATCTCTCTCGCCCATCTGTTTAGGTTCAACTACTCACCTTTCTCCATCACCTTCGTGGGCACAAGGGCCGATGCTTCCACCGTTTCGGAAACGATCAGCGTCACGAACATGACCGCCTTGGTCTCGTACTCCTTCACCAACATGACGAACATTGTCAAGATGGAGTGGGCTCAAGGAGGCGGGAACCCCGACGTCCACCAGTTCGACAACATCAATGCCACGGCGGTCGTTCCGGAACCCTTCACGATGACTTTGGCCATTGGAGCGGCGGCCGCCGGATTTCGAAGCGTGCGAAGACGAAAAGCGATGTCGTAGCAGTTCAGCGCATCTCGGGAGTGAGGGGAGTCAGGGCGATCCAATCCGAGTCCACGGGTATCTCCCACTCCCACGGCTCAGCAAACGGATTCTCCAGTGACGCGGCGTAGTCCTCTTGTTCAATAGCGGCGATCGCCTCTTGTTCACTTCGAGCCTTGCGCAAAGCTAGGTCGAGGTCCTTCGGGCGGGGGTGCCGATTTGCCCGGCCCACCCGCTCGGCGATCAGCTTCGAGCGGAGGGTCGGCCACTTCTCGCCCCAGGCCGCGACGGGCAACCCATCGACCTTCTCGATCGTGATGATCAGCCGCCGCCCCTCTGTCCGGACGGAGCCGTCCGCCAAACCGACCGGGTGTTCGATCTTGACTCGGGTCTTGGACACGAAGTCGATGTTCACGAGGGTCGATGAATAGAGCCGGCCCGCATCACGATCGACGACCAGGTGGACCTTTCCACCGTAATCCGACGCGGATAGTTCAGGCAGAGGAGGCAAAGCTCGGTAAGCAAGAACGGCAATGGTCGCGGCGATCATCATCGCCGCGACCACCACAATCACGATCCTAACTCCGTTCACGGTTCAAACTCCGAGCCAAGCCGAGCCAGCCCGAACTAACCCGAACCCACTTAGGCCTTCGCTTTGGGCAGGAGCTTCGCGCCCGCGTTCTTGATCTGCTTCTTCGCGTCGGCAGTGATGAACGACGTTGGGTTCTTCAGGAAAGGCTCCTCGCACCCGGAACAGCAGAGGTACCAACGAACGCCGTCGTGATCGGCATAACCCCAAGCCTTAGACGCCGATGCGATCGCCTCCTTGCCGACGGGGCAGTAGAGCGCTTCCTTTTTCGGCGCAACCGACAACTTATCGGTGCTGGCCAGGAAGACCTTCAGGTTGTCGTTCGATTCGAACGCATAGCGAAGGCCGCCAAAATCGGTGAAGTCCTTAGCCTTGGCGGGATCGACTCGGCGTCGGCTGACGGGGTCAAACAGGAACTGTCCGACCGTGTTGCCCGCCTTCGATTGGGTGGCCATGAACTTGTCAGGGGCCTTGGCGAAGTTCGTGTCGCAGCCCGCACAGCAGAACGTGAAGGCGGCACCGCGGTACTCGACGATGTTGGAATCCTTGGCGACAGCACCCGCCATCACCGGGCACTTGAGATCGGAGCCCTGAAGGGCAACGGTAAGGAGTAGAGCGGAGAGCATCATAACGTCTATCTTACGTCGAAATGCCCACAATCTGACGGCAGCGGACTCAAACTTCGCCCGAAAGATGCCTCAGTTCAGACTCCACCCAGCCGAGAATCTCCTCGGGTCGCGTGCCCTTGGCAAATGACCGAGGCTCGCCCCAGTGCACTTCCACCCAACCCAGTGCCGGGCGGGGAATCACTTTCCCGTAAGGCATGATGCGGTCAGTCCGCCTTAGGCCGCAACAAATCACTGGGCACTCGGTCAGGCGAACGATAAGCGCGGCGCCAGGCTTCATCGGCTGGAGCTTGCCATCCTCGGTAAGTTGGCCTTCGGGAAAGACGCCCACCACGTTGCCGAGATGGGTGTAGGCGGCGGCCAACTTCAGTGCGGCGCGATCCGGCTCACCCCGCTTGACCGGAAAGGCGCGAAATGCCCGCATGATCGACCCGACTACCGGCATCGCAAAGAGCTCACTCTTGCCCATGAAGTAGATCGGGCGAGGGCAGGCCAAGTAGATCGCAATGGGATCGACGTCGGCGCGATGATTGGCGAGGATCAGCAGTCCTCCCTTGCGGGGAATCCGCGACCGCCCGAACACCCGAAGCGGGCCGAAAACGGTCATCAGAATCCAGCAGAGCACTCGCGATAGGGGCAGGCCGAGGGCCAGAAAGAGCGGCGAGTGGAGCGGTGGCGGCGCTGACGGGTTGGTTGTTTGCCTGTTAGTTGTTGGCGTAACAAGGCCCGCCAGCGCCTCGACATACGCAAGGTGTTCTTGCTCCAGCACACGAGCCGCGAGGGTCTCCGGTGTGTCCCCTGGCTCGACGGGGCACCGGCGCTGCAGGATGATCGCCCCCTCGTCGTACTGTTCGTTGACGTAATGAACCGTGCAACCCGACTCGGATTCGCTCGCGGCAATCACCGCCTCGTGGACCCGCTGGCCGTACATTCCCTTGCCGCCGAACTTCGGAAGCAGCGCCGGGTGGATATTCAGTACGCGATTTGGAAAGCGAGTCAGCACTTCGCTGGGCAGCAGCCTGAGGTAGCCGGCGAGGCAAATCCAGTCGCAACTTCCCAACTCGGATAGCAACCGGGTGCCATAGTCGTCCCCGGGTTCGATCACCGCAGTTCGTACGCCCATCGAGGCCGCACGCTCCAACGCCCCGCTACCCGCGCGAGATCCGATGACGACGGCGACCTCAGCCGGAAGGCGCCCCGACTGGCAAGCCTCGATGATGGCGGCCATGTTCGACCCCCGTCCATGCGGACCGACCATGATGCCGAGCTTTGCCATCCAGGCCCGTTATATCAGCAAACGCCCGTCCGTTTCCCGCAAACTCTCTCCTAGCGATGGGTGAGTACCGCATTCTGTTCCTTGGCGACGTCGTGGGACGCCCGGGCCGTCAGGCGGTCCAGCGGCAACTTCCCCGACTGCAAGAGGAGCATAAACCGCTCTTCACCATCGTCAACGGCGAGAACGCGGCCGCCGGCGTTGGCATCACCCCCGACCTCGCCGAAGAGCTGTTTAAGCTCGGTATAGACGCGATTACGCTCGGCAACCACGCCTTCCACAAGCGGGAGATCTTCGAGTATCTGAAGGGACCCCGCCCGCTGGTCCGGCCCTCAAACCTACCTCCCGGCACCCCCGGTCAGGGATGTGTGTTGATCCAGCGCGAGGGCGTCCGGCTCGCGGTGGCAAATCTCTGCGGGCGAGTCTTCCTCGACGGCTACGACGACCCTTTCCGCGACGTGGACCGTATCCACGACGAGCTCGACACGCCGCACTTCTTCGTCGACTTCCATGCCGAAGCCACCAGTGAGAAGATCGCGATGGGCTGGCACCTCGCGGGGCGGGCGACCGCCGTGGTCGGAACTCACACCCATGTCACCACTGCCGATGAGGCGGTGCTGCCCGGAGGCACGGCCTACATCACCGATGTGGGCATGTGCGGGCCGATGCCCAGCGTGCTGGGAATGGAGAAAGACGTTATCCTTCGCCGGTTTCGCACGTCTCTTCCTACGAAGTTCGAAGTTGCCGACCATCCTGGTGTAATCTCTGGGGTGGTTATCGGCGTCGAAGTAGATACCGGTCGCGCGGTTTCGATCGAACGGATTCGCGCGTGATAAGCTTGGAGAACCCAACAATGAACAAACTCGGCCTGATCGCATTGGCGTCCGCAATGGTGGGGGCGGCGCATGCGCAATCGATCTACATCCCCAACCAGACCATTCAAGATCAGAAGGTCAGCCTCAAGGGCTGGGGCAGCGGCACGATCGCCGAAACCGATGAGGTCGCCAGCGAGGGTTCGTTCTCGCTCCGAATCACCACCCGAAACTACTTCCAGGGCGGCATCATCAACCTCGGAACGCCGGTCAATCTCAGCGCCCCGTATTCCGACGCTAACAACCTGCTCAAGATCTCGATCCGCGCATCGGGTGAGAAGCCGAAATTCGCGACCACGGCAGGCGGAGGCGCGGCCGGTGGAGGCCCGACCTCAGGTGGCGCGGGTGGATCGGGTGGAGGCGGCGGCGGCGGTGGTGCCGGCGGCTTCGATGGCGGAGGAGGCGGTCAAGCCGGTGGCGGTGGCGGAGCCCAGACGGGCACCGCGGTAACCACCGAAGTCCCGCTCCGCAATGTTCGCCTCGTCATCACGACGACCGACGGCAAGAAGAGCGAGGCCTACCTCAGCGTTCGCGCCACGGGTGGCGAACAATGGCGCAACTTCTCGCTTCCGCTTCAGGCGATCAACGGATTCGACAAGACGAACAAGATTGTCCAGTCGATCGCGATCTCCGGCGATGCGATCTCCACGTTCTGGATCGGTGAGATGCGAGTCATCAACGACGCGACCGCGATCAGCGGCGAGATGAACTTCAAGGATCCGCTCAACCTGGCGACCGGCGACGAGCGCGAGTTCGTGGCGTACGGCTTCGCGGGTTCGACCCCGCTGAAATACACGTGGGACTTTGACGATCGGGACGGTATCCAAGTCGATGCCGAAGCCCAGGTGGTCAAGTACAAGTTCCGCCGGCCGGGCAAGTTCAAGGTCACGGTGACCATCGCCGATATGTACGGCAAGAAGGCCGCGATCACCAAGTCCGTCGAAGTCACGGTCAACTAGGTTCGGTTCTCTTCCCACGACAGCCCTCGACCTCCGGTTCGGGGGCTGTTCTTGTTTTGCTCAGACCCTCAGCGCGTCCAACACTTGACGCAGCGCTGTGTCATCGTCCTCGCCCGTCGAGACGATGAGGTCGGCGTGCGTTCGGGTCGGCAGCACGTAACGCTCTTGGTTCGGGCGGACGTGGGTGTGATAGCGCAGCAGCGCGTCCTCGCTCGTACGATGGAACTCGTTCAGGTCGCGTTCGATGCGGCGGCGGAAACACACCGTCTCGGGGGTGTCCACGTAAACCCGCAGGGCGGCCATGTCGCGGATCTCCGGCCAAGCCAACGAGAACAGACCCTCCAAGAGAATGATCTCCGCCGGCTCGATCGGTACCGTGCGCTCATGTCGCACGAACGCAGCGTGATCGTAGACCGGGCGCGCGATCGTCGCACCCGCGAGAAGAGCCTGCAAGTGGTCGGCCAAAAGCTCATGCTCGATCGCTTGCGGCGAATCGAAGTTGAGCAATCGCCGCTGCTCGAGCGGCCAGTCATGGTAGCCGCGATAGTAGTCATCGATCGACAGTGGGGCGACATCGAGATGTTCGGCAAGGTGCCTCGCCAAGGTCGTCTTGCCCGACCCCGATACTCCGGCAATCAAGACAAGACGGCTCATCGCTCAGGCTTCTCGTTTCGGCGCCGATTCCTTCACGACGCGGGAATCCGCGTACAGCTTGATCCCGCGGTTGGCGATCATGCCGCCGACCAACGCCATCACCAGCAGAAGCAACACCTTAAGCAGCACGCCGACAAGCGTTGCCCCGGCATTGTTGAGATCGAGCGGTTTGTCCTTCGAAAGGCCAAGAACTTGGTTCGGATCCTGGGTGAACAGGTCGCGCGCAAGTCCAAACGTGAACACCAAGATCGCCACCCCGGCCAGAAAGACGAGGACACCCAGCACGCCTCCCGCCGTTCCACTTTGACCGCGCGGTTCGCTCAACACCGCACCTCCGGGAGGGAAACCATTATAGGTAGGATACCCGCCCCTCCACCGGCTTCCCGTCCGTCTGTACATCGACATGCCCAGCCGCCGAACGAAGATCGTATGCACCCTTGGCCCCGCGGTCGACTCCGAGGCTCAGGTGCGTCGTTTGATCAGAGCGGGCATGAATGTCGCAAGGCTGAACTGTAGCCATGGCGACTGGGATACGAAGCGCCGATGGATCGAGTGGATCCGCAGGCACAGTCCGGATGTAAGCCCCGTGGGAATCCTCGCCGATCTCCAGGGACCGAAGTTCCGGCTGGGCGTCATCGCCGAAGGAGTCCGAGAGATTCGTGCGGGAGAGCACCTTACGGTCGGGCCGAGTGCCGCACTCCCGATCCACCAGATTGAAATCTTGTCGGCAATGGGTACGGGTGATCGCATCCTCCTTGGCGACGGCGACATCGAACTCCGTCTCGTTGCCGCTCAGGGCGAGAACTTTGCCGCTCGGGCCATTTCCGGGGGCATCGTCAAGAGCAAGCAGGGCGTGACCCTCGTGGGCAAGGTGTTTCACACGAACTGCCTTACCGACAAGGACCTGAAGGACATCGAGGAGGCGTGTGCGGCCGGGGTCGACTTCATCGCGCTGAGCTACGTCCACCGGGCATCGGACATCCGCGACCTGCGGACGCGCGTCGAACAATGCCGCCGGGGGATCCGGCTCTGCGCGAAGATCGAGACCCGGGATGCAGTCAAGAACATCCATGAGATCGCCGCGGAGTCAGACCTGTTGATGGTCGCACGCGGCGACATGGGGCTTCAAATGGAGATCGAGGATGTCCCTCTCGCCCAGAAGAAGATCATCCGCGCGGCGCGGCGGGCCAGCAAACCGGTGATTACCGCCACTCAGATGCTTGAGAGCATGACGAACGCGCCCCGGCCCACCCGCGCCGAAGCGACCGATGTCGCCAACGCGATCCTCGATGGCACCGATGCGGTCATGCTCAGCGGCGAGACTGCCGCGGGCAAGTATCCGCTAGAATCCGTTCGCTACATGGCCCGCATCGCCGAGAAGGCGGAAGGCATCTTCGATGACCGAACCCTCCTCGAACTCGAGGATGAGCGCACAGACGAGGCCACCGCGATCGCCCACGCGGTCGCCCGGCTGGCCAAGATGATCCGTCCGAAGGCGATTCTCACGACGACGACCAGCGGCCAGACTGCCCGGTTGGTCAGCAAGTATCGTCCCCGGGTGCCGATTCTGTGCGCCACGTGGAACTCCGCGACCTACCGCCAAATGTCCGCCGTATGGGGTGTCGAAGCGGCCCATATCGGGCTCCCCGCCAGCACGGACGAACAAATCGAGCAAGCGATCGAAGCGTTTACTCGCCGAAAACGACTAAAACTCGGGGATACTATCATCGTATCCGCAGGGGTGCCGGCAGGGACGCCGGGCAATACCAACCTCATCATGGTGATCAAGGTAGGACAAGGATGAACAAACTCGTGGTAACCAGTCTCATCGTCGCAAGTGCGATCGGACTCGGGGTCGGACTGAGCCTGAAGCCGTGGCAAGTATATCGAGAGCAGCGAAAGCTCGCCGACGACGCGATTCGCGAAATGCGCACTGCCGAAAGCAAGAAGACCGAACTGACGCGGCAACGCGCCCAGGCCGAAAGCTCTCTGGGTCGTGAAGAACTCGCCCGCAAGCAGGGCTATCGCCGCCCCGACGAAACCCCGCTCGAGGTCCCCGACACGCCGTGATTCTTGCGCTCGCCTTGGCTCTCGCCACCGTATCGGACGATCCGTTCGCGCCGTTGGACCTTGCCAAGCTGCCGAGCAAGCCTCTCGAGCGAGAGATCGAACCGCCTGCTCTCAAGCGTTGGGTCGCACAGATCCACGTTCGCATGGTTGGGAACAACGTCGGCGACGCCATCATTACCGAGCGGTGGGCCGAGATCGGCCAGGTGATCAGCCAAGATCCCATCCGGGTTCGCATCACCCGCACTCTCGAAGCCTCGACCATCGATGCGCAATCGATTCCGCCCCCCGGGGGCGACCCGCTGGTGTGGGAAGAGCAGGCCGGGGTCGGGAAGTTCCGTGAACCCATGCCTGAAGACCCGGTCGAGTATCGGACCGGGCGGCTGACTGCGATTTTCTTTCCGAACACCGCTTCGCCAATCCGCTGGCCTCTGCCCGACGAGATCCGGGTTCCCACCGCGCTAGCGACCTCAACGCTCGATCAGCGGCGGGCTTTCGAACTCGATGGCCTCTGGGGCCGACGCATGACCTGGCGCTTCGAAGAGCAGCCAGGATTCATGGGAAAAGGTGAGGCTCTCTTCGATACGGAATCAGGCCTGATGATGTACGGACGCATCCATGCCTATGGCGTGCCTCTGCCCGGCGGCGATGGGACGCTGTACCAACTCATCTGGGTGCGCCAGCTGACCAAGGTGCAGTAAGAGCCAGGGAACTCCACTCCAGATACGGCGTGACCTCGCGGCAACGTGAGGCTACCGCACGGGGTCCGGAGCGAGAATCTCACGGCCGATCGCCTGCGCCACCTGCTTCGCCTGCGGCACGAGGGTCTCGAACTGGTCGGTGCGCAGCGTCTGCGCGCCATCTTTGATCGCATGATCCGGGTTCGGGTGGACCTCGATGATCAGGCCGTCCGCTCCCGCCGCGATTGCCGCGAGCGACATCGGCGTCACCAAGTTCCGCCGGCCCGTGCCTTGGCTGGGATCAACGACCACCGGCAAGTGGGAAGCGGCCTTCGCCGCCGGAACAACCGCCAGATCGAGCGTGTTCCGGGCAAACGAATCGTACGACCGGATGCCCCGCTCGCACAAGACGATCTGCTCGTTACCCGCCGCGGCGATGTACTCCGCCGCCAGCAGCCACTCCTCAAGTTTGGCGCTCATGCCTCGCTTCAACAGCACCGGAATCCGAGCCTGGCCGACCTCCTTCAGGAGATCATAGTTCTGCATATTGCGGGTGCCAATCTGCAGCATGTCCGCGTATTGGCCGACCAAATCCACCTTGCGCGGGTCCATCACTTCGGTGACGACCTTCACGCCGTAGCGATCCGCCGCCGCTCGCAGCATCTCCAGCCCCGGAACCCCTAGCCCTTGGAAGGAATAGGGAGATGTCGAAGGCTTGTACGCGCCGCCGCGCAGAATCAGCGCTCCCGCCCGTGAGACCGATTCGGCGGTCGCGAAGACCTGCTCCTCGGTTTCGATCGTGCACGGCCCCGCCATCATGACCACGCCCGGTCCACCGATCGGAATGCCGCCCACACGAACAACCGAGCCCTCCGGGTGCGCCTCGCGCGCCACCAGCTTGTAAGGCTTGCCCACCAAGTGGACTTCTTCGACCGTATCGTACGCCCGAAGCTGCTCGGCCGCGCCAAACTTGTCGACATCGGGCGCACCGACCGCGCCGACGATCGTCTTGGTCACGCCAAAGATCGGACGGGTTTGGAATCCCAACTCGTGGAGGTGCTTGCTGACCTCATCGACATCTTCTCGGGTCGCCCCGGAACGCATCACGATGATCATAAAGTTACAGGCTCCTTCAAGACAGCCTCAATGGCTTCTACGAAAGCCTCGACTTCATCGTCGGTGCCTACGCTAACTCGAATACAGGTCGGTGTGCCGAAGACCTCGCCCGACCGCACAATCACTCCGCGCTCGAGCAGCGCTCGGAACACGGGCTGGGCGGGGCGGTGGAGATCGGCGAACACGAAGTTGCCATGGCTCTCGCAGGGGGTCGACCCCAGCCGCGTCAGCGCCTCAACCATGCGCGCCATTCCCCGTCGGTTGTTCTCGACGGTCGCGGTGATATGGTCGACATCGCCAAGAGCCGCAATCGCCGCCGCTTGGGCGAGCGCATTCGCATTGAACGGCTCACGGGCTCGATTGAACGCATCGATGATGTCCGCCGAGGCGAAGCCATAACCAATGCGAATCCCCGCCAAACCGTAGGTCTTGCTGAAGGTCCGCAGGCCGATGACCGGCTTCCCCGCCCGCACGTAGTCGATACTGACCGGATACTCGGGATACTCGGACGCAAACTCGAAATACGCCTCGTCTAGCACGACGGTGACCTGCGCGGGCAGATCGGCGAGGAACCGATCGAAATCGCCGCGTCGCACAATCGTGCCGGTCGGGTTGTTGGGGTTCGCGATGAAGATCAGCTTCGTATGCTCGCTGGCCGCGCGCGCCATCGCCGGCAAATCATGGCGATAGTTCGCATCGAGCGGCACCTTGGTCAGCTTCGATGGTGCGAGTTGAGCCGCAGCGTCGTAACGCACGAACGAGGGATCGCCGACGATCATCTCGTCGTTCGGCCCATCGAGGAACAGCAGGCCAAGCATGTGGATCAGTTCGTCGGAGCCGTTGCCCACGAAGATCGTCTCCATCGGCATGTCGAACCGCTCGCTGATCGCTTTCCGCAACGCGTAGGCCGACGCATCCGGATAGAGATGCATCTCTTCGGCCGCGGCCCTGACGGCCTCGATGGCCGCGGGTGAAGGACCGAGCGGGTTCTCGTTCGAAGCCAGCTTGACCACGTGAGAGAGTCCAAGCTCTCGCTGAACTTCCGAGATCGGCTTTCCGGGCGAATAGGGCTCCATGCGGAGCACGTTGGGGCGGATTCCTGGCACGTCAGCCCTTCTCGAGATCTTCGCCACGGACCAAGAGCACAAAGTTGGCCGTAAAGTTGATCTCTTCGCTGGTCAGCTGCTTCTTCTGCTCTTCGCTGACATTGCTCAAGAACTTCTCGCGCATCCGGTCGTTGGCCGTTTTGTGTACGTCGCGGCTAACCTTGGTCAATGATTCGGGGTCGACCTTGATTGCGACTTGGTCCGGTGCGTAGATGTTCTGCACCGTACCGGTGAGGCCAGACATATGCTCGAAATACCGATTGGCTTTTCGATCTTCGTCGGTGACCGGACGAGACACGATGCGTACCCGATCGCCTTCTCGCCAGTTTGTCATGCGCCGATTTTACCCGTCGCCGCCCTCCCCCCGACGCCGACGCTTGGCGTCGAGCAGTTGGCTGGAGGTCGCTCCCGGTGCCGACGGGGCCGCCGGTGTCGCCGGCTTCTCCGGGTCGCGAGCAGCCGCGGGAGTCACCGCTGGAGTCACGACTTCGTTGCTCTGGGTCGCGCGTTGCTTAGCCCGCCGAAGCTGATCGACATGGGTCGGTGCGGCAGGAACCTCACGCTGGCGGCGCATCCACGCCCAGGCTTTCGCGAGAATCTCTCCAATGGGCAAGGCAATCCTTCTGGCGGCGACATCGAGCGGGAGCAGCAATGCCGCGAGCATCACGAATAGACTCCACAGTTCGCGAATCGAGAATCCCGGCTCGCTCACCGGACGGATGGCTTCCGCCGGATTGAGCAGCGCCTGCCCGCCGGTCTCCTGGCTGATTCGCTCGAGCAGCGCGGCGTTCGGGCGGAAGCTGCGGTACTCCGCGGGATAGGGGATCGAAAACCCCGACGACGACACCCGGGTGCCGCCCAGCGGATCCTTCTCCGAGACCGACACGATGTAGCTCCCGAGTTCGCCCGTTGGGAACTTCGCCTCGAACGTCCCGGGGCCAGTTTGGGTCAGCACAAGATCGCGAAATGAGCCGCCAGGAATCGCGAGCCGAACCTGCTCGGGCGCTTCGTTGACGGGGTTACCTTGGCTGTCCTGCGCGAGAATCGTAACGGTTCCGCCCGTGCCCGACTGGGTCGTCGCGATTTGGTAGGTGTTCGATGTGGCCCGACGGGCGATCGAGCGGGTGGCTTGCGCCCAGAACTGCCCGAAGCCACCCCACTCGACCCATTTCGCCGCCCAACGCGCCTGGGCGTCGCTGGTAAAGGCAAGGGATGAGCCGAGTCCGTATTGCCACACCGCGAGCAGCGGGTCATCTTTCTTGGTGCGCATTCCGACCCGGGCGAGCGGCCGGGCGTCGGTCAGACAGTAGGCGAGCAACGCAGGAATCGCGTCGGTGTCGATGCCCCGGAGAATCTCCTCCCCCAGGGCGACCTTCGGGAAGAACGCACCCTCCTCAATCGCGGAGCGCGACATCACCGCCGCATCTTGGGTGAAGATCGCGGGGAGTTGGCTAGCCCGCTGGGCAAGGTAGAACCGTCCTCCCCCGGCCGCCGCCAATGCCCGCAGGTAAGGCACGTGCGGCCCATCCCCGATCGCGACGGTCGTGGTCGTGATCTTCTGGGCGAACAGCTCCGCCGCCATCGGGATCGTCCCTTCTTGCAGGTCGCAGTCCGATCCGTCTGCCAGAACAATGAGATGTCGCACTTTTGAGTCATCCGGCTCAAGGTGGCGCTTGGCGAACTCCATCGATGGGCGCATGTAGATGCCGCCTCCGCCCACGCCTAACCGCCGGATCTGGCTGATGACCGCCGCCTTGTTGTCGAGTTTCTGAATCGGCGCGACGAACTCGATCCCGTCGGTGCTCGCCACCACCCCGAGTTTGTCGAGCGGCGACAGCATCTGCACCGTCTGTTCGGCAGCTTTCGCGGCAAGGCGCACCTTAGGCTGGCCGTCCTCGATCGCCCCCATTGAGCCCGACGTGTCGGCGATGATCAGAATCGTCGTGCTCGGAAAGCTCTTGCGCTGACGGATGTCGAGATCGACGGGCAGCGCCTCCGCGACAGGAGTGCCATACCAGCCGCCGGGCAGGAACGAGTCCTCGCCGCCGATCATCGCAAACCCGACGCCCGCATCGCGGACCGCCGACTGGGCGAGCTTCATCTGGCCCGGCGTTACCTTGGCCGCGTTCAGGTCGTTGAAGAACACCGCATCGAACGGCTGGAACTCTTCAGGACGCACCGGGACGCCGTTCGGTCCGCGCACCTCCACATCCAAACCCTGTTGGCGTAGCGCTTGCGCCAGTTGATCCCGGCTCGGATCGCCCTGCACGATGAGCACCCGCGGCCGTCCTCGCACGGCTACGAAGCCCATTCCCACATTGTTGCGATTGTCGCGGTCGCGGTCGGCGCTGAGGGTCACCCGGAACCGGTGGAAGCCGGTGTCATCCAGCCGCTGGTTGATGACATAGGTGTTACGCCCCTCGCTGAGGGTAATCGGCACGCGTTGGATGGTTACGCCGTTTCGGTCCACGAGCAGTTCGGCCGGGCCATTCGTCATCGAATCGACCGTCACCCGGATCGCAAACGGTTGACCCTGACGAATCTCATTCGGCATGTCGGCCTGAACGAGCACCGCTTCCCCGTCCCGCGGCTCGGTTCCCAACACCACGTGGTCGATTGGAATGCCGTCGGTCGCGACCACGCTGGCCGCTTCGGCCGCATCGCCCTGCGTCTCGTTGCCGTCGGATAGCAGCACGATCCGCCGCGCCTTTCCATCGGGGAAACTCGCACTGGCCAGTCGAATCGCTGCGGCGAGATCGCTCGCCGAGCCATCGACCACGCTCAGGATCCGATCCACGCCCGGCAGTTTCCCCGGTGCGACGTCCACCGCCGCTTCCTTGCCGAAGGCCACGACCGCCGCCTGATCTTCGGGGCCGAGACGCCTCACGGCCTCGCTAACGAACTGAACTTGCCGCTCGCGATCGAGTCCGGCAACGCTATCCGAGCGGTCAAGAAGGAAGATGGTGCAGGTGCCCTCATTGGGACGGCGGCTCTCTGGTCCGGCAAGGGCGATCACCAGACACGCCACCAGCAACGCTCGCAGGGCAAACGCGAACCGCTTCCGCGAGCGCATCATGCCCGAGACGGTGCGGTAGCTCAGCGCAAGCCCGCCAAGGGCCGGAATCAGCAGAAGGAGCCACCACGGGTGGGTGAACGCCACCAGCTAGGACCTCCTCGCGAACAGCCACCATTCGCCAGCGAGGATAAACAAGCCCAGCAGCGCGACCCACCGCCACAAGTCGGCAAACCGGGTGATCGCGCTGGTCGATGCAACCGGCGTGCCGCCGAGCACGACCCGATCCTGCGGGGCGATCGCTGACTCCAGATCGCTCCGCAAGATCACGTGCAGAGTCCGATCCCCGATCTCGTACTTCCCGACCGTGCGCAGGTCGCGCAACAGCACGCTGCCGTTGGTTGGAGTCAAGGTGATCGATCCAGTCGGCCCCTTCAGAGAGACCGTGGCATCCGACAGGACGGGCAGCGAGATCGTGCGGCCCGCGGGAACAACCATCGTTGTTCCTCGAGAACTCGGGGGTACCAGCCAATCCAGCGCGTTGGCCAGGAAAATCGGAAAGCCGACCTGGAGCGGAAAGTCGGAATCCAGCGGACGGAAGGCGACGATGACCTCGCGGCGCCCGCTCGCCTGCCGGGTCATGATCGCGGGCGTGCCGCCCTGAAACTCGGCGACCACTTGGGCCCCGGCAGGAGCCGCGCCAGATTCCGCCAGGTCCACATAAACGTCGCTCAGCTCGACACCCCGCAGCAGCGGCTGGCCGCTCGTCCCCGCCGCAAAAGTCGGCTTTCTCAGGTTCAATCCCCGCCCAGAAGCCCCGAATCGAAGCACCGTCCGTGCGGGAATGCGCTCCGCGGTGATGCCATCGAGCACCGCGACATCCCACGCTCCCGAGGTCGGGACGGTTGCGGACTTGTCCAACACCACCCGAGGCTCGAGCGTGAGGGCTCGTTCTAAGAAGAGATTGCCCGACGTGACCAGCAGAACCCGAACCGACGCCCCCGGATCGGACAGTGCCACCGCGTAATCATCCGCGGCAAGCGCATCGCCGCCTTCGAGCTTGGCTTCCAGCAGTTTGGCGCCCGCCGGCGCGCGCACCGTCTCGCCCAAGGTTTGCTGAGGCTTCAGTTCGATCGACTTCGAATCGAATAGCTTTCCATCAGCGAAAAGCTGGAGACGGACGCCGGCGGCCTCGCGCCCAAAGTTTCGGACCCCATAAAAGAGCTCGCGTCCCCGGGGCGTATCGGCCATCGCGAAGGCGGAGATCGCGACATTCTCACCCGAGGTTCCGATCCGAGGGAACACGACTTCTGCCTTGCCGGGCGAGAAGTTGCTGACCTCGGGGAACACGCCGTCGGACAGCAACACAATTCGCGCGGAGGGTTGGTTCGCCGCGAGAGAAGCGGCCAGTCGCAAAGCCTCCCCGACGTCTCCGTCGGCATCGGACGGCCGAAGTTCGGCCAGTGCTCGCCGCAAGCGCGAAGGTTCACCACTTAGCGCGGCGACAACCCGAGGAACCGAGCCCGCTTCGATCACGGCAATCCGGTCGGTGCTCTGCGCCTGCGAAATCAATCCCTCCGCCTGACGAATTGCCTCGCCGAAGCGGCTGGGCTTCACGTCGGTGGCGGACATGCTCGCACTGGTGTCGATCACCACCACGGTCACCGCGCCGCCCAATCCGCGCTGAAGCATCTGCGGACGCGCCAGGGCAAACACGATCGCCGCCAAGGCGAGCAACTGAAGCACCATCAGCCACGAGAACTTCAGCTTCTGAAACAGAGCGTTGGCGCGGATCTCGTAGGTCATCGCGGGCCAAAGAAACGTCGCTGGAACGCGCACGTCTCGCCGTCGCATCTTCAGCAAATACAACGCGATGATGATCCCCGCCAAGGGGATCAGCCAAAGCAACGCGGCGGGGGCGATCAGGCTCACTTCTGGAACCAACCTCCGGGGCGAAGGTGGTCGCGAATGAGCGAACTCAGCGGGGTATCGCTGCGCACGAGATGGTAGCGCCCGCCGAAGCGCCGGCAAGCTGCCTCAAGCCCTTCGTTGTGGGTTCGCAGATTCTCGGCATAGACCCCTAGCGCGTCGCGGTTCGCGGTGAGTTCGACCTGGGCACCAGACTCCGCATCCAGCAGTCGCAGATCGCCTTCCAAGTCGGGATCGATCTCCTCAGAGGCGAGAATCTGGATAAGGTTGACTTCGAAGCCGCGGCCGCCGAGCACGCGCAGCTCATTCGCGGCTGCCGGGTCGAGACCATCCGAGAGCAGCGCAATGAACCCCGGCCGCGCATTCTGACGAGCGAACTCGCGGAGCGACTGCGCGAGGTTCGACGGCCCGGCCGCAGCCAAGTCGCGCTCAAGCCAACCCGCCACCCTTGCGTAGGCCGACCGACCCCGGTAGGTCACCAACGGTTGCCGCGGGCCGCCGATCGCAATCGGCACCACCGCGTCCTGCCCGCACAGCGCCACGTAGGCCAGCGCCGCCGCCGTATCTCGCGCGAGCGTCGCTTTGGCCGGCTCGCCGAACTGCATGCTCGCCGAGACATCGACCATCAGATACACGGCGAGATCCTCTTCGTCCTGATAGGTCTTGATCACGGGATGCTGGAGCCGCGCCAGCACGTTCCAATCGAGGTGGCGGAGGTCGTCGCCCTCGGTGTACTCGCGGTAGTCGGCAAACTCGATGCTGACGCCCCGACGCCGCGTGATCCGCTCGCCCCGAATCCGGCCATGAAAGGGGCGGCGGGGCGCGAGCCGGAGCCCCTCCAGCATTCGAAAGTCGGTCGGGCCCAACAACAGGCTCATGCGCTGAGCCTCGTCGCATCGTCGGCGGAGGGCACGGCGACCACGCGCGTCACGGCGGCCGAAACCGGCTCCATTAGAGCCGCGATGCCCTCCGGGTCGGTGAGTCCTTGGTCGAGCCATGCGGCGTGTCGATCCTGACGCAGGATCACCGGCATGCGGTCATGAATCGGGACCACCACTTCGTTCGGCTCGCACGTGAGGATCGTGTACGAGAAGACGACGGCGCCGGTGGCGCGGTCCTTCCACTGGTCGTACATCCCCGCGAAGGCGAACACCGGTTGATCGGTGACGGTGATCAGCTGGGGTTGCTTTCGCGACTTGCCCTTTCGCGGCTCGCCGAACAGGTCGGTCTCCTCGACCTGGATGTCCGTCCACTCAAAGAACCCGTCCGCTGGAACAAGGCACCGCCGCTTCAGGATCGACTCTCGAAACGCCGGCTTCTCGAAGACGGTCTCGCTCCGCGCGTTGATCATCTTGACCCCGATCTT
>JANJUB010000073.1 GCA_024710805.1 Fimbriimonadaceae bacterium | reverse complement strand
TGCGGCGTCAAGCTGACCCAGGTGTCGTTGGGTGGCGTTGCCAGCAAGACGTTAGAGTCCGCCACACTGCGAGGGTGGCGGGAAGGGAGACGGAGTCTCCCGTGAAAACGCCTAGGTCGGTATGGAGCCTTGATGACCTATGAATCACTCCCCAATGAACTCGCTTATCTCCCTCTTAAGGCAACATGGCTTCACGGTTCAGGGAACAGTGACCAACCATCGGTCACATAAGATCCTTGCTGTGAAGAACTCAGCATGCATCTTCGCGCTGTATGACTATCCACCACCGTATCTACAAGTTGAAGCAGGACTCACCTTAGCAGCGACTGCGGGCTGGCGCGGCACCCAGCTCTATGGTGTACAGTTCGAGACCTGTCCCTTACAGGTTATCGCAAGTGACCCGTCAAGTCTGGCTGGCTCGTTTGGTGACGTTGTCGAACCTTTCTCGGCCGTCGAGCGCGTGTGCAACTTCCTTGAAAGCGAAGCATGGCTACTCGCGCCAGACATTGAACGCATATCCGATGCACTCGAAGCTCATTGCCGGTGAATCCCGCAACGGGTATTCGGCGTCGTTTACGTATGAGGCGAACGGAAATCACCCATCGCGGACGGTGAATGGGATGACCGAGACGTACACCGTCGACTGCGACGTCAAGCTGACCCAGGTGTCGTTGGGTGGAGTGCCGCCCAAGACGTTAGAGTCCGACACACTGCGAGTGTGGCGGGAAGGGAGACGGAGTCTCCCGTGAAGCAAAACACCAACGATCTGATCGCGGCGACTTTGTTCTTGGTTGTTGGATGGTTGCTCTACACACCAAGGATGGGCAAGTTCTTCGCGAGCAAACAACTGATTGGCAGACGTGACCTGTCCGATGATGAGGCGATCACAATGTCGTCGTTGGCACGCGGAGGAGCGAGTGTGATTGCCGTGTCCATCGTCTTAGATAAGGTGCTTGAGTCGACCGTCAAGGTGCCAGCCGTAATCTTCATTGGCCTGATCGTCTTCGTGGCTTTATATCGCTTATCATTGGCTATGCTAAGAAGAGAGCAAGGGAGAATCCGGTCACTCACCGATGACCATTCTAGCTAGGTGAAGCTAATGCACTCGGACCATGGACACCCCATTTTCAGGAGAGTGATCGCCCCAGAATGAGTTGCATTACTCGTTTGTTTGGCACAATGTGGATCGCTGGGGGAGTTTATGCACTCGTCACGGGTGCTTCCCTCTGGTTCACCTTTGTGCCGGGACTCTCGCGTCTGGAGGGCACATCGGGGCGCGTCGCGGGCTTCCTGTTTATCCTGGCCGGTGTTGGACTCTGGGTATTGAGCAAGAGTGAAGCGGAGGACGAGTCATAACTATGAAGACCGGAGGGGCTCGTCCTTCGCTCCGCTCGGGCTCGAAACCTGCGTCTTCAACCAACGTGCGGTGCCCGTGCGTCTTATCCTTCATGGCAGACGTAAAGCGGGCGGCTGGCTGGGTCTTTGTTGTCTTGCTCCTGCTGTATAGCATTGGCATGACCAGCGCCATGCTGGGCGATTCAGCGCCTCTCGTCGATGTCTATGTCACGAACAGCGGCGACGTGCCCATCGAGGTGCGGTTGCCCATTCGTGAGAAGATTCGCTTGATTCCGGGCGAGACGAAACTGGTGCGCGATGATGAGTGGAAGCTGACCGAGATCGATGCCTTCGTGTGGACCGGCAACAAGCCCGGCCAGCAAGTGCCGCGTCAGTCCAATCGCCGCGTGCAGCAAGGTGGATGCGGCAGACGGATCAACGAGTACTACCTCGCGTGGTAGGTCGAGTGAAGTGGGGAAAACCCTGAGGTCGTCGGTGGGCTCGTCCCGACGCACCATTGCACAGGGCCTCGTCTTTCGCTCCGCTCAGACTCGAAACCTGCGCCTACAGGTCAGTCCATCAAGTTAAGGAAAGATCACGAGGCGCGCGGGGGCCGTCGTACCGCGCCAGACTTGGTAGCCCACGCCACTACTCAGCGTGGAGTAGTCGGCCGCGGAGGCTGCGTTGCCACGATGCCGAAAGGGCATCCTCGTTCACCAGTGCTTGGATACCCTCGCGGTCGAACTCGCCGTACCGTAGTTCATTAGCCCTGGCCACGGAGATCTTGCCGCGGGATAAGAGCTCGAAAGCATCGCCGACTTGGACTTCACCGGCCTGCAGAACGCGGAAGTAGAACCCGGTCAAGCGGGAATCCCGCACCCACTCATGTAGCCGAGGCTCACCATGACGCGCGCCAAGCTTGAAACAGGGCTGGCGCGGCTGCGACACTTGCAGAGTCGCCGAGCCGACCCCGTAAACATCCCCGATGCAGACCTGCGCCTCGAGCATGCCGACGGTCGTCAAGTTCTCACCGAAGGCCGGGATTCCGAGGGGCTTTCCCAAGCGCTCACCAAAGTGGTGGTAGTGTTCGCTGGCATAGACACACACGGCTTTGTCGGACCCGCCGTGGTTCTTTCGATCGGCCTGTTGGTCGCCGGTGAAGCCGAGGAGCCCTAGCCCAACTCGGTCTTCAATCGGTTGCTTTCCGATCGCACTGGGAACGATCTCCCCAGCGTGATTCAGAGTGCCGATCTTGCCAACGTTCAGCGAGAGGACTCTCATCCAGCGTTACCCTGTCTCTTCTTGCAACTCTCGAATCGTGCGCGGGCTTTGCCGCCAGTCCGGGCGGACCTTGATGTGCAGGTCTAGGTGCACCGGCTTCCCGATCAGCTCCGCGATTTCCAGCCGGGCTTGGGTTCCAATCGTCTTGATGAACTGGCCCTTGTTGCCGATGAGGATCGCCTTCTGCCCATCCTTCTCCACCAAGATGTCCGCGTAAATCGTTACCCGTCCCTCTTCCTCTTCCCACTCGCGAATGTGCACCGCGCAGGCGTGGGGGACTTCCTGTCGGGTCGCGACGAGCACCTTCTCTCGGATCAGCTCGGCGGCCATAAACCGCACGGTCTGGTCGGTGTAGGTCTCGGAGTCGAACTCCGGCTCGCCTTCTTCCAGCCGCTCGACGATCATCTCGACCAGCTTGTCCAGGTTAACCCCTTGGGTCGCGGTGGTCATCATGTAGTCCTCGGTGCCGAATAACTGGCAGTACGCTTCGGTGTGCGGAACGACCATCTCGGCGCGCAACCGATCCATCTTGTTCATCGCCAGGATCTTTGGCGCATCGCCTACCATCTTCGCGATTCGCTTGTCCGCTTCGTTCGGCCGTCGGCTGATATCGACGACGACCACTGTAAGGTCGACCCCGCTGAGCCCCGTTCGCGCCGCCTCGAGCATGGTTTTGCCCAGCACGGTGTGCGGCTCGTGAACGCCGGGCGTGTCGATGAAGGCGATCTGGAATCCCTCGCCCTGCATGACGCCGATGACGTTGCGGCGCGTGGTCTGTGCTTTATCGCTGACGATCGACACCTTCTGCCCCACGAGGGCATTGAGCAAGGTGCTCTTGCCCACGTTGGGCTGGCCGATCAGCGCGACGTATCCGAAACGGTGGCTCATGTGTCTCGCCTACGGAACACGACGCTCATTCCGAGGTCGGCATCCACTTGGACCGCCTCGCCATCGCGTCGGCGTCCAGCTGTCTCCTCGCTGCCTCCGCGGCGACGTCGTTTCCTGCGCCGGCCCGATCGAAGCGGTTCATCCTCTTCCTCGGGGACGGCAGGAAGATCTTCGAGCAGGCGCGTCTTGAAGAGCAGGTCGTCGGCGATGTCGTCGCCCTCTTGACCCTCCATCCATTCGTCGAGCTTCATGATCGGCACGTCGAACGAGAACGAATCGGCGTCCACCGTGTTGGCGTCCCGTTCGGGCAGCTTGTCGATCTTCAGCATCGCCGTGGGATCGAGGTTGAGCAGATGCTCCAGATCGTCGCGAACACCGACCAAGAAGGCATGAGTCGAACCGTCGGTCGCCGTGAACCGCAGGCTGGTCGCGTCCGTGCTCACCCACTCGCGGTTGGTCAGGCTGTACGCCGACCACTTGGCGGGCAAGGTGATCGTGCGGGGGCCGGTGCCCGTGCAGTGCACGGTGAGGAACGGCGCGCGAACATGAACGACGTCCTCGGTGAAGCTCCACACGTGGGCTCCGGCCATTTCGCCCAACGTGCGAAGCAGCGAAGGGGTGACGATGGGCTCGCCAAGGAAGACCGACTTCCAGGTCGAAGCCGGATCGGTCTCCGAACGGAACTCTCGCAGCACAAAGCTGGGCAAGCCGGTCTGGGTGTATTCGCCGAGAACAATGCCGTCCTCGGGAATCGCGAAGTAGCTGGGCTCCAAGTGGGCGCCGCCGACGTTGGTTTTGTCCTCGAACACCTCACAAAGCGGATGCCGGCGATTGACAATCGTCGTCCCCGTCTTGCTGTGGAAGGGCTGCGGCTTGAGGGCGATGCCGGTGACTTCACGGGCGCGCTCCAAGGACTCGCGGCCGGAGTCGAACAGTCCCGCGGTGTACACCCAGAACAACACCTTGTTGCCGCGCTGCAAACGGCTCTTGATCGCCGCGCGCAGCTCGGGCCGCACGTCCCAAGCGTTCAGGAACACGTACAGCTTGCTCTCGGGGAACGTCTCGCGGTGCTGCAGATCGCTGAGCAAGTAGAACGCGGCGCTCATGCCCGAACGCATCACCGACTCGCGCACGTTCTGCACCAGGAGATTGAAGCCCTTCTGATCCACAAGGTACGCCAGCGACCGCTCGTCGATGAACACAGCGACGTCGGCGGGAGTCTCGGGGGACGCCATTCGCAAGACCATCGTCTCGCGAGCGACTTCGGCCCGCTGCCAGGCGCTCGGCGTCTTCAGCCAGCCGTTGCCCCAGAGGTCCATCCACGTGACGCCCGAGCCGTGGGCCAGCGCCGCGCCGATGCCGCGCCAATGGACGCTCTCCAGCGCTTGCGGGGTCTTGATCATCGGGTTGAAGTCGTCGGGATCATAGCCGCTGCCGAGGCTGGTCTTGTAGTCCTCTTCGCTGAGGAACAGCTTGCCGTTGAGCGCAAAGCTGTCGACCGGGCCGGGGAATGAAGCGGCGCCGCCGGGCTCGCGGTTTCGGTAGCTCGGCGGGCCAGCCACGAAGTCGATCTCGCGCATCCGAAGGAGCTTGCCGAGGGAAAGGTGCCCGCTGGCGGGGTGCGACCACTCGAAGGTGTATCCGTAGCTCACGCCGACCACGAAGTAGCCATCGCTTGCTTCCTTGACCGTGTAGGCAAGGTCGCTGATCCGGTTCACCGCCGCGTCGCTGAGGAACAGGTGGTAGTCCACCCATGATCGCTCCTGGCGGTTGGCGCGCACAAACTTGTCGTCGGTCGGCCGCTCGTACTTCGGAACTTCGAGCCGCCCGAACTCCGCGGACCCGTTGAACCATGCCGCGCGCAGCGACACGATGTCGTTGCGATAACGGGCTCTCGCCCAGTCCTGGAACTTGTCCCGCGCGGCGCGAGAGGTGTCATAGCCCACGCCATCGGGATAGAACCACTCGCCGCGATCGAGGTGCACGCCGAGGATCGAGTCCTTCTGGGGAAGCAACCGCAACTGACGAACAAACCGCTCAAGGCACTCCTGCGCGTCCGACCAGAAACGGTCGTCGCAGACACTGGGCTCGGCGACTTCGCCGGTCGCCATCGTGTACTTGGCACCCGGATACCGTTCGGTCCAGCCCTTTGGCGCGGCGAACACGACGCGGAAGAACACTTGCGCCTCGGGGTCGGCCTCCAGGACCTTCTTGAGCAAGTAGCCGGCGAGGGCAACGTGGTCGCCCACGGTGTCGGAGTCAACTTCAAAGTCGATGGTCAGGCTATGGAGATGAACTCCGGCCTCGCCCGCCATGCGAATCTCATCGATAACCGTCTTTGCCTTGGTCTCGTTGCGCGCATCGCCAAAGAAGGCGATCGGCGGGTAGACCCGTCCGTTGCGCACCAGCGTCGGCAGACCTTCACGGAGGATCACCTGGGGTGCGTCCGGCGGAATCACGATGCTCGGGCGCATCGGAATGGCAGGCGGCTCGGGAGCGGCCACGACCGCAACCACCGGGGTTGGCTCGGACTTCGGCTCGACCTTCGCATCGGAGCGTCGACCGCCTCGTCGTCGTCGGCCTCGGGGAGCTTCCCCATCTTCGACAGCTTCTTCGGTTACCGGCGCTTCGGCGGCGGCTTCCGTGGTTGGCGCCAAGTTCAGCGTTTCGCCTTGCGCGGAGCCACCTCGGCCACGACGCCGTCGGCGTCCGCGCGGTTCATCGGTTCGGGCGGCTTGCGACTCTGTGGGGGCGGGCTTCTCCTTGATGGTGCGGGGTCGCCATTGGATGGGGGCGACGTCCGCTTCGGCGACCAGAGCTTCGAGCGCGGCATCGGCCGCGGTGGGCTTTCGAGTTCGGGTTCGAGCTCGCGACGGTTTAGGCTCCGCCACGGCTTCGGCGACGGGAGCCTCTTCGACCTTGGCTCGGCCGCGTCGCGAACGGGCAGGCTTCGATTCCTCGACTACCGTCGCGGGTTCAGCGTCGGCTTCGACCTTCGGCTTGCGGGATCGCGGGGCTTTCGCCTCTACGACCACCGGCTCCGGCTCGGCCTTGGGCTTTGCGGCCCGCCGGGTGCGCGGCTTGGGGGTCTCGACCACGGGCACTTCAGCCGCTGGCGTTTCCACCTTGGGCTTGCGGCTTCGCGTCGATTTCGTTTCGGTCGGGGCCGTGGTTTCGGCCGGGGTCGATAAATCGGGGGTTACGTTCTTGCGTCGAGGCATAAGGTTGCTACTTCGTTTTGCGCCCATTCGCGCAGAGCCTCGGGAGTGGGGAAGACCCAACTCGGTTGCTCCGCACGCAGCGCGGTCTCGGTGCCTCCGCCGTAGGTAACTGCGACCGAAGTCGCAATCCCGGCAGCATGGGCACACTGTAAGTCAAAGACGGAATCACCCACGAAAGCGGCGCGATCGGGCGAGACTCCAAGTCGGGAGCAGGCCAAGATCGCCGATTCGGCGTGGGGTTTCGGATGGACGACGTCGCTGGCACACACGGTGGTGTCGACGGCGTCGCGGGCAGAAAATCGGGACAGGAACGAAGCCACCTCCGTCGCGTTCTTGCTCGTCACCAGGGCGGTTTTGATCCCGGCTCGGTGCAAGATGCGAAGGGCATCGACGGCGCCATCGAACAGTCGTTCGCGGTGCGCGTAGACGTCGTATCGCTCCAATGCGTAGGCGATCATTCGCTCGACGGTCTCCTCGTCGGGTTCGGTCTCCTGAAACAGACGCATTTGAACCTTGAGCGGGATGCCCATGATGGAGCGAAGGGTTTCGTCCGAAGGTCGGTTTCCGGTGAAGTGCTCATACGTGTCGGCCAGGCCGGGGATGCACATGGGAAACGAATCGACCAGCGTGCCATCGACGTCGAAAAGAACCGCCTGCAAAGGGGAGTGTTCGCGCTCTGGCACATCCAAGTATGACAGATTCGGGGGACGCCCCGAAAAATCTGCCTGAGTTTCCCCGCAATGTTGCCGATGATCTCAGTGTCGCAATGCAGATCAGCGCATTACTCGGAATCACGAATCCCCAGGTGGAGGTGCCCTCAAACGGCGCACCCGCCGGATTCGAGATGCTGATCGCGCAGCTGCTGGCCGCGGCGGGAGGTCCCGAACCACCGGGCGCGCCGCCCGGGGAAACCATTCCCTGCGGCGAGAAGTTGACGACTCCCGAGCCGAATGCTCAGTCGATCCAACCGGACTCCGCCGCAGACGCCCAGAACGCGAACCTCGCTTTCGCGATGGCACTTGCCCAAACCGATGTGGCCGGATCGCTTACGCCTTCGCCTTCGCTCGCACCGTTTGCTTCTGCGCCTACCGAGCCAGTCGTGGAAATCGCTCCCGACGTGCTTCTCAGCAAGTCCCCGGCTTCGCTTGATGAGCGCGCCGCGTTGGTGAAGCTGCTCGACAACCCCGAACTGGGCATTACCCGCATTGCGGTTGATCGAGACGTGAAGACGGGCATCGATGCTATCGTGCCTCGCAACGTCGGGGAAGAAACCGCGAGGAGCGCGGGGGCCGTCGTACCGCGCAATGCTGACGGAGAACTGACGAACAGCGCGGATGCGATCGTGCCGCGCAGCGCAGGGGAAGAAACCACGAGCAGCGCCGGGACCGTCGTACCGCGCAACGCAGGAGAAGAAACCACGAGGCGCGCGGGGGCTGTTGTACCGCGCCCTTCCGAAGCGAGAACCTTCGATCCCGTCGAGCCGCGCAACGTCGAGGAACCAACGACGAAGGGAGCGGATGCCTTTGTGCCGCGCAACGCAGAGAACGAAACAACGAGACGCGCGGGGGCCGTCGTACCGCACCTTCCCGAAGAAGGAGCCACGAAGGGCGCTGACAGCATCCTGTCAATCGACGGAGAGGGCTCCGAGACCCCTCAGCGCCGCTTTGGCGAGCCGTCTCACGAGCAAAGCAACAGCGAGAATCCGCACCAACCCAAGCCGACTTTGATCGAAGCCAACGCCCCGGTTGCGAAGGCGGTGGCGGCTCCCAAGATCGAATCCCTTGATCGCCCGGTAGCGACCCACGAACTGGTCCGCGCCCTCGCGGATCGGATCGAGACCGCCCTGGCCACCCGCCCGCAAGAGCGCATCACCATTGAGTTTCGACCCCTCGACCTCGGCGACATCAAGGTTGTCCTTACCCAGCAAAATGACCAGGTTGAGGCACAGATTGTTACTGATAACGAGCGCGTTCGACAGGCCGTTCACGCCGTCCAAGCCGAGTTGCGCCAGTCGCTCGAACAGCGCGGGGTTCATCTTGGCGCGTTCTCGGTGAGCGATTTCGGTAGCCACCAAGAGCCGAGCCGCCAGAACCCGTCGCAACCGCAGCCGCAGTTCATGCCCGCCGTTCGAGAGTTTGCGACCAACGCGGCACCCGTCCGCCCGACCTACGCCCCGACCCGGGCAACGGGCGTCGACCTGACGATTTAGACCAGAGGAACCTATGAACATCAATCCGATCAACAGTCTGCCCACGAAAGCCGGGGGCAGCACGACCCCGGGAAGCACGCTGAACATGGAGACCTTCTTGGTCCTCCTCACGGTTCAGTTGGCGACCCAAAACCCGCTCGAACCGATGAGCGACCGCGATTTCTTTGCGCAGATGGCTCAGCTCGGAACCGTGCAGGGGATGGACGCCATGCGAGGCAGCCTCGACGCCAGTCAAGCCGCAGGCATGATCGGCAAGAAGGTGACCGCGATCCGACCCTTCTCGGTCGTGGGCAACGAGACCAGTCCGCTGGTTGAAGGCAAGGTCGAACGGGTGATCATCCGGGACGGCCGAAACTACCTCGTCGTACGCGAGGCCAACGATGGCCTCGTCGAAGTCGAGATGGGCAACGTTCTGCAGATTCAGGAGGCGACCGCTGCGGCAACGCAGTCTTGATGTAGAGCCATGAAGATCCAAAACACCCGAGTTCAAGAGCTGATGCAGGGGCAGGTCGCCCCGGCCCCAGCTCAAGTGCAAAGCACCGGTCCCGATTTCGGCACGATCCTCCAGGATCAGCTGAAGCTGTCGGGCCACGCCCAGACCCGTCTGCAGAGCCGAAACATCGAGCTCGGCGCGGATCAATGGGAGCGGGTGATGAACGGAGTCAACAAGGCCGCCGAAAAGGGCGCCCGCGACTCTCTGGTGATGGTCGATGACATCGCGCTCGTCGTGTCGGTGAAGAACCGCACGGTGATCACCGCGGTCGACAAGGCCAACCTCAAGGAGAACGTGTTCACGAATATTGACAGTGCGGTGGTGGTGTAACCCCACCTAACGACTTAACCCGGCAAAGGAACCAACCGCAGGCCCCCGGCAAACCCGGGGATGCGCCGAGAACGCCCGACTTGGCTTTCTCTCTCCTTTGCCACGACCGCTACGAACGGAACGAAGGAGATAACGAAACCATGCTACAGGCCCTACTCGCTGGCGTTGCCAGCATCAAAGCGCAGCAGACGCGGATGAACGTCATCGGCAACAACCTCGCGAACGTTAATACGACGGCGTTCAAGAGCTCCCGCGTCACTTTCCAAGACATGATTTCCCAGACCCTGCGGGGGGCGTCTCGTCCCGGCAGCGCCTTGGGTGGCCGCAACCCGCTCCAACTCGGCTTGGGCGTGTTTGTGGGGGGAACGGATACCAATATGGAGCAGGGATCGCTCAACGCCACAAACCGCCCGGCCGATTTGGCGATTCAAGGGAACGGCTTCTTCATCGTCAGCGATGGTTCGGCCCTGACCTTCTCTCGAGATGGCTCCTTCGATCTCGATGCGAACGGTGATCTGGTCATGCGATCGACCGGTCAGCGCGTCATGGGCTGGCGTGCCGACTCTTTCGGCCTCATCGACTCGAACACCCCCGTCGACGCCGCTTCGGCGATCAACATTCCCGTTGGCCAGCAGAGCGCCGTCCAGCAGACAACGCAAGTGGACATGGCCGGCAACCTGAAGGGTTCGGCAACTGCCACCGACACGTGGACGACGACGGTTCGAACCTACGACGCGCTGGGTGGTTCGCACGACATCACGATTCGCTTCAGCAACCGCCAGAGCCCCGCCGACGGCAACGGGCCGACCGGTGCGACGTCGAGCTGGGAGTGGCAGGCCTTCGAGGGAGAGACCCCCATCGGTGACTTCTCTTCGGGCACCAATCAGCGGCTTTACTTCGATGGAACCGGTACGTTGCTGAATCCCGAGGCCATGGGCACGGTGGCGATTCCCGCCCGCGGTGCCTCAGAAACGTTCAACGTGAACCTGAACTTCCGCGCCATCACGCAGCTGTCCTCGGAGACCAGCGTTCAGGTCAGCGGCCAGAACGGCTATCCGGCCGGTTCGTTGCAGGGCTTCTCGGTCAGCTCCGAGGGCATTGTCACCGGCATCTTCACGAACGGTCTCACCCGTCAACTCGGCCAGATCGCCCTCGCCAACTTCCCGAACTCGGGCGGTTTGGAGCGCATCGGCAGCAACCAGTGGCGTCAGACCGACAACTCGGGAATCGCCTCAATCGGCGTGCCCAAGTCCGGCGGCCGCGGCATCATCAACGCCGGCTTTCTCGAGCAGTCGAATGTCGACATCGGCACCGAGTTCACCGAGCTGATCGTCACCCAGCGTGGCTTCCAGGCGAACACCCGGGTCGTCACCACGGTCGACGAAATGCTGCAGGACCTGATCAACATCAAGCGATAAAGGCCTAGCTAGATGTCCATCCCCTCGCATCATTGCGAGGGGTTTTTTTGTCGGTTATTAGCCAGTTCAACACGTGGGGCACATTGGCGTGAGTGCGAGGGCACGACGCATCCCTTCACCCACAAGGCGCCTTGATTAGCCAGCCGGGACTCCGACGGGCTCAGAGAGGGCACAACGCCCAAACAGATGCGCGTGCGTCAGGGCTGATCCACATCGGTCTCCGGAGCCGGCGGCCCGTCATCCTCAACCCAAATCGGAACGCCCCGCTCGGAGTCCTCGAACAGCATCGGCGAGGCCTCGACCGGCTCTTCGATCGGCACCGGTGGAGCCACGCTCTCGCTGGGCCACGGCCAAGGACGATACCGTGCGCCCGGAACCAGCAAACCGAGAGATGCAACCTCTTCCCAACTGCGCACATCGTGCGTGGTTCGGATCGCGACATCGGGGCGGTAGCGCGTAAAGAACTTCGCGGTCAAGCTGGCGAGCGGACCTTCCGCATCGATCGACTTCACGATCGGCGGCGGATCGTTCGCTTTTATCAGGGTCCGGACCGAAGCGATCACCGCAGACAGCGAGTCGCCGGTGAGCGCCAACGGCTCCCAACCCTCCGGCCCGCCCGGCAACACGAGATGCAAGACCTGCGCGTAGAACTCGGGCGCGCTCAATCCCGATGCGATGAGCGCCGCGTCGGGCAAGGCGGGCAAGACCGTCACTCCGGTCGCTTCGCCCGCATCGACGAGCCGTAACGACTCTGCTGCCTCGGGCGGCTCGACCCGCCCATGCTTGCCCCAAGCCCGAAGCTCGGGATCCTTGCCCGGATAGGGCTTGGCGAGCGCTGTCCGGCGCAACTCGAGGAATCCGGCGGTTCCGACCGGTTGGCTTAGGTGGTCGGCGGCAACCGTCCCCGCCGGGTGGGGATTGGTCGCGCTGTCCGTCAGCGGGCGCGGCTCGACCGCATACGGCGCCGCCGGCTCGCCCTGAAGGTGGTGACGGAAAAACGCGGCTGCCGCCTCGCGCATCCGCCTCGTGTAGTCGCGCGCTCCGAGGAAGCGGGTCCAGCCCAGGTTGCCTTCCGAGCGCCGATACGATCCCGCGAGCTTCTTGTGCGTGGCCTCGACCCCGGCCGGATCGTCTTCTTCGGCGACCATGAGCGAAAGGGGTTTCGGCGCACGAACCGCCAGTAAGTGCGCCCAATCTCCGAGTTCGCTCAAGCCGGGAACCGATGTGAACGCGCCTGCCACGTGCGACTCCTGACTGTGTCCGCACCCCGTCACGGCGACGGCGTAGAACCGTTCATCGAGAACGGAGGCGAGCAAAGCGGCGTCGCCCCCATAACCTGCGCCGGTCAATCCCACCTTCTCGATGAGCAATCCGCCCAGCGCGACGACAACGTCGAGCGTCCGCAGCAAGTCCCAGACGTACACTCCGAGAGCCGGCGCGGCGTCCGCCAGCGTCGGGTCGTTTCGATCGCCCATGGCGGCCCGGTCGCTGACGCCCGGCGGATCGAGGGCGAGGGTCACAAATCCGTGAAGGGCCATGGCGATGCCAAAGCTCTGGGCCCATTCGGCATTACGACCATCGCCCCAAGCATCGGCGGCGTACACGATGGCGTAGTGGGGCCCGTCGGCTGCGGGGCGGTAGACCGACACGGGCACCACGACTCCCGGCTGCGATTCGAACTGCCACCGCTCGACCACGTAGCCTTCAAAGTCTGTCCGCGACACTTGCTGCAGGTGCAGGTCCGTGCGGGGAGGCAAAGGCTCCAATCCGAGGCAACGGCGAACCTCGATCGGGTCCGCAGGAGCGACCCGCGACCGTGCTCGCTCCCGTCTCCGGGACTCGAGCAGTTTGGTGACGTCGGTGAGATCGAGGGCCATAGGGGATTATGGGCGTATAATCGCACGTCGTGCGGCTAGCCAAAGCCATCCTGCTACGGTTGCTTTTTGGCGTGGTGAGTTTGATCTTCATCACGTTCGTCGCGTTCATTGCCGACGAGCTTGCTCCCGGAGATGCCGCGACCGTCCGCGCGGGCGAGAAGGCGACGCTCGCCCAGATCGAGCGACTCCGCCGCGACATGGGTCTCGACCGCCCGTGGCATGTGCGCTACGTGGAGACGCTCGGCAAGATGTCGCGGGGCGACTTCGGCGAAAGCTACCTCGGCATCCGCGAGCCGGTCATCGACATCATCAAACGAAACCTGCCGATGACCATGCGGCTCGCGATGGTCGCGATTCTGCTCGCCGTGACGATCGGCCTGACGCTTGGCACCCTGGCCGCAATCTACGAAAACCGGGGCGCGGATCGGGCGGTGCTCACGCTCAGCACCTTCGGGGTCACGGTGCCTGCGTTTGTGCTGGGCCCCTTGCTTGCCATCCTCTTCAACAACTACCTGAACGACTACATCTATGGCAGCTTTGGCGTGTACGTAGCCGACTCGTGGTCGACGAATCGCAAGCAAGCCGACTGGCTCTATCTGATCTTGCCGGTCGTCGTGCTTTCAGCCCGCCCGGCCGCGATGCTTACCCGCCTCACCCGCGCCAGCATGATCGAGACGATGCAGCAGGAGTTCATCCGAACCGCCATCGCGAAGGGAGTTCCGTTCCGGCGCCTGGTCATCAAACACGCCCTGCGAAACGCGATCCTGCCGGTGGTTACCGCGACCGGCACCAGTTTTGGCTTCTTGCTGACCGGCTCATTTGTGACCGAGAGCTTCTTCTTGCTTCCCGGGCTGGGCCGCGAGACGATCGAGGCGATTAAACAGACGAACGCCCCCGTCGTGCAGGGTTGCATCATCGTCACGGGACTGATGTTCCTTGCGATCAATCTGATCGTCGACTTACTGCTGCCCGCGCTCGATCCGCGCATTCGGGAGGCCCAGGTTTGAAACGCCGACGCGATCCCTTGCTTATGGCCGGCTTGAGCTTCGTCGTCCTGCTCATCGCTTTCGCCGTCCTCTATCCGATCTTTGGCCCCGATCCGCTCAAGACCGGGCCGCCCTTCCAGCCGCCGAGCGGGGATCATCTGCTGGGTACCGACGAACTCGGCCGCGACATCCTCAGCCGACTTGCCGCCGGGGCCCGCATCTCGCTCTTCGTCGGCATCGTCGTCCAGATGATTGCCCTGACCGTCGGCATCACGATGGGCACCCTCGGCGTATTCTCGCCGACTTGGCTGCGCAACGTCGTGAATCGGTTCACCGACGGCATGTTCGCCTTCCCCGACATCCTGCTCGCCATGCTGATCATCGGCGTGTGGTCGACCGGCGTCATTCCGGTGATTGTCGCGTTGTCGATCACGTCATGGCCGGGAGTGGCGAGGTTGGTCGCGACTCAGTTGGCATCGCTGAAGGACCGGGAGTACGTCGCCGCCGCGCGCGCCGCCGGGGCTTCGACGCGCTACCTGATTCTCAAGCACATCCTGCCGCAACTGTGGGGAATCTTGCTCGCGGTGAGCATGGTCGACATGGCAGGCACGATCCTTGCCGAGAGCACGCTCAGCTTCTTGGGGATTGGCGTTCAGCCGCCGACTCCGAGCTGGGGCAGCATGATCAACAATGCCCGCGGCGATATGAACTCGCATCCGGTGTTGCTGGTGTGGCCGTGCGTCTTGCTCAGCATCACGATCTTCGCTCTGAACTTCGTAGGTGACGGGCTCCGCGCTCGGTTCGATCCCAAGAACAACTCCCGCGAAGCATAAGAAGAGCCCCCGCCCGAGCAAGACGGAGGCTTAGAGGTCATATGCGGTGCGGAAGTTCTGCCATGGTGTCTGTTCGTGAAGGTTCGGTCCCGCCGTCCCCCTGAGCGGCGGGCCGATCGTGGGGGATCAGCGGTTGATCTGTACCCAGGAGGTCCAGGCCGACGTTCCCGCTGCATTTCGAGCCTGCACGCGGTACCGGTAGGTTCCAGTCGACGTGATCGTGCCATCAACGGTGGAGGTTGTGTTGGCGGCAACCGGCGGGAGGGTCGTTGCTCCGACCCACTTGTTACCGCTCCCCTTCTTCTCGCGGGCGACGAGAAAATCGACTTCGTTGTTCGAGTTGTCGGCCCAAGCGATCTGCACTTGGAGTCCGCTCAGATTCGATAGCGTCGGGGTACCCGGAGCCGCGGGAGGCGATGGAGGCGGAGGCGCGCCATTGCCAAGCGCGGCCCCGGCGTCGACCACGCCACCCGTCACGGTGACGTTGGCAAGTCCCGCGATCGGACGAGCGGTGCTCATGATCTGGTTC
Organism: Fimbriimonadaceae bacterium; assembly: GCA_024710805.1. Taxonomy (GTDB): domain Bacteria; phylum Armatimonadota; class Fimbriimonadia; order Fimbriimonadales; family Fimbriimonadaceae; genus JANJUB01. The sequence continues at coordinate 87,312 of JANJUB010000073.1, read as the reverse complement.
TTGACCTGCGTCCACGTCCAGGTCGGATTCTCCGCCCAAACGAGCCCGACGACGCCTGCAACATGCGGGGCCGCCATCGAGGTGCCGCTGAGCCAGCGCTGGGTGTAGCCGGGGCCGCCCCAATCGAGCAGGTACAGGCTGAGAATGGTGTCTCCTGGAGCACCGATGTCCACCGACGTCTTGCCGTAGTTGCTAAAGGACGCTCGCTGGTCGTTCATGGTGGTTGCGGCCACGCTGATGATGTTCGGCAAGTCGAATCCCGCCGGGTAGTACCTACCGTTCTTGCTGTCGATGTTCTGCGCGTTGTTGCCCGCCGCCGCCACAAAAATGTGGCCCGCGTTGCCTGCCGCCTGGATCGCGTCGTAAAGCGACTGGATGATCGAGCTCGTCCCGTAGCCATAGCTGTTGTTCGAGACCTTCGCGCCCTTCTGAACGGCGTACTGCACGGCAAGCGCGGCGTTCGACATGTAGCCACTTCCATTGGCGTCGAAGCAACGCAGCGACATGATCTTGCACTGCCACATCATGCCGACCACGCCGCCGCCTTCGTTCTCTTCGGCACCGATGATGCCGGCCACGTGCGTCCCGTGCCCGCTTTCATCATCGGGATCGTTGTCGCCCGCCGAGAAGTCCCATCCGTGGATGTCGTCCACGTAGCCGTTCCCGTCGTCGTCGATTCCGTTGCCGGCGACTTCTCCGGGGTTGGTCCAGATGTTGTCGTCGATGCGGTCGCGCCAGTACTCGACGCCGCCGTCGATGACGGCGATTGCGAAATTCGGATCCCCGGTGTTCACGTACCAAGCCTCCGGAGCGTTGACGTCAGCTCCGGCAGTAGGTTGCCAGCTGTTAAAGGCCGTCCCCGTGTTATGCATGTTCCATTGGTAAGGCTGAAAGTTGGTGTTTCGGGGGAACAGCTGATTCTGAGCCGTGTGCATCACCACATCCGGCTCGGCGTACAGGACTCCCGGCATCGATCTCAACGCAGCCACCATGGCCCCGGGGCTGCGTCCGCCCGTGCTGACCAACTCAAGTCCGGGCACCAGTGGGTATCCCCGAAGCTTGACCGCGCCGGTGAAGCTCCGCGCGAGGTTACGCACCTCTTCGGATGCCCGCGAGTCGAATCGCACGAGCACCGCATACGGGTTGTGGTCGAGCAGCGGATTGGCCCGAAGCGCCTCGGCGGATCGAGCGTGGACGGCGGCGGTGAGCCTCGGGTTGGCTACATCGGCCTGCCCTTGCGCAGTCGCGGCGATGGCGAGAAGGGCAAGCCCTCCGTGTTTAAGAGTCAGTCTCATTCTGTGATCTCCCTCCGATCTCGGCGCCGGTCACATGGAACGGGTGCCTTCAGACCCATGATAAGGGATGAACTGTGAAAAAGGTGTGACGATTTTCGTCACAACAGATTTGTATCATGTGGACTATGGATGCCTCGAAGTCCTTCTTCCGTCCCGGCGGAACCATGGATCCCAGCGCGCCGAGCTATATCGAGCGGCAAGCCGACGCCGACTTGTTTGCCGCGCTGTCCTCGGGCGAGTACGTGTTTGTGCTCGATTCGCGCCAGAAAGGGAAGTCGTCTCTGGTTGCCCGCGCGATGGTCAAGCTCAGAGAACGCGGAATAAGGACCGTGAAACTGGATCTCCAGCGCATTGGAGCCAACGTGACGACCGAGCAATGGTACGCGGGTCTGCTCAGTGAGATTGGCGACGAACTCGTTCTCTCCGACGAGGTGTTTGCTTACTGGCGCGACCAGCAGGCCGTCGGTCCCCTGGCCCGCTGGATTGGCGCGCTCCGCGACGTCGTCTTACCGAAGCTCGACGTCCCTTTGGTCGTCTTCATCGACGAGGTCGACTTCGTCCGTGCGCTTCCGTTTGCGACCGACGAGTTTTTTGCTGCGATCCGAGACTGCTTCAACCGGCGTTCGGAAGCCAAGGGCTTTGAGCGTCTGACCTTTTGCTTGGTCGGAGTTGCCACCCCCGGCCAACTCATCCGCAACCCTGAGATCACTCCATTCAATATCGGCCGCCGGATCGACCTCGCCGACTTCGAAGTCGAGGATACGAACTCGTACGAAAAGAAGCTCGACGGCCCGAACCGGGATGGCACTAAGCTGATGGCCCGGGTGCACTACTGGTTGAACGGCCATCCCTACCTGACCCAACTCTTGTGCAGCCATATCGAGGCCAACGATTGGGTGCACACCAAACGCGATGTCGATACCCTGGTGCGGCGGATCTTTCTGACCCCCGAGGGTCGTCAGCGAGAACCCAACTTCGCCGATGTCGAACGGCGGCTGCTCGATCCCGATGTCCCCGGCCTCTCGCCCGAAGAGCGCCGCATCCAGGTTCTCGAACTTTATGGGAAGTTGTTGAAAGGTCAGCGAATCGAGACCCGCGAAGAGAACCCGATCGTCGCTACCCTTCGCCTTGCCGGAGTCGGCCTCGAAGATCGACGAGCGCTCGCGCTTCGTAACCGGCTCTATCGCATGGTGTTTGACGAACGTTGGCGACGAAGCAGCCTTCCCGATGCGGAGTTGCGTCGCCAACGAGGCGCCGCTCGGGTCGCACTGCTGCGCACCGCTACGGTCGCGGGGGTGATTGTGCTGGGCGTGACTTCGCTTGCCGTCAATCGCAACTGGCTCGCCTACGACCGTGAACAGGCACTTCGCGAACTGAAGCAGCAGTCGGGTGAGTTGGAGCGCGTTTCGGATGAACGAGCGCGCACGCTGGAGAATCTACAGCAGCGCGCCAAAGAAGTGTCGCAACTCTCAGAGGAGCGTGCGAGGTCGCTGGCCGAAATCGATCTCCGCAACCAGGAACTTTTGCGACTCTCTGGCCTTCGCGCAGCATCATTGCGCGAACTTGAAGTCAAGAACCGGGAACTGGAGAGGGTCTCCGAAGGGCGCAGAGACGCGCTTACCAACTTGGAAAGGACCTCGGCGGCTCTGTCCGAGAGCAGCTACAACGGCATGATGAACGCTATGGGCCTCGCTCTGTCAAAGAACCAACTCATGCGAGCCGCTACCTTCCTCGACCGTGCACGGGACTATCCGAATAAGGGCTGGGAGTGGGGCCACGCGTCCCTGCGCTTGGGCGAGTACGTGTATGAGCAGCAGTTGGACCCTGATTCAAGGTTGGCCATCGATCAACGAGGTCGGTTGATCGCTCATTCCCCCCGTCGTGCAGTACATGTCACTCCAGCCTCGGCCACCCACGCCGAAGTTGCGTTGAAAGGCCACTACTTCGATATCCAGGTTGGTCGCTTCCAAGTCCTCCGACCCTTGGCGCAGTATGTCAATGTTGTTCGGGATGAGGAGACCGGCAAGATCGTCTCCGGTCCCAAACCATTGCTAAGAGTCTGGGATGTGCTGCCTGAAGCGAATATGATTCTTTGGAGTGAGAGCGGATCCAACGGGCCAGTTCTCTACTCCAGACACCTCGATACTCTGAAGGATACAACCCTTGTTTCTGGTGAAGGATTCACGACCGGGGCCAAGTTCCTGCACGATGGTTCCATCATCAGCCTGCATCAAAGTCGAAAGCTCATCCGTTGGGATACCAAGGGCACGCAGCAGCATATGCTGGAGATGAGAGACCTTTGGCCCAACTGGGGCAACCACCTCACCATTAGTCCGGATCGCCGCCACTTCTTCGCTTGGAACTGGGATCCGCGTCGACTCGAGTTACGGTCGACCGAAGACTTGAACATCATTCGGACGTTCGACGGTCCCGAGATTCGCCCCTACGCGATGGCATTCTCTCCCAAGGGTGACCGAATCGTCGTTGGTACTCTGGACGGAGTCGTTAGGGTGTATGACGTGGCTTCTGGAAAGCTGCTAGCATCCCTTGCGGGTCATCGGACCTCGGTTAAAGATGTCCACTTCGTCGCAGATTCGTACCATGTGGCCTCCATCGATGATCGTTCGGTCCTTAGGGTCTCGAAGATCGGACTTCGTGCCGCGATTCGATCTTATCCCACGGGCGAGCTGGACATCCGAGGGACCTCGCTGCCCGATAACGAGTCCGCAGTGTATGGCATCACGATCGATGGAAAGTTGTTTTCCAGGGATAACGCGAACGGGCAGGTGTACCGTCGATCCCTTGGTGGTACTTTGATGCGAACCGTGCGGTCTGTGCATGGCCAGGTCTATGTTGGCTTGGCAGATGGCACAATCGAGAAGCTGTCTGTCCCTACCCTGAAAGTGGAGGACAAGTGGAAGATCTCATCGAAGGCAGTCACATGGTTGAACGAGTTTCCACTCTCACAAAGATGGGTTGTTGCGTGTTCCGATGCTAGTGAAGTGGAAGTACATCTCCTTAACTTTGCCGATTTGCGGAGCATTACCAGACTCAAGGTACCAGAGGATTTGAAGGCGCAGATGCCGATGAAGATCACGGGATCTGTCGCCGGGAAGTACGTCCTTCTGGCGTATGATGAGGGCAGCTTGCTGTTCTACGCGACGGAGGATGGTAAGTTCATGCGACGACTCGATCTCGGTCGGAGTCTGTGGGACTTGGTGACCGCGGACAAAGGCACGACCGTGATTGCCGCCTTCACCGGAGGAGATAATCCTGCGCACTGTGACATCGTCAAGATCGACCCGACGACGGGTAAGGTGCAGAACAAGCTGCCGTTCCCTTCGACTCCGCTCGGTCATCTTCATGTCAGTCCGGAGAGTCGCTACCTTGTCGCGGTAACCGGGCTGGGATCCGCCTACTTCTGGGATCTGAAGTCCAATAAGGTGATGTACGAAGTCTTCCCAGGAGCTCGGACCTTTGCCGTCAGTTTTTCGCCTGACCTCACACGTTTCACCCTCAGCAACCTTGGTGCTTCCGCGACTCTGCACGACCTCAAGAGCGGAGAGCAACTCTTTACCTTTGATTACGAACCCATCAAGTCCGATCGGCCCCCAAGTCCCAACTATGGTGATCGGGCCACGTTTATCAAGGGCGGCAAGAAAGTCAAGGTCGACTGCCTGGATGGCGTTATTCGCGTGTTTGATAGCCAGCCCTGGCACACGCCTAAGACAAAACCCGCCGCAGGTACGCCTCGTAAACCGGCACCCTAAACGTCCAGCTTCCGGGGCCGGTCTCTAACAGCACCCCGGCGGACACCAGCCGCCTTCGAACGGCGGGGTCGCCCGTGTCATCGCCATCCAACACCCGGCGGACCTCGGCCAGGGTCTCCGGGTCGCGGTGGACCGCCTCCTTCAACCTCCGCAGGTGGTCACCAAACGGACCTTCATCAGAGTCGGCAAGCTGGTTCAACATGCCGATCCCGGTTCCGCCGTCGAGGTAGCCGAGTGCCCTACGGGTGAGGAAGGGATGCCCATGGGTCAGCGCGTAGACGTCGCCAACGTGCTTGCGAGTTGCGTCTCCATAGCGCCGGGCGAGATCCTCGACCTCCGCGCTCGTGAAGTCCCTCAAGTTCACCCGCACGCCCACATTGAACGGGGATTGGCTCATGTCCTTGATGAACAGATGGGCTTCGGTCGCATAGCTGATCGCGATCGTCAGCTTTCGCCATGGTCCGGCCGGATCAAGGGCTCGGCGGTTGTACCAGCTGCGGATCAGACCGAAGAAGTCGTCGGAGTAGTCGGCTCCAAACAACCGGTCGACCTCGTCCATCGCCCACACCACGCGGTGGGGGGTGCGCTTCAGCACGTCCGCGATCAGGTTGTTTAGGTTCGAGTTTGGCCCCACCCACTCATTCCACGACGGTTGGTAGTCAACGTCCAACTGGGTCGCCAGGCTGTGGAGGAGGCTGTGGTAGAGCGGAACTACGCGCCCGACTTCGGAGGAACTGAGCGATTGGAAGTCGGTAACCGCGACCTGCCGACCTTGATCGCGGGCATAGTCCGCCATCTGCGCCAGCAGGGAAGTCTTTCCAACTTGGCGCGGGCCGAACACGATGAGCACGCCCTCGTCGGCGTCGAGCGCGGCTTCAAACTGCTCGTCGGCTTCGCGGCGTACGTAAAACCGCGACTCCGATGGGACGGCCCCTCCGGATTCGGGGATCTCGACTCTCCGGACGGGTGCGCCGATTACGGATTGGCTCTCGAGGGCCTCCAGCGCGCGCTCGGAAGGGGTTTGGCCGAAGTTGTCGTCGAGCATCTGCTCGAGCGCCTCAAACTGTCGGAGGGCCATGCTGGCATTGCCCGCCGCGGTGTGCGCCCGAATCGACGCAACAAACGGTTCCTCACGCAAAGGTGCGACGTGCAGCGCCGTGTTCGCAATGCGGACCGCTTGTGCCGCTTGGCCGTGTGCGATCAGTGACGAACAGAACTGCTCGACCGCCGCGCAGTACTCCTCTTCATACTGCCGTCGATACGGATACACCCATTCATCCTCGAGGGGAGCGGAGATGGGTCCGGCATACAGCGCCAGAGCCTCGGCGGCTCGAACCATGTAGTCCTCCGAATCGACCGGGCACGTGAGCAGCGACTCGAACCGGCGCACGTCGAAGTCGATCGCGTCCTCGTCGAGCGCGACCGAGCCTGATTCGGTGTGGACCAGCCGGCCCCGGCTCGTGTTCGTCTCCAGGGCGTCGCGTAGGTCGGTGATTGCCCGGCGAAGGCTCTGGGACTGTCGGTCGCCGTCCGAGTCGGGCCAAAGCAACTCCTTGAGCGTGTGGTTCGAGATCGGGCGCCCGAGGTTCAAGCATAGAAAGGCAAGCAAGCAGCCGACCTTGCGCGAACGAAAGACCGCAGGCTGGCCTTCTTCGCCAATCACCTCGAACCTTCCGAGCATGCGCACTCGCCACACGGGCGGTTCTTACCTTACTTTTGGCCGCCCTTGACTGCGATAGCCGTGATAATCTGAAGGTTATGCTCTACGATGTCGCTCCTGATCGAGAATCCCATCCCGAACTTGGGTTGTTGATGGCCACCCTGCAAGACGGCACGCGGGAGTGGCGCGAGAACCTCGGGCGGGCGTCGCAGGCCGCAGTCATATGGCAACCTTACGAGAACGGACCGTCGATCGGCGGGATCATCCTGCACCTCATCGACGCGGAGAACTGGTGGCTCCGGTGTATCGGAGCCGGCGAAGCTGACGACGCCACGACGCCCGAGGCGATCTACAACCGGGAGTTGGATCAATACAAGGCTTACTGGCCGAAGCCTCCCAAGAAGCCGCTCATGTGGTACCTGGAGCTGCTCGACGATCGTCGAGCCGTGAACCTCGACTACATCCGCAACCAGGTCGAATCGGTGGAAGTCCTGTCGCGGGGCAAGAAGAACTCGTTCACGTACCGCTGGATTCTCGCGCATCTCGTGGAGCACGACTCCTACCACGGCGGCCAGGCCGTGCTCCTTCACGAGATGTACAAGCGGCTTCGAACCGTCAATCGCTGAACGCGATGTAGAGCGGGACGAAGAAGTTGATGAACGGGACGATCATGAGGATCGATATCGCGCCGGGCTTTCCTCGCCGTTCGGCGATCTTCCACCAGGTGTAGATCGCGACGAAGAGGTTCACGCACGGGATAAACAGCAGGACGATGTACCAGATCTCCAGTTGGGCGATCTGGAGCATCAGGATGATGTTCAGGATCGGCACCCAAGCCCACCATTCGTTGGGGGTGTTGGTTTTCTTCGCGATCGTCATTAGGGCGACCGCCATAACGATGTAAAGACCGAGCCAGAAGAAGAGGCCGACGACGCCAGAGATCAGCGCGACGATCGGATTGCCTTCCATCTGGACTTGCTGAGCGAGCAGGCTGCCAAAAGTCTCCATGCCTAAGGGACGAGGCAAGGCAAGGAAATCGGTGCAAAGAAAAGCAAGAAGGCCCCGCTAGATTTCCCCAGCGAGGCCTTAACCTTAAGAACCCGTGCTCTCTTAGGCCGCGTCGCCGCGTGCCGGTCCGAACGTAGGCTCGAAAGGAATCAGTCCCAGTCGCGTCGCCGCTCGGAACGCTTGTACTCGATTGTTAACCTGAAGCTTGTCGTAAATGTTCGCCAGATGGAAATCCACCGTTCGCTTGGATACATACAGGGAGTCCGCCGCTTCCTTGCTGCTGTTTCCCTGAGCAATCAAGCTCAGCACTTCGATCTCTCGCTTGGTCAATCGAACGGCACGTCCGCCGGAGTCCGTTCTTGTGGTCGTTGGCATTGGCATTGTCTCTATCCCACCCCTCGTGTGATGTCTCTAACCGCTTGACTAGCTCTTTCCACAGGGCCAGGCCCTTTCTGAGATGCCGACGCCAGAATTTATCCGCATTTTCACGATCCGGTAGGAATAGCGGGCCCTCACCCCCTGCTCCCTACAGGTCGCCCCTCCGTGTGAACCTCGGCGCTACAGTCGTTACGACGCCATCTAGCTTGAAGATGTTCCGTGAAATGCCCGGTAGGTTCGGGGTTGTCGGGTGGCTCGGGTTAGCTCTTTGCTCGATGAAAGGTGATCAGCCAAGAGGCGCGCGGGGCCCGTCGCTCAGACCCGGACAATCCGAACCAATCCGAGCCATTCCGCGCACCCCTTGACTTCAGTGTCCCTCGCGGGTATCATATTCGCTGGCCTTGGCATGCCAGGGCTCATCGACGGCTTCATAGCTGCGAACGGCGCCGCCCCCACGTTGGGCAACGGCACCCGATCCGTTCGAGAGCGCGCGAAGCTGAAACGATAGAAATCTCATGTGTTCGCAATGCGAATGCAGCAAGGAGTGTTGAATGCTGCCGGGAATCCTCGGAACTAAGATAGGAATGACCCACCTCTTCACCGAAGAGGGAAAAATGGTGCCGGTGACCGTCATCCAGGCGGGGCCGGTGTACGTTACGCAGATCAAGACGATCGAGCGTGACGGATATGCCGCTGTCCAGGTTGGCTATGGCGACGTGAAGGAGAAGCAACTCACCTTCCCGAAGTACGGCCACCTGAAGAAAGCCAACGTGAACAAGAATCTGCGCACGTTGCGCGAGTTCCGAGTCGACGCCGTCGACGGCGTGGAGCTTGGCCAAGAGATCACCGCCGACATCTTTGCCCCTGGTGAAGAGATCACGGTGACGGGAATCAGCAAGGGTCGCGGCTTCGCCGGCGGCGTGAAGCGATACCACTTTAGGGGTCAGCACATGACCCACGGCTATATGACGCACCGCCGACCGCTCTCCAGCGGTGCGACCGGTCCCCAGCGCGTCTTCAAGGGCACCAAGAAGCCGGGCCGAATGGGTACCGACCGCGTCACTCAGAAGGGAATGCAAGTGTTCCAAGTCGACGTCGAGCGCGGGCTCATCCTGGTGACGGGTAGCGTCCCGGGCCCGAACGGCGCCCTCGTGACCATCAACAAGGCGGTCAGGTAACCATGGCAAATCTCGAAATCAAGAGCACAGCCGGCAAGAAGGTCGGCACGCACAAGCTCAGCGAAGCGATCTTGGCGGCAAAGCCGGATCAGTCGGTCGTCCATCGAACCGTCGTCGCTGAGGAAGCCAACTCGCGCCAGGGTACGCAGAGTGCCAAGACGCGGTCGGAAGTTCGCGGTGGTGGCCGAAAGCCGTACAAGCAGAAGAAGACCGGTAACGCCCGACAGGGAACGATCCGCGCTCCGCACTTCACCCACGGCGGCATGGCCCTCGCGGTCAAGCCTCGCGACTACGATAAGAAGGTCAACAAGAAGGAGCGCCGCGCCGCGATCCTTGGTGTGCTGAACGCCAAGATCGAGTCGGGTGACGTTCAGGTTGTCGATCAGATCGTGTTCGCCGCGCCGAAGACGAAGGACGCAACCGCGTTCCTCGCCGCGTTTGGTGTCGCCGAAGCGAAGCGGGTGCTCGTCATCATCCCCGCCATCGACGAGAAGACTTACCGGAGCTTCCGCAATCTGCCTAACGTGGTGGTGAAGACCGCCCCGAGCACGAGTGCCGAAGTGAAAACCGACGTATTCTCCGCGCGTGACCTTGCGGTTGCCCACAAGATCGTGGTCGCCCAGGACGCGCTTAAGCAGATCGAGGAGGTATGGGCGAAGTGAAGAGCTGCTACGACATCATTTTGAAGCCCCACATCACCGAGCGGTCGGTATCCGCCTCTTATGGCGACCCCCGAATCCGCGACGAAAAGGATCTTCAGCGAAAGTACACGTTCATCGTCGCTCCGGATGCCAACAAGATCGAGATCAAGCGGGCCATCGAGGAGATTTACAACGCGGGCAAGAAGGACGACGAGAAGATCGCCGTCGAGACCGTCCGCACGATCAACATGGCTGCCAAGAAGCGGCGTGTGGGCGCGCGAACCGGCTATCGAGCCGCACGCAAGAAGGCCATCATCACGCTCGCCAAGGGCCAGTTGCTAGAGGATTACGGAGTCTAAGATGCCAGTCAAGCGTATGAAACCGACTTCGCCGGGGCGCCGTTTTAAGGTCGCCTCGACGTACGCCGAAGTCACCAAAGGCAAGCCTGAAAAGAAGCTGACCTCTTCGATTAGCAAGAGTGGCGGCCGCAACGGTACCGGACGCATCACGTCGTTCAACCGGGGTGGCGGCAACAAGCAGCGCTACCGAATGGTCGACTTCAAGCGGAACAAGGATGGCATCGATGCCAAGGTCGCCGCGATCGAATACGATCCGAACCGCACCTGTCGCATTGCGCTGCTCCACTACATGGACGGCGAGAAGCGGTACATCCTCGCGCCGAAGAACTTGGCGGTGGGCACCGTGGTGCGCAGCGGCGAGGGTGCCGACATCCTCCCGGGCCACACGCTCGAACTTCGCAACATCCCTCTCGGTACGCTCGTTCACAACATCGAGCTGAACCCGGGCCGTGGCGGCCAGATCGTCCGATCCGCGGGCGCAGCTGCCCAGGTGATGGCGAAGGAAGGGCTTTATGTCACGCTTCGCTTGCCCAGCGGCGAGATGCGGATGGTGCACGCCACCTGCCGCGCCACCGTGGGTGAAGTCGGCAACGCCGAGCACGAGAACGAATCGATCGGTAAGGCTGGTAAGAACCGAGGACTGGGCCGCAAGCCGCACGTCCGTGGTGTCGTCAAGTCCCCGCGCGATCACCCCCATGGTGGTGGTGAAGCGAAGTCGCCGGTTGGCCGTAAGAAGGGCCCCGTCGATCGCTGGGGCAATAAGGCTCTGGGTGAGCGAACTCGAAAGAACAAGCGCACCGACAAGTTCATTGTTCGACGGAGGTCGAAGAAGTAATCGCACGTAGTGCACTGCCCGCCCGCAAGGGCGATGGTTAACACAGGAGACAAATGGCAAGAAGCTTAAAGAAAGGGTTCTTCGTGGACGATCACCTGATGAAGAAGGTGCTCACCATGAATGTATCCGGTGAGAAGAAACTGATCAAGACGTGGTCGCGACGTTCGACCATCACCCCTGACTTCGTGGGTCACACCTTTGCGGTTCACGACGGTCGAAAGCACGTTCCGGTGTTCGTCACCGAGAATATGATCGGCCACAAGTTGGGCGAGTTCGCACCGACGCGAACGTACCGAGGCCACGGAGGATCGCTTCCGGAACGGGGGACCAAGATCCGCTAAGGCGGTTGGTAAGGAAAGATGCAAGTACAAGCTGTAGCCAAATACATCCGGGTCCAACCGCGCAAGGTTCGGATCGTGGCCGACGAGGTGAACGGGAAACCCGCCGCCCAGTGCGTCGCTGAGCTCCGATATCACACGAGCAAGAGTGCGCAAGCGCTTCGAAAGGTGCTCATCAGCGCCATGGCCAACGCCCGTGAGAATCACGGAGTCGATCCTGAGAATCTGCGGATCGCGCGAATCATGGTCGATGAGGGTCCAAGCATGAAGCGAATGATGCCTCGCGCCATGGGCCGGGGCAACCGTATTCTCAAGAAGACGAGCCACATCACCGTGATTGTCGAAGAGTTCGAACCGGCTGGCGCCGTCAAGCCGCACGGCACGAAGGCCAAGCCGCGACCGACCTTTGCCGCACCCAAGAAGGGCAAGAAGAAGGCGGAAGAGAAGGCTGAGGAAGCCGTGGCCGCCGCTCCGGTGGTCGAGGAAGTTGTCGAGACGCCTGTCGTCGAAGAAGTAGTCGAGGCCACCCCGGAAGAGACTCCGGCTGAGCCAGAAACGGTTGCCGAAGCACCGGCCGAAGAGCCGGCGGTGGAAGCCAACGAAGAGGAGAAGGGAGCTTAAATGGGCCAGAAGATTCATCCCGTCGGCTTTCGCGTCGGCGTCATCCGAGGCTTCGATAGCCATTGGTTTTACGGTAAGAAGGGCTACGGTCCTGCGCTGGTGTTGGACGAGAAGATTCGACGGTTCATCCGGAACCGCTATGGACTCGGCAACATCTCGCGTGTCGAAATCGAGCGCGCCGCCAACCGCGTGAAGGTCAATATCTTCACCGCGCGGCCTGGTGCGATCATCGGCCGCGGCGGTAAGGGTATCGACGAACTGACCGACAACCTGAACTACCTCGTTCGCCGCATCGATGCGACGAACGTGGTTCAGGTGAACGTCACCGAAGTTCGCCAGCCGGAAGTGGACGCGCAGCTCGTGGCCGAGAACATCGCCACGCAGCTCGAGCGCCGAATCTCGCACCGCCGGGCTATGCGCCAATCCATGACGCGTGCTCAGCGAATGAACGCGCGAGGCATGAAGGTGCACGTTGCCGGCCGTCTGAACGGTTCGGAAATCGCCCGAAGCGAAGGCGACAAGTTCGGCAAGATTCCGCTGCACACGCTGCGGGCCGATATCGACTACGGATTCGCCACCGCCCGAACGGTCTACGGATCGATTGGTGTGAAGGTCTGGATCTATAAGGGCGAAGTGCTCCCTGAGCGGCGCACCCAAGAAAGGCGCCCGGCGGCTGAAACCGAAGGAGGAACCGAAGATGTTAATGCCTAAGCGAACCAAGTTCCGCAAACAGCATCGCGGACGTCGTGCCGGCAAGGCGACCCGTGGCAACACGGTGGCCTTCGGTGAATATGGGCTCGTCTCGATGGACGCCGCCTGGATCACCAGCCGACAGATCGAGTCTGCTCGTATCGCCATGACCCGCCACATCAAGCGTGGCGGAAAGGTGTGGATTCGCATCTTCCCCGACAAGCCCTTCACCAAGAAGCCGCTCGAGCAGCGCATGGGTAAGGGTAAGGCGGGCGTCGAGGGCTGGGTCGCCGTCGTCAAGCCGGGCCGCGTGATGTTCGAAATGAATGGCGTTCCGGTCGATGTGGCGAAGGAAGCCATGCGACTTGCCATGCACAAACTACCGATCAAGTGTCGGTTCGTGACCAAGGCCGAGCTCGAAGCCGAAGCTGCCGCCGCACTTGCGGCCAGCACGGGGACGGAGGCCTAACGCTTATGAAGAACCTGAAATCGAAAGAACTCCGCGAGAAGTCGGTGCCTGAGCTGGAAGAGATGCTCCTACAAGAGAAGGCGTCGCTGTACAAAGCGCGCCGTGACCTGGTCTTCCGACAGATGACCGACACGGCGAGCCTCAAGATCCGGCGACACAACATCGCCCGGATCCACACCCTCATCACCGAGAAGAAGGGAGGTCAAGCGTAATGGCTGCCACTGAGAACAACGCCGCCGAGCGAGCGGGCCGAAAGGTCCGCGTCGGTCTGGTGACCTCGAACAAGATGGAGAAGACGGTGGTCGTGAAGATCGAGCGCCGCGTACAGCACGCGCTGTATAGCAAGGTCCTCATCCGAACGAACAAGCTGAAGGCGCACGACGAACTCAGCTGCGACATCGGCGATACCGTCGAGATCATGGAGACTCGTCCGCTCAGCAAGGACAAGCGCTGGCGAGTCATCCGCATCATCGAAAAGGTGAAGTAATCCGGCCGGGTGGAGGCGCACTCCTCCATCCGCCATTGAACGAAGGAACGCATAGCAATGATTCAACAGTTTACGAGACTGAAAGTGGCCGACAACTCCGGTGCCCGGAATGTCATGTGCATCCGTGTACTCAAGGGCTCGCAGCCGCGCTATGGCCGAGTTGGCGACATCATCGTCGCTTCGGTCAAGGTTGCCACCCCGAACATGCCGGTCAAGAAAGGTGACGTTATCCAGGCCGTGATCGTCCGCACGAAGCGGATGACCCGCCGGAGCGACGGCAGCACCGTCCGATTCGACGACAACGCTTGTGTGCTCGTCACCAAGAAGCCGAAGGATGCAGAGTACGATCCTCGCGGCACCCGCGTCTTTGGCCCCGTGGCCCGCGAACTGCGCGACAAGAACTTCATGAAGATCGTGTCGCTGGCCCCTGAGGTGGTCTAACAACATGCCTACCAAAGCTGAACTTAAGCAACAGAAGCAACACATCAAACTGAAAGTCCGAAAGGGCGACAAGGTAATGATCATCGCCGGCAAGGACAAGGGCCAGATCGGCGTGGTCGCCGTCGTCGCTCCCAAGGAGCAGAAGGTTTTGGTGCTTCAGGAGAACCCGGAGAATCCCGAGGAGTTCTTGCCCCTGAACGCGGCGATCAAGCATCGTAAGGCGCGCTATCAGGGCGAGCGTTCGGCTCGGGTTCGAATCCCGGTGCCCATCCACGTGAGCAACGTGATGGTGCTGGATCCGAAGACGGGCGAGCCCTCTCGCGTGGGCCGCAAGAAGGTCGACGACAAACTCGTCCGCTACGCAAAGAAGAGCGGCGAGAATCTCCCCGACGTCGAAGCAATCAACAAGGGGTAATCAACCCCACTTCCCATAGGCCTGGTCGGTAATCAGGCTGCCGAAACGAGAAAACAACATGGCTAGGAAAGATAAAAACGCACCGACGGTGACTGGCACGCTGCCTTCGCCCCGTCTCAAGAAGGTTTACAAGGAAACGGTTCTCCCCAAACTGATGGAGGACTTCAAGTACACGTCGGTGATGCAGGCACCGCGCTTGGAGAAAATCGTCATCAACATGGGCACCGGCATCGACGAGAAGCACCTCGAGAACTCGATCCGCGACCTTACGCTGATCTCCGGTCAGAAGCCGGTGGCGACCGTCTCCCGCAAAGCGATCTCGAACTTCAAACTCCGCGAGGGTATGAAGATCGGCTGCAAGGTCACCCTCCGCGGCGATCGCGCGATGCACTTCTTGGACAAGCTGGCGACGGTCGTTCTGCCGCGTATTCGAGACTTCCAGGGCCTTTCGCCGAACTCGTTCGATGGCCGCGGTAACTACGCGTTGGGTCTGAAGGAGCAGTTGGTGTTCCCCGAAATCCCCTATGACACGTTCGACCGCATCCGCGGTATGGACATCGTCATCTGCACGACGGCGAAGACCGACGATGAAGCGCGCGTGTTCTTGAAGTCGATGGGCATGCCGCTCCGCGACAAGTAAGGCGCGACTCGTAGACTCTCTGAGCGGGCCGGTCCAGTGGACCGGCCCGCTTTTCATTTCCTGATAGACTGAAGCATGCCCCCTCCGACTGAGGCATACGTTCGGAATCAAATCGAGGCGCTTCGCGAGAAGCTCCTCGACTTGACGTTACGCAACCGGATGTTGAACTACCGGCCGTCGAAGCGGCTCAGCATCGTTATCGAAGGCGAAGAGTCAACCGCTCTTTTCACGTTGCTGGTTGAAGAGGGCAAGCGGTTTTCCTTCGTTGGCAAACCCGACCCGCTGAGAGAAGGGGCACAGAGCAATCCTGATTTGCTCGGTGCGGATGACGACATCAGCATGGCGAGGCACCGCGAGGAGGCCATTGCCGAGTTGGAGGGCTTTCTCGGTCAGCCCGCCTTTTCCCCGGACAAGACCGACACCAAGCTGAACACGACCGAGTATGAGTCGGTGCTCCAGCCGAAGCTGCGTACGATCCTGCGCGAAGCCAACCTCGCGAGCGAAGAACTCGGCATCAACACGCTGTTCCTCACCTTGGGCACGCTCGAGTGGTGCGAGACTTCCGACCGGACCTTTCGCGCGCCTCTCGTGTTCGTTCCTGTCAAGCTGATCACCCTGGCCAACGGCAGCGTCCGTTTGATGCACGAGGGCGGCGACCCCGGCACGAATCTTCCGCTCTCGGCAAAGCTTGCCGAGCACAATATCCGACTCCCCGAGTGGAATGACGAGAAGTCGCTCACCAGTTACTTCCTCGAAGTCGCCGCCACGGTCCGAGATCGGCGCGATTGGGCCGTCCACATGGACGAAGTCCACCTCGGCTTCTTCAGCTACGAGAAGTACGCGATGTACATCGATCTCGGGGGCGAGAACTGGCCGGACGGACGCAAGCCCTGGCAGAATCCCGACCTCGTCGCCATGTTCGGCGGCGGCTATGCCTCTGCCGACTCCGAGGTCTTCGGAGACTGCTACCTGGACGACGTTCGGCCCGTCGCGGAGTGTCACGAGGTGTACGATGCCGACAGCTCGCAGACGATCGCCATGGTGCGAGCCGCCGAAGGGTATTCGATGGTGGTCGAGGGCCCTCCCGGTACCGGCAAGTCGCAGACCATCACGAACATCATCGCCGAGGCGGTGGCGGCGGGCAAAACGGTGCTGTTCGTCTCCGCCAAGCGCGCGGCCCTCGAAGTCGTCACTAGGAGGCTCGACGAAGCGGGACTGAAGGATGTCTACCTCGACCTCCACGACAAGGGTGCTAACCGAAAGGCGTTCTATGCCGAGATCAACCGCACGGTCTCGCGGAACCTGAAGCTGGTCGACGAACAAGAACGTGTCCAACGGCTGACCGAGCTGCGCGACTTGCTAACTCGGTACAGTCGCGCGGTCAATGAGCCGCTAGAGCCGTTCGGCACGACGCCGTTTGTCGCCATGGGGAGGCTCGCGCGGCTCCCAAAGGAGACTCCCGAGGATCGTGAGGGCCGAATTGACTTTGCGGCGCTGAAAGGGAAGACCGTTGCGGACATCGATCGTGCCCTGCCCAGATTGACGGCTTTGGAAGCGCGCTTACACTCTCTAGGGGTGCCCATCGAGCATCCCTTCTGGGGATCGGAGATCGCGTATCTCGACCCTGCCCTGCGGATGGATTTGGAGCAGGACCTGGCGGCGGCGATGGCGGCTTTGGAGCGAGCCGCCGCGCAGTGGCAGTCGGCGGGTGATGTACTTCGAGTGGACGTCGAACCGACGCTGGACCGGATTCAGGTGCTGCGGCGGTGTGCTGAGCGCGCCGAGGCCGCACCCGAACTCGATGGCGTCGCCCTGAAAGCGGCGACGTGGCATGCGGAGACCCCCGCCGTCCTTGAGGCGATCGCGGCTCTGAACACGCGTCAACGGATTCGACACGCGCGGGGAAGCCAGGTGCGACCGGAGATATGGACGGCGGACCTGAGCGCGATCGCCGTCGCGTACCAAGACTGGTCTGGGCGCTGGTATCGGTTCCTTTCGGGAGCCTTCCGCAGCGCGCGAACCACGCTTCGAGGGTGGCTGAGCGAGTCCGCTCCGGCAGATCCGGCGGGGCAACTCAGCCTCATCGAGGAGGTTCGGCAGGCCCAGTCTGCCGATGCCCGACTCAAAGAACTCGACGGTACGATGAACCGGCTCTTCGGCACGCAGTGGGCGGGCGTAGACTCGGAGCCTAAGGTGTTAGAGGTTCTGCTCGAGTGGGTGCTGTCGCTCCGGCAGGATGTGGAGCAAGGCACGCTGCCGTCTGGCCTGCTCGACTTCTTCGCCGGCAAGACTCCGCTCCCGGAAGTCATGGAAGCCGTCGCGCAGGCCGAACAATCGGTGACGGGAGCGGTGGAGAAAGTCCGTGCCCTTGCCCAGACCCTCGACTATCCTTTCGCGACGCTATCCCAGACAAACCTGAGCGAGCTTCTCACGCGGACGCGCAACTGGCAGCAGAACTTGCCGCGGCTATCGGACTACATCGCCTTCCGCGAATCGCGTCGCCAGGCCGCCGAGGTCGTGCCCGCAGAGGTGATCGAACTCAGCGACCGCTGGCCCCTTGCCTCGTCCCGGCTCGCGACCACCTACCAGCGGAGCTACTTCGCGGGGGTGGTCAAGTTCGCGATGCAAGAGCGGCCCGACTTGCGCAACTTCGAGCGGAATGCCCACGAGCAGGCGATTGCTGAGTTCCAGAGCCTCGACGACTTCAAGCTCCGCTACAACCGCGCGCGAGTACGATTAGAGCATCATCGCCGGCTACCCTCGTTCGGTTCGGCGACCGGCAACTTGGCCACCCTCAAGCTCCAATGCGGCCTTACCCGCAAGCACAAGCCGATCCGCTGGGCGATGGCGCGGGCGGGCGAGGCGGTTCTGAGGATTAAGCCGGTTTTCCTGATGAGCCCGCTTTCGGTGGCCATCCACATTCCTCCTGAACTGCCCGAGTTCGACATGGTGATCTTCGACGAGGCTTCGCAGGTGCGTCCCGAAGATGCGCTCTGCGCGATTGCTCGGGCGAAGCAGTGCATCGTGGTTGGGGACACGAAGCAGATGCCGCCAACGTCGTTCTTCGATCGGGTGCTGGCCGACGAGGGCGAGGAAGAAGTCGACGAAGAGCACGAGTACGGCGCGGAGGCGCGAAAGCTAGAGAGCATCCTGTCCCTCCTGGGAGCCGTCGCGACGGACTCAAAGCGCCGCCCCATGCTTCGCTGGCACTACCGAAGCGTACACCCTTCCCTCATTCAGCCCTCGAATGAGCTGTTCTACGACAAGCAACTGGTCATCTTCCCAAGTCCGTCCGTGGAAGTGGAGGGTCGTCGTATCGGGGTGGTGTTTCGTCATGGCGCGGAGTCGGTCTACGAGAGCGGAACTCGTAAGCGCATCAATCCGAAGGAAGCCGAGGCGGTTGCTCAGGCGGTTCTCGCGCACATCAAGAACCACCCCGAGGAGAGCCTGCTGGTTGCGGCGATGAACAAACCGCAAGCGGACCTCATCTACGACGAGGTTGCCAAGCTGGAGCGAATACATCCTGCTGAGTTCAACGCCTTCCGGGCGCGCCATCCACACGAGCCGCTGTCCGTGAAGAACCTGGAAACGGTTCAAGGTGACGAACGCGATGTCGTGATGGTGAGCATCACCTACGGTCGCGATGCTTCGGGTGTGATTCGCCAGCAGTTCGGTCCAATCCTGCAGGAAGGCGGCGAGCGGCGGCTGAACGTTCTTTTTACCCGTGCTCGACGACGATGCGAAGTATTCAGCAATCTTCGGGCAGACGACATTCGGGCGGATGCGGGTCGGGCGGGCGTAGCCGCGCTCAAGGCGTTTCTCCAGTTTGCCGAGCGCGGATTGCTCTACGTGCCCCAAGAAGAGGGTGACGGACCGGAATCGCCCTTCGAAATTGAAGTTGCCGACGCGCTTGAGAGGGCGGGATACGAGGTGCATTCGCAGGTGGGATGCGAAGGGTATCGGATCGACTTGTGCGTGGTCGATCCCCACCAGCAAGGGCGATACGCGCTCGGCATCGAGTGCGACGGTGCGACCTACCATTCGGCTCGCAGCGCTCGCGACCGCGACAAACTGCGACAGCGAGTCCTAGAGAACCGGGGCTGGCGGCTGCATCGCATTTGGTCGCCTGATTGGTGGCAAGATCGCGACGCCGAAATCGCCCGCCTACTGGGTGCGGTCGAGGACGCGATCTCGGCCAGCGAGGCCAACCCCCTTCCCGATCGATCATCGAGCGAGGAGCAGTTTGTGGAGCAGGTCGAAACACCGACGCGCGACTCGTTCCTGACGCGGCCGTACCATGCGGCACCCCACCGAACCGCCGAAACGCACGAGGAGCTCAAGGCGTATGCCTTCGACATCATTCGCACCGAAGGACCGGTCCATCATGATTTGTTGCTCTCGCGAATGCGCGGAGCGATGGGAGTCGGTCGGGTGGGCTCGAACATCAGGCAGTGGTTTGAGTCGATCATTGCCGAGTTGGACGGGGTACAGCGTGTTGAGGACGGTTACTATCTGGTGATCGCTCAGCTGGGGTTGCCTAGAGACTGGACCGACCGGCCGGACGATGAACGGAAGACGCAGTACGTCACCCAGGCCGAGGTTGCGGCCGCACTGAAGTCGGTGGTTCGCAGATCCTTTGGCATCACCGAGTCGGAGGCGGCCAAGGAAACGTGGTCCTTGCTGGGCTTCCGACGTGCGACCTCGAGTGCCGTCGCCAGAGCCTCCGTCGTGCTGGAGAAGCTCCTCGAAGCCGGCGGCGTTGTCGAGAGAGATGGGCTCCTCTACCCACCGTCGCGATAGCGCGCGTCCCGGTACGCTTAACGCGCATGATCCAACGGGTTCAGCTATCGGAGTCCCACCTTCTCGACCGCGTGGCGAGCGGCGTCTTCGATCATGCGGTTCAGCCAGATCTTCTCGTCGAGTTCCTCGCTAATCCAAGCAACATCTTGGTTGTTGCTTTGGAGGAGGGCGTGGTTGTAGGAATGGCAACCGGCATCGTGTATGTCCACCCCGACAAGCCGAGGCAGCTGTTTGTCAACGAGGTCGGTGTCGATGACGCCTTCCAGGGTCGAGGGCTCGGCAAGCAGCTGGTCCGTGCCCTGCTCGACGAGGGCCAGCGCCGCGGTGCGGTGGAAGCGTGGGTCGCAACAGAATGGGAGAATGAGGCCGCCCGGGCCCTGTATCGGTCAACTGGGGGACAAGAGTCGGACGACAGGATCGTGATGTACCTTTACCCCTTGAGCCCGGACGGAGCAGAACCGAAATGATTGATGCGATTGACTTACGAGAGAAGCTGGCTGCCATCAGCGACCACTGGCATCCGAGGGTCATCGCGGAGCTGAACGACATCCAGTTCAAGCTGGTGAAGTTCGAGGGCGACTTCGTCTGGCACAAGCACGACGACACGGACGAGGCGTTCTTGGTGATCCAAGGCGAGATGATCGTCGAGTTCCGAGATCGGGTTGTCCGAGTGGGAGAAGGACAGCTTTACGTAGTTCCGAAGGGTGCGGAACACATCACCCGAGCCGAGCGAGAGTGCCATGCGTTGATTATCGAGCCGCGTGGAGTGGTCAATACCGGCGAGGCGGGCGGGGAGCTTACGGCACCGCTGGATGACTGGATCTGATCCTGGGAGTCATCAGAAACTCCCCCTCTCCTCGCTCTCGCGTCAGAGTTGCTCTGCAGGGTCGATGCGCAAGGTGACACCAAGCAGTGCCGAGGCCGCCTGCGGCGGCTCGCTGAATCGGGCGAAGATCCGGACCATCGCGGGCGCGCCAGCGACCTGGACCTCGTAGGCGAGGACAAAGCGCGCTCCAGGCCCTGTCCGGGGTAGCAGCTCCCCCTCGCCCAAGATGGAATCAAGTTCCGCCCTGATCAGCTTGGGTGACTCGAACTGCAACTCGACCGTGGCCAGTGAGAGGGGGCCTCCTCGAAGGTAGCAGTGACTTGCCCCAAGCGGTGGAGGGTCGACCGGCACTCCCAAGGCGGTCCTCATCTCGGACTCGGATCCCAACTCTACGGCGCAAAGCCGCTCGGCCAACCCTCGTAACACCAGGGCTAAGGGGTCGGGCTTGATCCACGCGGCAGGCCAATCCTCCAGATCTGCGATCTCGTCTCCCTCCGCGATCAACGTGTACATGGGTTCAGCGGGGAAGTCATTGACCCGAATCGTTAACCTGCGTCCCTCCACGCTCGATCGGTACGGGGACTCGCCATCTCCTGTCGCCTCCCAAACCAGGGAAGCAGCTACGAGTTGCTGGATGATCGCGCGTCTCAGCTCCGCGACATTGGGTCTGAACTGTGCTTCGGAGAGCGAGTCGACGTCCTTGCCGATGCCCACATCGGAGACCTTCCCAAAGTAGCTGCGGTCCGGCACGAACGCCCCGCACTTCCAGTCGAACACCAGCGCGTCGAGTCCTCCCTCATGGGTGGGAACCAGCTTCACGGGTCGGTCGTTGACCAAGTAATAGGCGGGATAAGTTGGCACGGCGCCCCCGAATCGTACTCAATCCCGAGACGTCCGACGTACACTCTGAGTGTGGGAAGTGGTTCGCCCCCGAAGCTCGACTCCGAAACGCCGGTCGATGAGGCGGCACGCCTGCTGATCGACACGCCGATACGGCGGCTAAGGCGTCACTACAACCGAGCCGTGGATCAGCCCTACGCGAACAGCGAGGACATCCACCAGTTGCGGGTCTTCAGCCGGCGGGCCGGGGCCGCCGTCAAGGCGTTCTCGTCCCTCGCGCCGGGCGCAGATCGTCGGCCACTCGCCCGCGCCTTGAGAGATCTCCGCGGGGTTGCTGGCCAGGCACGAGACTGCGACGTCTTCATCGACAGCCTCCAACGTTGGCGCGAGGTTGCTCCCCCCGAAGCACTGCCGACCGTGACGTTCTTGATCGGGTACGCCCAGGGCGAGCGGACCGCGGCCCAACGTGCCCTTGAGCGACTCTTCGAAGCGATGCCTCCCAAGGAGCTTGGTCGGCGGTCCAAGCGATTTTCGAAGCGCCTGAGTGGCAAGGCCGACGTCGAAAAGCTTGGTGACCTGATCGAACCGGTGCTCCGCCCGCGGATCGCGAGTGTCCTCGATGCGCTCGATCAAGAAGATCCCACGACCGATCAGCTCCACGCCGTGCGGATCCGAGGGAAGCGCGCGCGCTACACCCTCGAGATGTTCGCCGGGTGTATCGAAAAGCAGACCGCGCGACGCGGACTCGAGGCGCTTGCCGAGCTGCAAGAGACGCTCGGTTCGCTGAACGACAGCGCGGTTACCCTTGCGCGTCTGGAAAAGCTGCAGCAGCGGGTCGAGGCAAGCGATCCCCTTCTCTGGGAGTCACCGAAGCCCGGGTTCGAGCTGTTGGCCGCCAGCCACCGCGAGAACCAGTTCGCTCGTGCGGTGGATTACCGGAGCCACCGTGAGATCCTGCGCGACCGCTTGGCGCCTCTTCGGGACTAGCTCTTCCGAACTCCGGGTCGGAGTGATCGAAGTACCCCACTGTAATCAGCTTGAATCCCGGCAATTTTGTCAGGACTCAAGTCAGAAGAAGGGTCGTATACTGGGTTTGATGCCTGTGTGCGGGCATCTGGAGGGGTTTCTTGAATACGACAATGATGAAGGCTGGGGCGCTGGCGACCTTCGCTACGGTTCTTTGCGGGAGTGCGCTCGCCGCTGACTTTTTCAACGGCTTTGAAACGGATGTCTCCGGTTGGGACGTCTTTGGTGGTTCGTTCAATGCAACGCGCGTTGCCAGCGGAACCAATGGGATCACGGCTGCAACCGGTGGCTTTTACGGACAGACGGGAACAGCGGCAACAAACTGGGGTGGATACAACCAGAGCTTTGCTTCAACCGGTTATGTCACCTCGGTCGACGTCTACCTCGACATGAACGGGGCCTACAACAACGATACACGGTTCGCCTACACAAGCGCGATCAATAACAGCGGGGGGACTCACCTTCGCGACTTCGTCTTCAGCGGCGGGTTCTACAACGATCTTGGTCTCGGCAACCGGTTTGTGTTTTCGGCCAGCAACAACTCACCGGGTTGGCCGCGAGATCCAAGCCGTGATCCGTTTACCGTCTCGACGACCGGCTGGTACACGATGGAACACTCCTTCGGTATTGTCGGCGGCGTGCTCAGTGTCGATATGAGGCTGCGTGCCGCCGGTGGAGCCCTCCTGCACTCGTGGACCCTCAGCAATCCGGCCGATGTCGCCGCCAATGTGGGTGGGAACCGCTACGGTTGGTTTTCGCACAATCAGTTCGGAACGCTGGCGATCGACAATAGTCTCCGCTACAGTCCGGGCGTCGTACCGGAGCCCTTCACCATGGGCTTGGGACTGGCTTCCGCTGGTCTCTTCGTCCGACGTCGCCTCAAGTCCCGCAAGTCTTAAGTGAGGCCGACTACTAGGAAGTCCGTCCGCTGATTCGGCGGGCGGACTTCTTTGCGTTCAAGGACATCTAGCCCTTAGCGAACACGCCAATCACGTTGGTCAGCCGACGCCCCGCGGGGACGATCGTCTTGCCTTTCATCCACAGCGCCGAGCTGGCACCGCTGTCGAGGTTCATCGCCTCGCGGCAACCGAGTTGCCGCATCACGTCGGCGAACTCGCGAAACGTAACCGATTTGGCGCACCGGACCAACATCAAGTCGCCCGCGTCGGTGTAACCGACCCCCATTCGTGGCACTCGCCCCATCACCGCCGGATCGCGGAAACCCTCGCTGGCGGGGTCGCAGTCAATCTGGCCTTCCAAGACAAGGGCGGGGCCGCACGCGAGAACGGTCTCGTACGCGGACCAATCCACTCGCTTATGCCGCTGGACGCGGGATATGTCCAAGGTGCCGTCAGTCCCCACGGTCAGCGCAGTACCCATCGCGCCGAAGTGCCGCAATCTGCCCCCCGACCAAATGTCGCCGATCGGCTTCTTTGAGTAGCGGTCAAAGTAAGCGCCGTTGATCGCCGCGACCAGCCCGGGCCGCTTCACCATCGAGCCAAAGTCTTCGTCTGAGCCGGGAAAGCCGGAAGGAAGGATGACATCGATTCGGTACTTGCCCGACGACATGGGCACGGAAACCACATCAACCTTCGCTGTGGTCAAGGTTGTTTGCTGATGTCGGACATCTGTCTTGCTTGCTAGGACGAGCAGGCCGATGAGCATAGTCCAATAGTATGGTTCATCTCCTTTGTTGTCAGGTCAAGGGTGAACGCGAAAAATTACCGGGTTTTTGTCGATTGCTCTTGGCAAAGAAGCCAGAAACGATTATAGTGAGTGCATGTCAGTAGATCTCAAACGACTAACCTCGTCCTTCGCTGTGATGGCCATAGCTACCGGATCGGCGTTTGGGCAGATTCTCAATCTTAATCCCGGTCCAGCCAACAACGGCGGCAGCGCCGGATGGGCCATTTTCTTCGATGTGCAGGCGCTGAGCAGTCCCCTGAACGTGACCCACCTTAAGACGGCCAATACCGGAGGGGCTGGTGTCGGATTCAACGTCGAGGTTTACACCTTTGCCGGTAGTGGTCTCGGTGGTCCGGTTGGTTCGGGGCCAGGCAGTTCGTCCGCCGGTTGGACATTTCTCGGAACCGCGGCCGCCGTCCAGGGACCCGTGGCTAGCCAGGTGTCCGAACTGATCGATATCCCCGATATCGCGGTCGGTTCTGGTCAAACGGTGGGCGTCGCCTTGCGTTTCTTGGGCGTTGGTCCTCGCTATTTCGGCACGGGCACGCCCCCGTACAGCGTCTACAGCGATTCGTTCCTGCAGGCGACGACCGGTGATGCGCGGTCCGTTCCTTTTACGACCACCGGCTCATTCTTCACGTCGCGAGCCATGGTGGGTGAACTGCACTACGCTGTGGTGCCCGAGCCCGCAACAATGGCTGCGTTGGCTCTCGGTGCGGGCGTGATGGCGCTCCGCCGACGCCGCAAGGCTCAGTAACGGTCCGAAGAACATCAAAAGGGCCGCCTTTGGGCGGCCCTTCACATTTCACGGGGGTAGGCTCGCCGAATCTGGGAGGATGACATGAGCAACGAAACGAGTTCAGAAGGAATGGGTACGAGGCCGGTCGCCGAGCACGAGTGGCTCAAGAAGTTGCTCGGCGAGTGGCGCACCGAAGCCGTCATGACGATGCCCGATGGGAGCACGATGACCAGCCGCGGCAGCGAGCGGGTCGTCAGCCTTGGCGGACTGTGGGCCTTCACCGAGGGCGACGGAGAAGTCCCGGGCGGCCAGCAGATGCAGTACAAGACCGGTCTCGGCTACGACGTGAGCTTCAAGGAGTACCGCGGATTTTGGATCGCCGACCAATCGTCGCATCTCTGGAAATACGTCGGCACGCTGAGTGAGGATGGCCGCACGATGACCCTCGATTGCGAAGGGCCCCACATGGAGAAGGATGGCGAGACCGCCAACTACCGAGACGTGATCGAGTTGATCGACGAGAACACGCGGACGATGACCTCTTATGCCCAAGATGACCAGGGCGAGTGGTCGGCCTTCATGAAGGTCACCTACACGCGAGTCTGAGTCCGCGCCTGCTTGATCAGCAAGAACTCGCCCACATTCTCGATGGTCAGCAGGCCCACCAGCCGCCCTTGATCGACGACGGGCAGGGTCGTACAGTCGCCGGTCTGCAGTCGTTGCACCGCCGTTTCTACCGTCTCCGAACGGTCGACGACGCAGAAGTTGGTGTCCATCACGTCGATCACCCGCAGGTCGGGCTGGCGGCGTGCCAGCCCATTGAGGAGACCGTTGCGCGTGAGAATCCCCACGACTTGGCCGTGGTCGTCGATGACGGGGAAGTCGACTTGGAAGCCCTCCAGTACGTAGCCCACCACTGACTCCAGGGAGTCGGTTCGACGAAGGGCTTGAAACCTGCGGATCATCAGATCGTCGATGGGCACGCCCGCCAAGGCGGACTTGGTCTCGACGCCTTGTGCCTCCTGGGCGGCCCCGACCCAGACAAAGAGGGCGATGAAGACGAGCATCGGGTTGAAGAACATCCCGGCAAGCCCCAACAGGAGGGCCATCGCTTGGCCGATCGTGGCCGCGAGACGCGTGGCCTCTGCGTAAGGCTTGTGCATCGCTAACAGCGCGCGTAGCACCCGTCCGCCGTCCATGGGGAACGCCGGCAGCAGGTTGAAGATGATGAGCATCAGGTTGACCGCGAAGAGTCGCTCCATGAACGATCCTCCGGTCACCGAGATCTCCTCGACGGGGCTCCACCCGCCAGTCAGGGTCAAGATGATCCCAAAGACCACCGCGAGGACCACGTTGACCGCCGGGCCCGCGATCGCCACCACCAGCTCTTGGCTGGGCTTCTCGGGCATGCGCTCCAGCCGAGCAAGGCCGCCAATCGGCAGCAACGTGATGTCCTTCGTCTTGATGCCGAACCGGCGCGCCGCTAGCGAATGGCCGAACTCGTGGAGCACCACGATGAAGAAGATCACCAGGATGAACCCGATCCCTTCGACGACGTCCGTGAATTCTTGGCGTTCCGAATAGTGGGCTATCCCGATCCAAGCCAGCAGGAACAGGAAGGTGAAATGGATGAAGATATCCACTCCACCGATCCGGGCAATCCGCCAAGCCCACTTCATATCAAGAGTCTACTGGGTGACGTGAGGGCTACACTGC
The DNA here is from genome assembly GCA_024710805.1 of Fimbriimonadaceae bacterium. GTDB lineage: Bacteria > Armatimonadota > Fimbriimonadia > Fimbriimonadales > Fimbriimonadaceae > JANJUB01. Next base: position 60,454 of record JANJUB010000073.1, on the reverse strand, counting down.
TTGCGTGCGCGAGGACTTCGACGAACTGCGAATACCCTCCGAAATCGTGGAGCGTTATCCACCGGACCGCTTCGTCTTGTTCGACTTGCTCCGGAGTCAGGTTCCGGATTCGCTGCTGAAGTCGATCGCTCAAGCGGATTACGGCAACGACGTGCGGGAGCATATCGAGGCTCTCAAGCGGGTACGCAGTCGGGAGGGCGAGGACCAACGGCTCGACTGGCATCCCCGCGAGGTACTTGAGCTGGTGCGCTGGGGGGCGCCCGCCGAGTGGCCAGCTCATGATCGACACCTTGCGACCTCGTTCTGCGCTTGCGCGCTCATCGTCATACCATGGGAGGCCAGCAACGAGGGTTTCCTGGAGGCGGACTCAGTCGGCGCGCTGCTCACGGCAGTTCCCGAACTCGATCCTGAGCTCATCGTGCCGCTGATCAAGCTGCTCGTGGAGCTCCTCGTTCACAGCGAACCGTGGGACGAAGACTATCTGTACGTCGCGTTTGGATGCATCTATCTCCTGTTTCGAGTCGAAGACGCGGATTGGACGCGGTGGGCGGAGTGGTTCGCGGCCACTGAGCGAGAGGTTCTGCCGTGGCACTCCTCGATGTATCCCCAAGCCCATTCGTTTCTGGAGGTTCGATCGACGGTCTCTCACGAGCGGTTTCATGTCTTGGTGGAAGAGCTTCTGAAGGCTCCCGAACTAGGCCTCGAGTTCAAAGCGAGCATGGAACGGGCCGCGTTGGTCGAGGATGAGGGAGTGGGCAAGGCCGTTGGCAGGCTCGCATTACTAGGGGTCTCAGCGATCTGGCAGATGGCGAAGTCACGGGTCCAAGACCTGTTCCGGCGGCGGTAATCCAAGCATGGATAGGGCACGCCCTTTCAAAATGAAGCTATGCAACTTGCTGCGTCGGCCCTAGAGGCCGTTTCGGGGATTGGTTCTGGTGATCGAGTTTATGTCCACGGCATGGCCGGAGCGCCTCAGGCGCTCGTCAAAGCTCTCGCCGAACGCAAGGACCAACTCCGCGACGTCGAGATCGTCCAACTCCACACCGAAGGGGTTGCGCCCTACGCCGCGCCCGACATGGCAGGACACTTCCGAGTGAATGCGCTCTTCGTGGGTGGCAATATTCGTGGGGCAGTGAACGACGGGCGCGCCGACTTTATCCCGGTGTTCCTCAGCGAAGTGCCGAAGATGTTCACTCAGGGCATTCTGCCCCTCGATGCCGTCCTCATCCAGGTTTCGCCCCCCGATCGCCATGGCTTCTGTTCGTTGGGCGTTTCGATTGAAGCGACCCGCGCCGCCACGCTCTCCGCAAAGCGCGTGATCGCCCAGATCAATCGCCACATGCCGCGCACCCACGGCGATGGCGTCATCCATGTCGACAGCCTGACCGCGGTTTGCGAACACCATGAGCCGCTCCCTGAGCACTTGCCGGGCGCACCGGGCGAGATCGAGAGCAAGATTGGGCGGTTTTGCGCCGAGCTGATCGAAGACGGCTCGACCCTGCAAATGGGCATCGGCGGCATCCCGGACGCCGTCCTCGCCGCGCTGACCCACCATAAGGACCTCGGCGTCCACTCGGAGATGTTCTCCGACGGGGTGATCGAGTTGGTCGAGAAGGGAGTCATCAACGGCAGCAAGAAGCGTGTCCACCCCGGCAAGCTGGTCGCCAGCTTCGTGCTCGGGTCGCGAAGGCTGTTCGATTTCGTCGACGACAATCCGCAAGTGGCGATGCTCGATGTCGCCTACATCAACGACGCGGCGGTCATCCGCCGCAACCCGAAGGTCGTGGCGATCAACAGCGCGATTGAGGTCGATATTACCGGCCAGGTTTGCGCCGACTCGATCGGCACGAAGATGTACAGCGGCGTTGGCGGCCAGATGGACTTCATCCGCGGCGCCTCGCTCTCCGAAGGCGGAAAGCCGATGATCGCGTTACCGTCGGTGACCAGCCGAGGCGAGTCGCGAATCGTGCCCGAAATCAAGCCTGGTGGCGGCGTGGTGACGACCCGCGCCAACGTCCACTACATCATCACCGAATACGGGGTTGCGTATCTGTACGGGAAGAACCTCCGCCAGCGCGCACGAGCGCTGATCAACATCGCCCACCCCGACCATCGAGAGGGACTCGAGCGGTACGCGCGCGAACGGTTTGGCTCGCACGACTAACCACTTGCGGATGCAACTTCATCGAGTTGAGTACCCCTCCCTTGCATGCAGGGGAGGGTCGGTGAGCGTTCGCGAACCGGGGTGGGGTTCGTCTAGATAAGCTCAACTCTTGCTGCGTTGCTGGATCAGCAGCTTCTCAAGCGTGTCAAGAACCGATCCCGGGTCGAGCCTGGCCTCGTCGTTGCCTACGCGCAAGATGGTGACGCCCTTGGCTTGAATCGCTCTGTCGCGGTGCTCATCGTAATCACGCTGCCATTCGTGGCTGTCTCCGTCGACTTCGATCGCCAGTCTGATGCTCGGACAGTAGAAGTCAACGATGTAAGGCGGGATGGGGTATTGCCTTCGGAATCTGAGCCCAAAGGGGCGCGCACGCAAATGACGCCATAGTGCCTTTTCCGCCTCGGTTGAGTTGCGACGCAGCTCACGGGCCCGGCGTCTTGTCTCGTCCATGGCCGATTTTAGCGGATGATGGATGGGGGTCAACAAAACCCCTCAGTCTCGCTAAGCGAGCCAGCTCCCCTCAAGATGGGAGCGTCTTTGACCAACCGAGAATCTCTAGGCTCATGTGGATGACCCGAAGATGTGCGGCGATACCGCCGGCATCGGGGCCACCGAGGGGCACACATCCTCGGGGCAGATCTTCGCGAGCTCCAAAATGTTGATCCCCACCGGCCGCATGGCCCGCCCGGGCATCAGGCCAAGCGCAATCTGGTCGTCACGCAACTTGCGCAGCGCTTCCTGCACCGGAACCTTCGACTTCACCACCACCGCAATCGCATTCGTGAGCAACTCCTGGAAGAATGCCCTTCGATAGGTGAAGTCCACCACCACATCGGCGTATTGCTTGGTCGGGTCGACAAACACCTCATAGCTCGGTCGCACGAACCGCTGGTAGCGGTCGATCGCCCACTCCAGCGAACTGCCGCGCTCCTTCACATCGCGCAGAATCCGCCCGATCAGGCGCTGGTCGGCCTCGACATCCAGGAAGACCGTGAGGTCGAAGAGGTGAGCCACCGGCTCCGCGAGGACGAACAGCCCTTCGACCAAGATCACCGGTTTAGGCTCGACTCGGATCGCCGCGGGCGTTTGGGTTTGCGTCGCAAAGTCATACGCCGGCGTCATCGCCACCTCTCCGCGCATGAGCTGCTCCAAATCGCGCACCATCCCGTCGAGGTCCAAGTGGGCCGGGTGGTCGAAGTTGATGTCGTGGGCATCGACCTTGCGCGTGCCATCCACGCTGCGGAAATACTGATCCATACTGACGAGGGCGGCCGCCTCGCCCACCATGCCCAGCACCTTGCGCGCCAAGTACGTCTTGCCCGATCCCGAACCTCCGGCGATGCCGATGAGCAGGGGGCGTTCCATGGGTTCAGTCTACCGAGCGTTGAGGAGCCCACGGCACAAGTCGACTCTCCTGATTGACAGTAGCTACTGGCCTAGGTGACATACTGGTAGAAATACCTGGAATCACGATCTCGTCGGTGATTCCTTGACGCGACTTCTACTACGTATACTTAACTCTTACGCAATGGAATGCCAGTGTCAATCCGTTCAAGAACTGGGCGCGACTGGACATTCCCCTTGGAGAACAATAATGTTGTCACTTCTCGCATACCTTGCGCTATCCACCGGCTCAGACCCGTTGCCCAACGAATCCGTGGCTCTGGAGAAACTTCAAGCTATTTGGCGTGCCTCTACCGGCGGATCGGGCTGGAGTTCTCAGGCGATACGGTATCGCATAGCTCCTGGCGTTCTAGCTGACCTTGTGTTTAGTAACAACGACACGGTCTCTTTTCACCCAGACGATGCGAGGATTGTCTGGGGTCAGTTTGCCCCTGAGCGCGACACTGCCCATATTCCAGTGTTGAGTGAACCCATTTTGCTCGTGCGAGTTGGCGCGGTATTGAAGTTGCTTGCGCCCGGACGTCTTACACCCCGCATTGACCGGAGCGTCTACAGTGAAGACAGCAACCGGTTTCTGGTGAGTTGGTCGTACGTGGTGGACGGTTACCCAACGCACCGCACCCCCATTAATCTGGCTATAGATGCACGGACTTCAAAGCCTCTTCGGCTTCATGCGCCTTCTTTCGACTGGACTACCGACCCTTCCATGAGACCCCAGTTCACCGAAGAGGCTTGCTATGAGGCCGCTTGGGCTAAGTACATGCAAGTGAAGCCGATTGCCGTTGCTCCGGAGACCCGGTTTGGACTCCGTTGGGTCGGTGCTTCAATTGAACAGACGCCCGAGGCACTCGCCAAGGCCACCGCGCCCTTTGCCTACTGGGCGAGCGACAAGTATCGCGGACATGTTGTCGAAAAGCGGGCCGTGCTCGCGTATTCGTTTTGGTTTGGGTGGCAGAATGTGCTTGTCGACGCGGTCACCGGTGAAGCCATCATGGTGTTTGGAGCTGACCTGAGTCAGTCGCGCTCGGCAGGTACCGAGCAGGCCAGCAAGAGCATTTTGGAGCGCGCCTGGCGATTGCCAACAGGCTCCAAGGCAGAGGGCACGTTGAAACTCACCGAGCCTGAGGGAAAGAAGCCGGCGAAGGCACGACTGGTCGGGCTAGTCAGTGATCAACTTACGCTCGTTGGGCACTATGACCCCGCCTCGAAGCTCCTTTGGGTCGATCATCCAGCTGGCGCAAAGTGCTATCAGGTTACCGGTGAGCTCGCGCGTGAGCTAGCCAAGGTCTGATCAGTCCTCCGCTCGGATTCGCGCGATGATTGTGCCCCCGCGGCCCTGCTCATTGGCGAAACTCTGGATTGTCCAGAGGTCGAGGTGATTGTCTCCATCGACCGTCGAGCCGCTGTAGTCGCCCCACGCTCCACCTTCCGTCGCGGCCACCCCTTCGACCAGCTTTCGGATCGGACCGAGACGTCCCGCTTGATCCCCCGCGCGCCTCACGGCAAACCGTCCCGAAATGAACATGTCTGGCCCCGTTTCCTGAAATCCGACCAGCACGTCGTTGCGCTTGTTCACCCCGATCGTCGTTTGGATGAAGCTGTTCTTCGGGTCGGCGACCAGCCCGCTCTGAACGAACTTGCCGTCGGACACGCGCACCTGATGCCACTGAACCCCCGCCCGGCCGTTGACATTCACCGTGTGGGAGAACCACAGATGCCCACCCTGAACGACGAGAGTCTTCGGGTTCCTATCTCCGGATGCGGTCGTCGCCTCCGTGCCCTTCATCGGTGATGCGGGCGGGCGGCCGAAGTGCAGAAACGCGTGGGGCTGTCGCAATACCGACTTGACCACCGGGACACCTTTGGGTCCGTCGCCGACCGTCGTCAAGACAATCTCCTCATTGCTTAGGTTGACGAAAAGAAGGTCGTCGACGGGATCTTGAGTGAACACCGGGTGTCCGAGGCTGCCCGCGAAGTGGTGCACGGTGACCGGCTTGCCCGCCTTCGCGTCTTTGAGGGAAAGCACGAAGGTGCGTTCGCTGCCTCCCGGGAAGCTGTAGCCGATCCACTTGCGGCTGTTGCCGATTCCGCCTCCGTCGACGCCCGCCGGAGCGGGAATCGGATACGTGTTCCACGCACCGCGCGGATCAGCCGATTCAGAGACTGAAACGTTGACGGGTTTCTTCTTCTCCTTGTCCCAAGGATTCCACAGATTGAAGAAGTGCACTCGATTGCTCAGGCAGAACCCCATTTTGGGATCGATGCCTTCGTTGAACTCTGACTGCGGTACGCCGTCCACGTAGTTGCCTTGCTTGTCGTAGATCACCAATCCGCTGTTGGTGCCGTGGAACACGTAGTTACCCCCGACCGAGATTTGCGGATCGACCTGGCGATTGCCATCCTGCGCGCCGTCGAACATCAAGATGCCATCCACGGTACGAGGATTTCCGCCCTGCTTGCGCTTGCGCGCCTTGCCGTCCTTGTTGAAACTTGCGTTTCGAATCGGCTGGATGACTTCCGAGCGAACGGGTTCGACGATCTGCAGAGGTGGTGGCGTATTGAGGGTCAAGAGCACGGAAAGCACAGACAGATTCTACGGATTCAAGCTAAAGCGTGCCGCCGAGTGAGTTAGGATGGATAGGATGAAGCTGCGAGCAGTAGGTCTTGCGCTGTTGCTCTTGGTCGCCTCGATTGCGAGTGCGTGCCTCTGGGACTACGACACCCTCCGCGCGGAAGCGTCGGGCAATATGGACATCGTTCGGGTCCTCACGGGTCGGTTCGAGCGCTGGCCGGACCGCTACTACGAGATGCGCCTCGAGCGCGTGACCCGAGAACTCGATCAGGGTGGGCTATCGCTCGAGGACCAGCTCGAGCGGCTCGACAATGCCGCCGTCGCGCTCGACCGGCTGAAGCGGAGCGATGAAGCCGTCGCGATGATCGAGCGCAAGCGCGCGCTGCTGGAAACTGAGGATCCGACGAAGACGAAGCAGAAGGATCACTGGTATCGCTTCTATGCGAACGCGGGCACGCTGTATGCCCACCGTTGGTTTGGGAAAGGGGCGAATCGAGAGAAAGTGGACGACCTCGGGAGGGGGCGCAACCTGATCGCCAATGCGATCGAACTGAACCCGGGCGCCCACTTTGGCAGGGAAGATGTGCAGCTGGCCACGATGGATTGGGTGATCGAGGGTCCCCAGAGTGATTTGGGTGGCTACTTGGACTCGTACAACGAAGGCAGAATCTCGTCCGAGCGGGCGCGCAAGGGGTTGGTCGGTTTGGTGATGCTGGGCAACGCATGGGAGAGCGTCGACGTCTTCCAGGCGATCGGCCATATCTCCGCCCGGCAACTGGGCGAAGGTGCGGTTGCCGAGTTGGCGAATGAACGAGCGCGAGAACTGCTGAAGGTCGGGAAGAGGAGCCTACTGGCGAACGAAGAGGAGATGGTCATCAGCACGTCTCTCTCCGAGCCAAAACGGGTACGCGCTGAATACCGGGAGTTGCGGAAGGACGCCGACGCGTGGGCCAAGGAGCGCGAAGCGTTCGTCCTCAAGCGGCTCGGCGAGGGCAAGCACCCGGACACAGACCAGAACTTCTGGGAGGGTTATACGGAGCGCCCGCCGCGTCCCCTGGATAAGGACAGCCTGAGCGACCACATCCGGCGCTGGGATCCCTACGGCGCGAATCGGTTCTTCGCCGTGGCCGGCACGGCGATTCTCGTAGCGGTTGTGCTGTACGTGCGCCGCCGCCGCAAGAGGAGAATGCCGACCCATCTCTGAGTCAGCGCGAACCTGCAAGAATCCGCAACAGCCGCTTGAGCTTGCCCCGGTCAGCTTGTTCATACGAGTTGAGGCCCGGGCCGTCGATCTTTGGCATGAGCTCAAGCCAGCGAGGATCGCGAAGGTATCGCAGGGCCTGTACCGACCACAGTCGAACCCGGATGTGCGGATCCGCAACCGCCAAATCGTGGACTTGATCGGCGAGCGAGAAGATCTTGCTGCATCCCACCGTCGCCGCGGCGTCGAGCCTCACTCGAAAGCTCCGATCGCGAAGCAACCGTCTCGTGATCATCTCAGCATCTGGGGCCGCATAGTCCCGAAGGGCCATCAGTGCAAGGCATCGGTCATCGACGTGCCTACCGTTTGCAAGCGTCTCGATCTCGGACAGAGTCAGACGCCGTTCGTAACTAGCGGCCCAGCGGCGGAAGTCTCGTCGCATCCCACGTCAGTATGTGACAAACGAAAACGGCCCGCGATCATCGAACGACGGTCGCGGGCCGGTGCCTCAGACTACCAAGGGTTGCAGTCTTCGTTCCAAGGGGCGTCAACCGGGTAGAACCGGTCGCCCCACTTGGGGTTCAGCGGGTCGAGGGTTTGCTCAAGCTTGTGGAACTTCGCGTGTCCGTCGAGGAACGTATAGTTCGCTCCACCGTTGAATCGCGTGTACAACATCCGGACCAGCGTCGTCGGTGTTCCGTCGTTGACGTTGTTGATCATGCCGTTCTGCGCGTCCTGAAGCGTCGAGTAGACATAGTCCGTTCCGTATCGATGGAACGAGCAAGGCGTGTCCTTCATGAACGAGGCCGACCCAATGGTCTTGAATCCACTCACGCCTTTCCAGGGGCCGAATGGACTGGTCATCAGACCCACCGGCTTGGCTCGACGATGCGTGAACACAACGTTGTTTGACGGTGAGTCGTAGGCGCTCGCCGACTGCGGAATGAAGTCGTGCGCCGGAATGACGTTGTAGCTATTGATGTACGAGAGCTTGGGGGCCTGCTTATCGCAGGTATACGGCCACGGGTCGGCGTTCATCTGTGCGACCGTCGTACACCCCGGAGTTCGAGGCGTCGCAGGATTGGGGTCGCCCGGGCTGTAGAAGATATCGAGGTTCTTCACGTAGGGCTGCATGGTCCAGCTCCAGTGGACCTTCGCAGAGTGAAGGCGCACCCGCGTGATAAGATCCTTTTCGTTCCACGTGGTCTGCGGCGGCGTGTCGTCCGTATCGCCCATGTACAGCATCAACGCGGTGCCGAGCTGCTTCAGGTTCGATAGGTCGCCGGTCTTCTTTGCGGCTTCTTTCGCCTGCGCGAACACCGGGAACAAGATCGCCGCCAAGATCGCGATGATCGCGATGACCACCAGCAGCTCAATCAGGGTAAATGCCCTCTTCAAAGTGATTCCTCCTCCGGAGCAACGCGGGAAGCTCCTTCCAGTCACTCTAAAGGGCCGAGATTAAGGGGGCATTAGCCGGCGATTAACGGGTCATTAAGCTCATTAAGATAGGGAAGATCATTCGGCGAAACTCGCTTTGCGCTTCTCCAGGAACGCCGCGACACCCTCGCGACCCTCGTCGCTCGATCGGATGTCGGCGAGGCGGTTCGCGCACTCGTCGACCGACAGCGGGAAGTCGCGCACGATCTTCCTCGACTCCCGAACCGCATTCGGGCTCACCGACAGCACCTGCTTGATGATCTTCGCTTCGATTTCATCGAGGTCGCCCACCTGGTGAACCAATCCAATCAAGAGCGCCCGCGATGCGTCGAACGCTTCTCCGGTCGCATAAAGCGCGCGCGCATGCCCCTTGCCGATTTTCGGAATGACATGGCTCGAAATTGTGCCGGCGATGAGCCCCAAGCGCACTTCGCTGAACGCGAAGAGCGTGCCCGGATCGGCGATGGCAAGGTCCGAGGCCGCAACCAGACCGCAGCCGCCGCCAAAACAGGCACCGTGGACTCGCGAGAGCACAGGAGCGTTGCAGCTTGCGACCGACTCGAAGAGGCCGGCCAACTTGAGGGCATCGGCCACGTTCTCGTCTCTCGAATAGGAGGAGGCACGCCTCATCCATTCGAGGTCTCCGCCCGCGCAGAACGCTTTCCCCTCGCCGCTCAGCACGACCAGACGAGTCTCGTTGCTTACCCCCCTGAGCGCGTCGGTAAGGCGGGAAATGAGCTCGTCGTTGAATGCATTGCGCACCTCGGGTCGAGCAAGGGTGATGCGGAGGACGGAGCCTTCGGAGCGGACATCGAGCATGCAAGGAAGTATAAAACAAAGCGGGCTCCTTCGGAGTTCGAAGGAGCCCGCAGTTCGAGAAGGGACCTTAGCGGCCGGAGCCGCCTGGATACTGCGATCGAGCATCCGCCTCGGGATTGGTGCCGGCCGTCGGAGGTGTTCCGGCGGTGGAAGGAGACGTTTGCACGCCCATCCCCTTGTACCGGTCCTCCGTTGCCTTCCTCTCGCGGTCGATCTGCTCTTGCGAGACCGGAGCATCGCCCGTGGCCTTTTGGAACCACATGAAGCCGAGTCCGCCAGCGATGGCAAGGGCTACGGCGGCGATTCCGATCACTGCGCCCGGTGAGATTTCCTTCTTCATGATGTTCTCAGCTTACTCTTGCGGGAGAGGGCAGTCGCCATCGGTGGCGGCCCAACCCGAGTCGAAGCAGCTCAGACCGGTATCCCAATACGGATCCGGAGCGCCGACCCACTGCGCGGCCTTCTCGGCGTATCCGGGGAATCGCGTGCCGATCTTCTTGCCGTCGGTCAAACGTCGGCCGGTCATCGCCACCCACTTCACGTGTCCGTCGACGAACGCCCAGTTTGCGCCCTCGCTGAACGAGTAGGCGACTTCGCCGCAGCAGCTCGAAGGATCATCGCCCGGTAGGTCATCGCGTCGCGAGTTGTTCAGCTCGATACCGTAGAACCACTCTTCATTGGTCCATGCGTTCGCACCAAGCGCTGGGTTGGTTCGCTGGCGCTTCTCGCCAAAGGACACCGTTCCGGCTGGCGCGGGCACTGCGCTGGTGCTGATCGAGCCCTTACCCACGAACGACCCCCAGTGACCAGGTCGAACCTGAACGCCGGTGAACACGTTGCTGGCAAGCGCGTAGCTGCGTCGGCCGAGTCCGTACGGAGTGGAGAACTTGGCCCGCGAGTCGGTCGGCGAGACCCAGATCTGATAACTCTTGGTGTACGGCTGAATGAGCTTGTCGAAGCTCATCGCAACTTCGGGATCACCACCGCCCTGCGCCGGGCCGAAGCCAACGCGCACCTTGGTGCCGAAGTTATCGTCGAAGTCAGACTGGTACATGATCGAAGCTAGATTCAGCTGCTTCATGTTGCTGAGCGACACGATCTTTTTGGCCGCGACCTTTGCCTGGGCAAAGACAGGGAAGAGGATCGCCGCCAAAATGGCGATGATCGCGATGACGACGAGCAGTTCAATGAGCGTAAAGCCCCTGCGATTGTTCATGGATGTCTCCTCAAGGATGCGTTTCGAGTGAAATTGTTGGGTGCCGAGGCGCGCGAAGCGTCGCGGACGGAACGGGCCGTGCCCCGCGACGCCGGCAACAGCACGGCGGCGCTCCTCGGGGTAAGCGTGACGACGAGTTGGGCTCCCGATCGGCGCACCGTCGCGCCTGCGAGAGCGTCTTCGAACGCGCCCGGCAACTTGAGATGGCTCAAGCGGTCGAGCGGAATCGAAATCGTTTGGGATTGGTCCGAACGATTGACTGCGACCAGAGCAACGTCGGAGCCTTCGACGCGACCGTAGGCCACCGTCCGGCGCGCATCATCGGCCAGGAGTCGGATCGGTTCGCCCGTGCGCAACGCCGCGCTTCGCGACCGAAGGTTCATGAGCCGCCGGTAGTGCTTCAGGAAGGGGTTGTCTTCAGACAGTCGATTCCATTCCATCCCGCGCCGGTTGTCGGGGTCGGCCGCGCCTTCCATGCCGAGTTCCTCTCCGTAGTAAATGCTCGGTGAACCCGGCCAGGTCATCTGGACCGTTGCTCCAAGCAGAGCCAACTCGCGATCACCCTTGCAGAGCGTGAGGAACCGGGGCGTATCGTGGCTGCTCAACAGATTCATCAGGTTTCGCGAGACCTGCGGCGGATAGCTTTCGTACACACGAAGCAACGCGTCGATGAACTGAGTAGCTGTGGTGTTGCCCTCGGCGATGAACTTGAGCGCGGCATCGCGGAACTGGTAGCCCATCGCGGAGTCCCACTGGTCTCCGCGGAGCCACTGGCGAGCATCACCCCAGACTTCGCCGACGATCCACTGCTCCGGAGACAGACCCTTGACCGTCTTGCGGAAGTCTCGCCAGAAGTCCATGTCGACCTCGTTGGCGACGTCGAGCCGCCAGCCGTCGATTCCCGCCTCGCGGTGCCAGAAGTGGGTGACGTCCAGCATGTACTTGCGTGCCTCCGCGTTGCGCAGGTTCACTTTGGGCATGGAAGGGAAGCCGAACCAAGCCTCGTAGTTGGGCGGGTCGCCGACCTTGATCGGGAACGAGCGAGGGAAGAACCAGTCTCGATACTTCGACTCCTCTCCCCGCTCGCGAAGATCGGTAAAGGCAAAGAAGTCGGTCGCGGTGTGGTTGAACACGCCGTCGAGGACGACACGCACGCCCTGAGGCTTGAGTTCGCGCACCAAGGCGCGCAGATCATCGTTCGTCCCCATCCGCTTGGCGACCTTGAGGTAGTCCGTGGTTTCGTAGCCATGGTTCGACGGCCCCTCGAAGATCGGATTCAGGTAGATGCCCTGCACGCCGAGATCGACGATATGGCTGGCGCGCTTGCGGATACCCGCGAGGTCGCCCCCCATAAAGTTAAACCACTCCGGCTTACCGCCCCACTCAATCGCGTTGGCGGGATCGTTCGATCGGTCACCGTTCTCGAAGCGCTCGGGGAAGATCTGATAGAAGACCGCGCCTTCCGCCCAGGTTGGAATCGCGAAGGGCTTGAAATCCTTGGCCGAGATCCGGAACGTGCCGCCGTCGAGTCCCTTCGAGCCGTATGTGAAGGCTCGTCGATCCTGCAGGTTGAATACGTATTCAAGATCCGACTTGCCGTCCCACTTCACCCGCGCTCGGTAGTAGTCATAAAGGTCGTCCGAGCTGGTTCGCGACATCGGGGTGTTCAAAGTGCCGACCCGAACGGAGACTCGCTCGACGTCATCTTTGCGGGTCCTAAACTGGAGCGTCAGGTGTCCGCGATCCCAATACACCGCCGTGTCCGTGGCGTCGTGTTGAAGCCCCGAGAGCGTGATCGAACCATCGCCGCGCACCGCCGGGGCCGAGTAATCGGAGGGAAGCAGGGTCAGAAAAGAGTTGATGTTGCCGTTGCCGTCGTCGCGGTTGTCCTTCGACTTCGGATCGACGATCCACTGGTCGCCGTCGAGAACGAACTTGTACTGATGTTGGCCCACGCCCAAGCCGACCTTGGTTCGCCAAGTGCGCCCGTCGGCATCGGCTCGCATCGGGTTGGCGTTTCGATCCCAGTTATTGAAGCTCCCGGCAACCGAGACCGTTTTCCGCGGCTGGTCCGCAACGTAGACGAACTCGTGAGTGATGGTCTGCGTTACCGCCACCATGGCAAGGGCCAGCAGCATTAGACGTCCCTCCGAGTGGTCGAGCCGCGGACGCAAAGCTCGGTCGGGATGATCATCCGGCGCGGCCCGTAGATCGGCTTGTCCTCGATGATCTTCAGCAACCGGCCGCAAGCGGTGCGCACGATCTGCGGAATATTCAGGCTGACCGAGGTCAATCCTCGCTCAAACAAGTCGCATAGGCTGGAGTCGTTGAAACTGGCCACGCCCAAGTCTTCGGGGATGACGAGTCCTTGGCCGCGGGCCGCGAGGACCACGCCCATCGCCATGAAGTCGTCGAGCACGAGCAGGGCGTCGGGGCGAGAGGGGTTCCGCAAAATGTCCGAGGCCGTGTCGCGGGCGGCGAGGAAACCGAAGTCGCAGTGCCAAACCAGGTCATCGCAATCGCTGCCGGACATGCCCTGGCGATAGCCTTCGATTCGATCGTCGGAAACGGTGATGCCTTTCGGGCCCGCGAGAAGTCCGACGCGTTGGTAACCCGCCTCACGCAGGTGCTCGGTCACGGTCTTGGCGGCCAGAACGTTGTCGTTGTCGACGCTCCAAATCGTGCTTTCTCGTTCTTCGACCGGATTGCCAATGAGCACAAACGGGAATCCCTCGGCTTGGAGGCGCAGAATGCGCTCGTCTCTCGCTTCGCTCTCGACGAGAATGAGCCCATCCACTCGCCGGGTGCGGAGCAGCTCGTCGTAAACCGCTTCTTGGCTCGATGCCGACGACACCATCTCGACGCACAGGTGGTACGGCCTGCCCGCCAGGAAGTCCATGATGTGGGAGATCAAATTTGCGAAGAAGGGATCGTCGTTGAGTCCGCCCGGCGGGCGCTTGACGACCAGCCCGATGAGACCGGTGCGCTTGCTGCGAAGCGAACGCGCCCGAACATCGATCTGGTAGTTGGTCTCGGAAATGACCGCCATAACGCGGTCCTTGATGTCGGTTTCGACGCGGGCGTCACCCGACAAGACCCGGCTCACCGTCGCTTGCGAGACGTTGGCCAGTCTTGCGATATCCTGCTGCGTCACCCTCATTGGCGGTCCGAGAATCGTATTCACAACCGCGTGAATACGTATTCACATGATAACACACAATTTGGAAAACGCAAACAAATTCGCAAGAAAATGAAAAAAACCCGCCGGGCCGAGCGCCCCGCGGGTCTGTGGAATCAAAAATCGTGAGCTTAGAGCTCGTAGCGCTTCGGTCCACCGTCGGGGCCGTCTTGGCCCTGGGTGATTCGCTTCACGAACGTGACCAGCTCCATCGGGTTGAACGGCTTGGTCAGGTACATGTCCGCCCCGTAGTGGTAACCCTCGAAAACGTCCTTATCTTGCGCCTTGGCCGTAAGCATGATGACCGGGAGACTCTCGGTCTCCGGTTCACGGCGCAGGGCCTTGAGGACCTCAAAGCCGTCCATGTAAGGCATCATTACGTCGAGTACAACGAGGTTCGGCTTTTCGGACCGAATCTTCTCGAGGCCTTCCTTGCCGTCAAAGGCGGTTACCACTTGGTAACCCTGTCGCTCGAGGTTCACCTGAATCAGGCGCACGATGTGGCGTTCGTCGTCGCAAACCAGAATCTTAAGAGCCATTCCTATCTCCGTTCCGGCAAGCGGTGCCCATGGGGAACGCGCCCGGTTCGTGAGAAAGATGCTACCAGATTCTGGCCATGCTGTCAATGAGTCCCCAGGCCCAGATGGACGGATGGGCACGGTAGGATCGGGATATGGCCGACTCGGCAAACGTAACGGTGGGCACTCTGTCCTCGACCTTGAAGCGCGTACGCCTCCCCATGGGGCTTCTCGTGCAGGAAGTGGTGATCGACGCGGCGGATGCCACAGTCAGTTCGGACCCGCTAAACGTCACCCTTGCCGATTGGGGAACGATCAAGGCCACCGTGGCCGCCGAAGACCTTGCCGCCTTCCTCAACAACGAGGCACCTGGCGGCCTCCGCGATTTCGCGGTTGCGATCGAAGCCGGCCTCGTCAAGGTCTCGGCAACGGCGAAAGTGATTGTCGAGCTTCGGGCGACCGCCGTCTGCAGCTTGGTCATCCGAGAGGGCAAGCAGCTCTTTGTTCAGCTTGAGGAAGTGGAGGGCTTGGCGATGGCGAAGGGCATGATTCAAGGACAGCTCGAGCAGATCAATCCGGTGCTCGATGTGGGTGACTTGCCGTTCGACATCCTCCTCGAACGGGTCGTCGTCGAGAGCCAGGCGATCACCCTTCACGGACGTGCCCGACCCCGCCCTGCCGGGTAACCTGACGGAGTCTATGGCGACCCTTCACAACGTCATCATCATTGGCTCTGGCCCCGCGGGCTACACCGCCGCGCTCTATGCCGCGCGTGCCAGTTTGAACCCGATTATCTTCGCTGGCGCGCAACCCGGCGGGCAGCTGATGATCACCACGGACGTCGAGAACTATCCGGGATTTCCGGATGGAGTGATGGGTCCCGATCTGATGGAGCTCTTCCGCAAGCAGTGCGAGCGCTTTGGTTCCGAGGTCGTGTTCGACATGGTCACCAAGGTCGATTTTTCGCAGCGACCCTTCCGCGTTTGGACGGGCGACACCGAGCATCATGCCCGCACGGTGATCATCGCAACCGGTGCCGAGGCGAAGTGGCTCGGTCTGGAATCCGAAGTGACCTATGGCGGTCACGGCGTGAGCGCATGCGCCACCTGCGACGGCTTCTTCTTCCGCGGCAAGACCGTGGCGGTCGTGGGTGGTGGAGACACCGCGATGGAAGAGGCTAACTACCTCACCCGCCATGCGTCCAAGGTGTACGTGATTCACCGCCGCGACCAGTTCCGGGCCAGTAAAGTCATGCAGGACCGCGTGCTTGCCAACGAGAAGATCGAAGTGATCTGGAACTCGGCGATCGACGAGATCCTCGGCAAAGACCAGCCGGCTAAGCACGTCACCGGTGTTCGTCTCAAGGACACCGTGACGGGCGAGACGCGAGAACTTCCCCTTGACGGCGTGTTTATCGCCATCGGTCATAAGCCCAACAGTGAGCTCTTCCGAGGCATCCTCGAAGTCGACGATCTCGGCTATCTCAAGCCCGTTCCGGGTACAGCGAAGACCGCGATCCCCGGAGTCTTCGTCGCCGGTGACGTCGCGGACAGCGTCTACCGGCAAGCCGTGACGGCGGCCGGCACGGGATGCATGGCCGCGATCGAGGCTGAACGATTCCTCGAGGCGGAGGGCCACTAACGTGCTGAGCCTCCTCCTCGCTTCGGCTTGGATACAAGACCAAGCCGCCTCGCGCGTTTTCTACGTGGGCGACCCCGAGAAGCCGACGACCCGGCTCGCGATCTTCATCCGAGACGAGAAGATGAGCACGCCGAAGTCGAGCCCCAAGAAGTTCGGCGATCCGCCCGCGCCTCTGTTGTTTGAGTGGGTCGTCGGTGGACTCGCGCGGCGATCCGGAGCGAACAAGGAGCCCTTCGAGGCTCGATTCCGGGTGTTCTCGCAGGAGCGCAAAGCAGAAAACGATAAGGCACCCAAGGTCGTGCGAATGCTGCTTCGCCTGTGGGAGAACAACGCCATTCGCTTCTCGCTGGAGCACGCCAAGGTTTACAACAACGGCACGGTGGACGTGTATCTCTGCTGGGGTGGAGACCCGGGCGGCGAGCAGTTGTTCGACGAAGATGTCGATCCGACCGGCGTCAAGAGAGTTAACACGATCTACATCTACGACCTGAACAGCTTCAAGAATCCGGTTGAGATGGCCCGCGAGATAGCCCACGAGTACGGCCATGCAACGCTTCCCGCCGTGGGTGGCTTCAAGGAACCTGAGGATTGGGGCAACGGCTATCTCGGCGAGAAGATGTACATGCGCTACCTTCGCGATGAGATGAAGGCGAAGCGCATCGAGCCGATCGATGCCATGGATGCCACCCTCGAACAACTCGACGCGTGGGTCAAGGTCCACGTCGATCCGCTCGTACAGAAGACTGCCGACGAGGGTCCCCAATTCGGACTCCTCGAAGGCACGGGTGCGGCGGCGATGGATGCGTACATCGGATTGAACCTGCTGCTCGACCAGATCTTCCCGCCTCGGGTGTATGCAGCAATGTTGCGCGACACCGGATCGACTCAGGCGAAGGACTTTGCCGAAGGCGTGATTCGAACCGTGGAGAACTACGGCACAGGCATCGTGCTCGAGCTTTCGCCGAACCTACGAAAGCAGCTTTGGGTTCCGGTGGGCCGAGGATCGGTCCGCGGCGCGGACGTCCTCAAGAAGAGCCGTGGCTGGTGGCTCATCAAGCCGGGCATTGGTGCGGTGACGATCTTGCCTCCCAAGTAGTCCGAGGTTTTTCAAGGGCGAAACCTAAACTTATTCCACACATTGCCGATGATCTCCCATGCTGGGTGCAAAAAACCCGCAAAAAGCCTGGGAGTGCCGCACTGTGAGCCTCAAGATAAACACAAACGTCTCGGCGATGAATGCCCTTCGCAACTTGGGCACGGTAGATGGGCAGATGGGAACCACCATCACCCGTCTCAGCACGGGCCTGCGCATCAATACCGCAGCGGATGATCCCGCCGGATTGATCGTGAGCGAAAACATGCGCTCGCAACTGCGCGGCATCGGACAAGCCATCCGCAACTCGCAAGACGCGATCAACATGGCGAAGACCGCGGAAGGGGCCCTCGACGAAGTCCAGCGGCTTCTGCGCGACATGCGTGCGCTTTCCGTACACTCCGCCAACACCGCGGTTGTCGACGCGGCCACGCTTCAAGCCAACCAGACCCAGATCCGATCGACGCTTCAGAGCATCGACCGCATCGCCAAGGACACCACGTTCGGCCAGAAGAAGCTGCTCGATGGCACGTCCGGCGCCGTTGCCAACATCACCGCGAACTCCTTGGCGAACTCGATTTACATGGGTAGCTCGTTCAACGGCGAGACCGTCGCGAATGGCCCCATCACCATCGCCCGCGTTACGCAATCCACCAAGGCCGCGGTGACGCTCGGCAAGGGCTTTGCCAGCTCAAGCGCGATCGTCACGACGCCTGGGTCGTTCGTCGTGAACGGTTACGCGATCACGACCGACGGCACCGAGACGGTTTCGAGCTTGGTCAACAAGATCAACGCGGTCTCGGGCACGACCGGTGTGAATGCCCAGCTCACGGGCACCGGTCCGGTCACCGTCGTGCTGACGCAGACGAACTACGGTTCGCAGTTCGAGATCGACCTCTTCGACACGACGAACATCATCCACAACGCCGGTTCAGCCTCGGCGACCGGGGTGGACGGTGTGTTCAACGTCTCGATGATGACGTCTGAAGGCCTCGCTACCGTCACCTTCACGGGTGGCCGAAGCGCGAACGAGTCCGGTCTGCTCCTCAGCGACGGAACCGGCAACTCGATCGTGCTGAGCGAGAACGGCAATGCGAACATCACCGCGACCGCCCGTCAGCTCGGATCGATGACCGCTGGCGCAGTTCGGTTCCAGATTGGTCCTAATGGCGACCAGAGCACAACGTTCTCGATGCCGGTTGTCTTCGCTTCTCGGCTGGGAACCAGTGCGATCACAGGCAAGTCGCTCGCTGACCTCGATGTCACTTCGCCGCAGGGTGCGGCTGACGCGATGAAGATCATCGACGACGCGATCACCCAACTGGCCCGAATGCGCGGCGAACTCGGCTCGTTCCAGAAGAACTTCCTCGAGTCCACCTCGCGCTCTCTGGAGATCGCCAACGAGAATCTCACCAGCTCCGAGAGTCAGATCCGCGACGCCGACATGGCAAGCGAGATCACCGCGCTAACCCGCCTCCAAATCCTTCGCGAAAGCGGCATGTCCGTTCTCGCGCAGGCCAATCAGGGGCCACAGAGCATCCTGAACCTCCTGCGTGGCTAGCTTCATTGGTGAATGACCCTCCAAGTCAAATGACCCCGCTCCGGCGGGGTCGTTTTGTTTCGGGGTGGAGGAGTTCGGTTGAAGAACTGGCCCTGAGGCCGGCGGGTGCCCTACGGCTCGGGAACCGCGAGACGCGTTGCCAACACTCCGATCCTCGTGCTCGACAGGCGAATCTCCTCGCCAGGCTCTAGCGCCAGCACCGGATCGCCCAGTGCGAGCAGGATCAAGTCCCCTTCTGCAACGGCACACGACTCGCTCGCGTGCGCGATCGCCTGAGCAGGGTTAGCCCCGGCTTCGCTCAACTGGAAGCTCACGACCGCGTGGCCGTTCCGGATGATCGTCACCTCGTCTTCGTACACCATGCCCGTGCCCGGCCGAATGCTGATCTCGGCAAACTCGTCAGGCGTGGTAATCGCCGGGCCGATCGCCGTTCCCACGTCGAACGCGCGTCCGCCGTGGTCGCGCAGCGTGGTGAACACATTGGCCAACCCGACCCCGAGGACGACGTCGTCGGCCTGAGCCACGGGAATCCGAGCCCCCGCTCCTCCCACAACGACGGCCAGCGCGGGCAACATCCCGATTCGCTCGGCATGAGGAGGCATCAGGAGGGTTTCGTTCGGCCCGAACACCACCATCGGGTTCAAGTAATCGTAAGCCATCTCGCCGGGTCGGAACAGCCGAACCGTCGATGGGCGCCCGATCGGGGGCAGCAGCCGAACCTCTTGGGCTTCGTGAACGCCGATGGAGTTGGTGCCATCCGTCTCGAAGATGCGCCCTTCGTAGGCGATGCCCGTGCGGGGCGTGCCCGGGTCTTCGAGTAACTCAAAGCGGCAGAACTTCACAGGTTCAAGATACCCGCCGAGCACACGATTCGACCCTCTGCGGTGGTAGAGGTAGATTGGGCGATTGCCTAGATCGTCGGGCGTCCTCGCGCAGCCATCTCTCCCATTCCCACCACGACAAGGCTCGCGATCAGGCTCGGCAACAGCGTGCCGATGCTGAACGACTGGCCAGCCCATTCCACCAGCAGAAACGGGTTGCCGATCCTGACCCCATAAGCCAGCAACCCACCCCCGACGAACGCGCCGGCGAGCAGGGAAGCGAGCATCCAACCCGAAGTAAGCCTCGACTTCCACAGCCGGTCGTAGGCCAAGAGCGTGGGAATGAGCAGCGAGCCCACCGTCAAGCCCCCCCAGCTGTACCAAAGGTCCTTCACGCTGGGGATCGCCAGCCCCAGCAGGTACGCGACTAGGCCGCCGATTGCGATGCCGATGCGCACCCTCAACATCGTCTTCGCGTCGTCCCGCCCGTCCGACCACAGATCGCGCCCGAGCGTCGATCCGCTGACGAGCGCATAGCCAACGAGCGCGGAGACGATCGTGCCCGTCATCCCGCACAGGAACAGCGCCTTGAGCCCATCAGGAAGGACTTGATTTCCAAACAAGGGGTAGATCGCGACCAAGTTCCCAGGCACCTCGGTGAGCATCGCCATCGCGTACACGCCGGTGCCGATCGAGAGCAGGTCGAACACCATCCAGCAGAAGATCGAGACGATAAGCCCGCGACGCGCGACATCGACCGATCCCGCGCTCGCCACGCGCTGGTGGAATCCGGGGTCGATCAGCGTCCATGCGCCCAATAGGAAGAAGCTGAGGATCGAAATCGGGCCCTGGCCCCCCGTGAAGGTCTGCATCTCGGGAGAAGGCAGCTTGGCAACCGCCTCGCCCCAAGACATCTGGGTGAGGCAGTAGATGAGGATCGCTCCGAACCCCGCATACATGGCCACGAACGACAGCACCGACACCCGCACGTCGGCGAGCAGTCCGCCCTTCATCAAAAACGACAGTCCGAACAGCAGACCGACGGCGAGGCTGATCGGCCACGACCACCCCGTCAGCACCTGCACCAGCGTTCCCAGCATGACGACATGCGCTGAGGGGGCGCCGAGCGCGAACAGCAACCCCGCCCCGGCCCGGGCGACGCCGTTACCGTAGCGCAACCGCAAGCGTTCGGGGATGGAAATCTGGTCCGACTCCCGCACCCGACCGGCAAGCCGCCACACATAGATCGCGGCGAACACGTAGTAGGGAAGCCCGAGCAGTAGCCACGTGCCGAGGCCGAAGTAGCTCACCGACTCGCCCATGCCGAGGATGCCGCCGTACCACGTGCACACGAGTGTGGCGACGAACATCGGCAGGGTGAGTGCCCGCCCGGCGGCAATGAATCCAACCGCGTCCTGGCTCCGCAAACGCGCCGACAGCCCCAGCCCCAACAACGCGGCGAGAAACACGCCTACGATGGCCAGGTCGAGCGGTGCGAGTTGAACCACGCCTACCATTGTGAGCGATGGGACAAGCTTCCATGGGATCACTGGAAGCACGAGGCGCGCGGGGGTGTTTTACAGCGCTTGAGTGATCGAGGACCAGGTCACGATGGGCGCGGGTGCGATCGTGCCGCGCAACCGTTCGGATGGGGCTATAACCCAAGCTAGGATGAACTCCCCCCTGCTGCCTTTGAAGAATCTGCTCGAAGAACAGGGCTTTACCGTCCAATGCAAGCACCATCCGATGTTCACGCACATGTTCGGACACAAGGGAAACGCGGTCCTGTACGCTTACTGGGAGCGCCCGCTCGACTACCTGCAGTTGGATGTGGGAGTGAGCGTGGACGCAGGCCCAGATTGGATGGGCTGTCAACTCTACGGCATTCCATTTGAGAGTATCCCCCTGAATCTACTTGCCGACCCCGATGAGAGCCGGTGCTTCATGCATGGCTATGAAGATGAGTGGGGACCCGCAAAGGATCGGGTCGAGCGGGCTTGTGCGTTCCTTATGGGCAATGGAGGTTGGATCCTTGAACCGGACGTCGAGCGTCTCCGTGAGGCTGTCGATGTGCACGGCAGAAGATAGGCAGCGGTGAGAAGAACATCGAGTTAAGGCGCCCAACAAGCGCGGGGGTTCGTACCGCGCTTAGGTGAATAAGGGAAGACCCACGAGGTGCGCTGGGGTGTTGTACCGCGCCTCCAAGATCACTCTCGTGAAGCCATGCGACCGGGTCGGCCCAGGAGGCTCCAAAGAGACCGATGTCTCGGCGAAAGAACCGTCGCTTTCCACGCGGCCATTCTCGGGCGGGAGCCTTGCAGGAGATCGTCTCCGGCTTTCGCTGACAGAGATTGCGCGGTACAACACCCCGCGCGCCCTCGTGGAGCTCTCTCATTACTCCAACCGATCTGCCAGACCCTGCAAGAACTCCGCTGCCAAATCCTCATCCTCCGGCATCTCCGCCGAACCCACGACCGTCCACGTCTCGCGCAGGGAAGCGTAGTCGCCCGACGCCACCGTCTCCAGCAGCCCCAACGACTCCACTTCCAGCATGTCGTGGCGCGTGAACGTCTCGAAGTTGCAGCCGTAGTCGGGGTATCGGCCCCCATCCACCGCGCCGAACCGCTTCATGAACAAGTCCGTCCTCAGCGCATAGGCCGCCCAGCCTTGGCGCACGAATGCCCCCACCTTCTGCGGACCGCGATCAGGATCGTGCCGCAAGCGAACGAGCCGCCGCCCCCACGTCCAACGCGGGTCGCTCATGTCGGTGTACGACCACAGCACCAGCGGCCGTACGGGCAAGAAGTTCTGGCTGTGGGCCACGAACGGATCTTGCGGGAAAATGCACTCGCCCCCGGCAGCCATCACGGTTAGGGCCCACGGCGCGAGCTCAAATCCAATCTCCCCCAGGTTGTGGATGCGATGCTCCAACTCGAATCCTTCGCCATCCGCGGGGCGAATGCGCAGTTCGCGCTGTAACCCGTGCCGGTCGGCCGCTGACCGCAGCGAGAGCCATCCCCCTTCTTCCAGTACTTCGACGGGTTCATTCTCGGGGAAGTAGGTGACGTCGTGCGACTCCGGCGCGATCCACAAACGATGCCCGCCGTAGCTGCGATATTCGTCGCCGCCCTTCAAACCTCGCTGCTCGGGAGATTCGTGGAGAAGGTTCGGGCCATCGGCGCGGCTGAGCTTCACAACTCGCGGGCCGACATCCAGCGTGATCAGCGTCTCCAAGTCGCCCGAGGTCACGCGCACGCACTCCCAACCGTTCCAGTGGGTCACTTCCATGTGTCTTTGAAGATACCCGCCGGTTCAGGGACTCTCTCTTGTGGGCGCGGGATGCTCGTGCCCTCGCGTTGAACGGATGACAGCAAAACGGGTCGGCCCGCGATTCCGCAAGCCGACCCGTCGTGTGACCCTACTTCAGGATGCCGAGGTAGCGAACCAGCCAGTCCAGCACGAACTCGATGTAGTCGTCCGTGTGGTCGTGGGTGCCGCCGTCATGGTCATCGTGCGAATGGTCGTGATAGTAGTTCCGCGCGCCGCCGGCAGGGCGGTTCACGGTCAATCCGACGCCGGGGCCGGGCTTCGGACCCCGAGGCAGCAGCGTGTCCGCATTGGCGATGTTCAACGCCACAACCGCCGCATTGGTCGAAGACTGCACCAGATACTCGGGGATCGAGTTGCGGGGCGTGTCGTTCTGGGTGTGCCAAACGAAGCCATAGTCCGCTCGGCCGGCTTCGATCGTGAAGAAGCCAGGGACGCCCTGCCAGTTGAACGGAGCGTGGTCGCTCGATCCACCGCGGGGCATTTCCTTCAGCACGTCCAGCTTCATCGTCAGGTCGGGGAACGCCGCTTCGACCGGAGCCATCGCCGCCTTCAGCATCGGCACCATGTTCTCAAGGCACTGGTAGCCGCCCTGGTAGTTCGTCCCGCCGTCGTCGTTAAACACGGCCGAAACCTTGTCGAGGGTGTCCTTATGCATTTCGACGTAGGCGCGCGAACCGAGCAGACCCTGCTCTTCGCCGCTCCACAGAATGAATCGGATCGTGCGCTTCGGCTTGATGCCGAGCTTCTTGAACAGCCGAGCCGATTCCAGCGTGACCGTCGAACCGGTGCCATTGTCGTTTGCACCCACCGAGCCGGGGCCGTCCCAGCTGTCGAAGTGGCCGCACACGATCACCATCTCGTCCGCCTTCTCGGTTCCGGGCAAATCGGCGATGACGTTGTACTGCGGAATCGGTCCGGGGATGAACTTGTTCTCGATGTCGATTTCGAGCTTCGTTTCGCGACCCGCCTTCAACGCAACCGCGATGGTGTCGTAGTCGCTCTTGCGAACGCGAACTTGAACCTCGGTCGGCAGGTTGCTCATCGTCAAGCCCGTGAATCGTCCACCGGTGTGCACCCGCTCATCGGCGGTGCCGTAGATGCGCCCGGCCAGTCCTGCAGAGTCCAACGCACGGTCGACTTCACTCGGGCCGCCCTGCGGTCCACGCAGGCCCGACGGCCGGAGCATGAGCACCCAGCCACCCTTGAGCGAGTCCTTCACCTTGTTGAACTCGTCCATCGTCTCCGGCTGCATGATCGGCGTGATCGATACCTTGCCGTTCGTGCCCGGTGTCCAAGCCGGCGTCGTGAACACCATCTCCGACTTCCACGGCGAAACCATCTTCACGCTCTGGCGCTTGCCGCGCTCGAAGCCGATTGGCACCTCGCCCCACTTCTCGAGGCGGGCATTTTCGTAGCCCCACGCCTTGAGTTGGCTGACCGCCCACTGCTGAGCCCGCTCCAGATTCGGCGAGCCGGTAAGCCGAGGACCGAACTTGCCCGTGAAGTGCTCCAGCGTCTGGAACGCACGGTTGTTGGTCTTGCCTTCGGCGATGAGCTTGGCAACGTCGTCCGAAGGCGATTGCGCGCTGGCCGTGGCCGCAAGCGCTAGCCCAACCCAAAAGATGGTGAATCGTCTCATAACCTCCGCATCTTAGCCGACTTTCTTTAGAAATGCCAAGCGTCGGATTGAAACTGATGATCATTCGACGCGTCCCAATCGCGGAGGTCGTGATGGGACGACAGATTGGGGTGTTCATCGTGTGGCTCGCGGTTGCCTTGTGCGCCGCGCAGCAAGGGGGATTTGGCGGAAGTGGCTTCGGCGGCGGCCAAGGCGGTTTTGGCGGCGGCGGTGCTGGACAGGGTCAAGGCGGAGGCGGCATGCAGGGACCCGATGGAAATGACGGGGCAAGCCAACGGACGTTGCCGTACCTGAGCCAGCGCGAAACGACGAGCATCCTCACTCCCGGTGAATATGTCGAGTGGGAGCTGGACCTCAAGCAGGGTCAGGTCGTGATTGCCGAAGCCCGTTCGGAGGCCTTTGACCCTGCTCTAGAGATTGTCGAGGGCGACAAAGTGCTCATCGACAACGATGATCGCTACTCGGGTGACCAACGCCCGCTCTTGCTCTGGTCGTGCCCGAAAGATGGCAAGTACCTTCTTCGGATTCGGTCGTTCCGCGGCCGCGCGGGCGGGCAAGTGTTCTCGCGACACGTGGTGCTGAACTGCCAGGATCTATCATTCGGCAGCAACCGGCTGACACCTCCCGAAGGAGACAGCTTTCTCTTTCGTGTAGCCCTTAAGCAAGGCGACTTTGTGCAACCGCGCATGAGCACTGGCTTCGGCCGGTGGATTCCCATTCGTTCTGTGCGCATCACGACGGGCGGACTGCCTTATGCGGACCTGGTTCCCGGCCTCGCGCCCGCCGTGCCCGGTGCTCTCTGTGCGCCGGTCGATGGCTTCTATTACTTCTATATAGAAGGTGGCTTCGGAAGCGGTCCTGTGGACATCTCTCTGGAAAAGTTGGTTGCCGAGCCGATCACAAAAGTGCCCTCCGAGTCCGTGCGGAAGGCGGGGATCGGCGCAGTCTGGTCGATGGATCTGAAGAAAGGCGACTTCATCGAGTTCGATTCTCGCGAAGCTCGGTTCAATGGCGGGGTGTACTTTTCTGAGGCTCCGGATTTCACCAAGTTCGATCCGAAGTCGAATCCGTTCGCGCCTAAGCCAGCTGCTGAAAAAGTGCGATTCATGGAGATGGCCCTTCGTGGCTCGGGGCGATCGTGTGTCGGCATCTTGGCCCACGAAGATACGAAGCTTTGGATTGCCAATCCGGGATCCATGCCGAATGCTCCACGCCTGCTCATTCGGCCGGCGAGCATCGCTTTGAGCGGCAATCGCGCGGAAGGGCGAATGAACATCGATCACTACCAGTGGTGGTCGTTTGACGCGAACCCGGGTGATGTCGTCAAGCTGACGGCTACCGTAAGCGGCTTCGCATCTGAAATCAAAGTGCAGGGGCCGGATCTGCTCCAGATTGGTGAACGAACGACATTTAAGGAAACGGACCGCGCCGAAATGGTCTTCGTCGCTCGCCACGGCGGACGGCATCTCATCGCCGTTTCATGCAAGGGCCACGGGGGGACGGGTAGCTATTCGATCGATCGTGAGGTGATCCCGCCGCAGGCGCTGGAGTTTACGTCTAAGGTGTCCGGCACTCTGAACCCAGGCGACGTAAAGGTCTTCAAGTTCACCATGCAACCGGGACCAACCAAGCTGCTG
This sequence comes from Fimbriimonadaceae bacterium, assembly GCA_024710805.1. GTDB lineage: Bacteria > Armatimonadota > Fimbriimonadia > Fimbriimonadales > Fimbriimonadaceae > JANJUB01. Next base: position 34,223 of record JANJUB010000073.1, on the reverse strand, counting down.
AAGTTCAGGGGATCCGCCCAGTATCAGATCGCGGGAGCGAGCGGCCAAGCTCAAGGGCTCGTCTACTTCCCGGTTGGGGGCAATCATTACCACCACGGAGTGTTTAGTTCTCCAGTCAGCTACTTGATTGTCATTCAGGGTAGCGGAAGCTACGACCTCTCGTTCGTCGATCCGCCGTAACCTGAGTCCGACACGCTAGGAATCCGATAATCCCATCGAATGGTCGATGGGATTACCTATCTGTTGGTGGCAATCGCCGTTGCCTGCTTGGTCGGGCTTTGGCGGATTACGCATCCCGGCAACGAGCCGCGTCGTGCGGTCGATCATTACACCGCGCTGGTTCGCCGCAATCCGCGCGATACGAATGCTCGGTTCGAACTGGGTCTTGCGCTCATGCGTCGGGGTTCGCTGAGCGAAGCGATCCACGAGTTTCGCATGGTGACCGAGATCGCCCCGAAACACGCCCCTGCACATCATCAGCTGGGCTTATGCCTGCTGTCGATTGGGAACGCCGCCGCGGCGCTTCCGCATCTGGAGCGAGCGACCGTATTGTCCCCGATCTACGCGGAAGCGCATGCGAGTCTCGGCGCGGCCCATGAACTCCGGGGCGATCGGATGGCCGCCCGCGCGTCCTATCAAAGGGCGACGGGGTTAGACCCGAAGCTCGCGATCGCGCACTTCAACCTGGCTCGGCTCTTTGCCCTCGAAGGCAATGCGGATAAGGCCATCGGTGCTCTGCAAGACGCCGTCCGGGCCGATCCCTCCATGCTCGAAGAGGCCAAGTGCAGCCCGGACTTCGACCTGGTGATGGGTGACCGGGCGTTCAGCAGCTATCTCTACGGCGCCGAAGCGGCTTGAGCAGACCGGCGGCACCTATCATCCGCCGGCTACAAGATTCTCGTAGCCACGGGATGATACGTGCCCGTGGGATCTCCTACCATTACTAAGCGGAAGCCACACTGAGGCCGCGGGTTGAATCGTCCCCGCGGAGCCCTCGCGGCTTGACAACAATGTCGCGGGACGAACCCACCGCGACGCTCCGTGTAATCGCTTAAGGCATCTTCCCAAACCGGATCGCTGAACTCAAATCCACGGTCACATTGGCCTTCCGATACTCGCTCACCGGAATCTTGTAGGGGTTGCCAAACACTTGCGGGTTGCGGGCGACCAGCGGGAACCACGACGACTGAATCTGCACCACGACCCGATGGCCCGTGCGCCACGTGTGGAACACGTCCGGCAGGCGGACGGTCACCTTTTGAGGCTTGCCCGGCACCAAGGGTGTCGGCGTCTCAAAGCTCGCTCGGAACCGCGCCGGCATCACCTCGGCACGCACCAACCGCAGCTGGCCACCCAGGGTCGGATGATCGGCGGGATACTGGTCGATGACTTTTACGATGAAGTCGAGATCGGTCGCGTCGGTGGTGAAGGTGAGATCGGCCTCGACCGCTCCCGCCATCGTCAGCTCCCCGGTTTGCGGAGGAAACGCGAACGTCAGCACGTCGGGTCGGTCCTTAACGAACGATTGATCGGCAACGGTATAGGTAGAGTTGCGTCCTCGGATCGTCCCGGACTGGTATGGAACCGGAGACGCTGGGTCGCTCACATACCGATCCTTTTGCGGACCAAGCGGTGTTGCATCGCGTAAGACCAGACTCGAGGGCTTCGCGTCTGTCGGCGGCCACTCGGCAAAGGACTTCCACACGTTGCGACCCGTGTTGAACAGTTGGGCCTTGGGGATCTCAGCACCGGCGATGCCCCGGAGGTGGCGCTCGAAGAACGGAAACTCGACTTCCTCGCGGAACCACGTCGAAGTTGCGCTGCCGAAGTCCATCCCGGCGTAGCGCTGCCCGGTGCCTCCCGCCCAACCGCCGTGCGACCACGGCCCGACCACGAAGTGCTGGATCAGGCCCGGGTTCAGCTTACGCAGATGCTGATAGGTATCGAACGCGCCGTAGAGGTTCTCGGCGTCGAACCATCCGCCAACGGTCAGAACGGCCGCCCGTACGTTCTTCAGGTGGCGGGGGGTGGAGCGTGCCTTCCAGAAGTCGTCGTAGTTCGGATGCTCGATGATGTCGCGCCAGAAGGGTATTCGCCCCTTGAAGTAGGTTCGTTCGAGGTCGTCCGGTGAGCCCTTCTCAAGGAAGAACTTGTAGGCGTCTGCGCGCGGGCCGTAGCCTTCGAGCTGAGGGTGTCGCGGCGCGGGCTTGTCCATGTCGAGCCCGAAGAAGAAGTAGAAGTCGAAGTTGTCTTGCAGGAAGAAGGCACCGTTGTGGTGGACGTCGTCGCCGAAGAACCACTCGCTGACCGGTGCCTGAGGAGAAATCGCCTTGATTGCGGGGTGGCTGTTCGCGCCCGCGCAGGCGGCGTAGAAGCCCGGATAGGAGATGCCCCACACGCCGATGTTGCCGTTGTTGTTCGGTACGTTCTTGAGGAGAAACTCGGCGGTATCGTACGCGTCCGTGCTCTCGTCGGTCGCCTTGGCGTCACCCTGCAGCGATCGAAGCGGCCTGATCTCCTCGAACTTGCCTTCCGACATGAACCGTCCCCGAACGTCCTGCTGCACGAAGATGTAGCCCGCGTCGATGAACTTCCGCGAGCCGCCAAAGTTCTGCGGTGACATGGCCTGCTCGCCGTAGGGCCCGGCAGAGTAAGGAGTGCGCTCAAGCAGAATTGGACTCTTGCCGCTCGTGTGGGTAGGGACATAAACCACTGTGTGCAGCTTCACCCCGTCTCGCATGGGAATGCGGTATTCGAGCTTCTTGTAGGCGGGCTCTTGAACGGGAGACGCACACCCGAGAAGCAGCAGGGGGACGAGGGGCAACATGCAAGAGATTATGCGGTAATCGTAACACCCGGGTTCCGAAACACGTCTTAGCCGCATGAGTCTCCTCGCTGCCTTGGTTCTTGGAGCCCCCCTTCGGGTGCTATTCCTTGGCAATTCGCACACCCAGTTTAACGATGTTCCCAAGTTGGTGGCGGCGCTCGGTCGTGAGCGTGGCCGCCCGATCTCCGCGGAGTCGCGGTTCGGGCCCACGCTGTACGACATGTACGGCGACTCGCAGATCCGTAACGCGGTCAGCAGCGGCCGCTACGAGATGATCGTTCTGCAAGCTCAGGCAATCTCGACCTCCCACCGGTTCACCTACAGCAACAAGGAGGCGATTGCACTTGCCAAGGAGGGAAAACAAGCTGGCGCAAAGGTGTTTCTGTTCTCCGAGTGGCCCCGGCGCGGCGTCGATGAGACGGCCTACATCGAGGGCATTTACAAGAAGATCGCCGATGCGAGCGGCGCGAAGATCATCCCGGTCGGACGGGTTTGGGACGCCGTGCTGCGCGAGCAACGAGGGTTGCAACTCTGGGCGCAGGACGGCAACCACGCCTCGGCGCTGGGGTCGCGGGTTGCGGCGTACGCAATCTACCGGGCGCTGACGCAAGACAAGGGTAGCGGCTTCCCGGCGCTCGATCTTGGGAAAGACCAGGCCGCGCTGCTCTGGAAGGCGTCAGGGATTGGGTTGGAGTAGTCCGGTTTGGCTCGGTTCCGTTCGAAAATTTGACGCCACGCACCCAGAAAGGCTGTGCAAGGGCGAAAAATTTGCACGGTTTAGCCCAGCCGCTTGGCGTTTTGAGAAATGCCCGCTAAACTGAAAGGGGAGAGAGGGGATGTCTATGCGTCGCTTTGGGCTGGGTTTACTTTTGTTGGTTTTGACGGGGTCGGCGGTGGCCGATTCGGGGTGGGCGCGGTATCGGCTTTTCATCCGAGACGCCAACGAGGCTCAACGGGTCGGCGATAGCTCCCTTGGGCTGTTCTCCGAAGACGTCATCATCGGTGAGACGGACGTCATCGTCGGGCCGAACGATGCCCACGAGCTCCTTCGCTTGCAGATTCCGTTCACGTTCGTCTCGGTGTTGCCCGACCCAAAGGGATGGGACCAAGGTGCCACCGACGCAATCGACTACCGGAACCAATACTTCCGCTACGGCGACATCATTTCGCAGTACGAGGAGTGGCGCGCCCAGGCTCCGACGCGAATCAGCCGAGAGCAAATCGGCACCTCGTGGAACAACCGTCCGATCTATGCTTACCGGATGGCGACTCAGGGCCGTGATCCGGTCACCAAGTCGGTCGTCATCATCTGCGGCATTCACGCCCGAGAGTGGATCAGCCCTTCGGTAGGAATGCACATTTTCGAGCGAATGAAGAACATCCTGACTCGGCCCGCCACATTGGGCGCCGCCCAACCGGGCGCACCGCGGCTGCCAAAGGGCACGGCGTTCTACTTCATTCCCGTTCTCAACCCCGACGGATACGAGTATTCGTGGACCAACAACCGTTTCTGGCGCAAGAACCGCCGAAACAACGGTAACGGGACCTACGGCGTCGATCTCAATCGCAACTTCTCAACCGGCTGGGGCGGAACTGGATCGAGCAGCAATCCGAGTTCGGAGACCTACCGCGGACCGAGTGCGTTCAGCGAGCCCGAAACCAATGGTTTCCGCAACTGGCTTGCCACGATCCCACAGTTGGTCGGGTTCATCGACTTTCACTCGTATGGGCAGTATGTGCTTTGGCCTTGGGCCTACATTTCGTCGCTTCCGCCGGGCGACGCGTGGCTCCGGGCGACCGGATACGCCATGCGGGATGCGATCCAAGGTGTCAATGGCAAAACGTATACGGCTGGGCCGAGTGCGACGACCCTTTACATCTCTTCGGGATCGAGTAAGGACTACACGTACGACGAGTTCGAGGCCGCCTCGTACAGCATCGAGCTCCGGGATCAGGGTCAGTTCGGCTTTGTGCTTCCCGAGAACCAGATCACCCCAACCCAGAATGAAGCGTGGGCAGGCTATCTGAAGTTCGCCGAGCGAGTCCTCGTCCGGTGAGTCTTCCCTGTGCAGCGGCGCTTGGCGCGAGCCGAGTGTCCGCTCGCCGCTGGGCCACCCGAGCGGAGTTGTATGCGTTGCTCGAGGTGGCTCGAGGTGTCCTCGACTCGGCTGATGTCCATGTGCGAATCGAGGACGTGGCTCGCTTGGCGTGCCTCTCGCCCTACCATTTCGCCCATCATTTCCGGTCGGCCTATGGCGAGAGTCCCATCGCGTATCACCGCCGCCGGCTAACCGAGCGCGCAGAAACCCGATTAGCTAAGGGCGAACGCATCGGGGACGTCTCGGCTGAACTTGGGTTTGCGAGCCCACGCAGCTTCGCCCGGATGTACCGACGGGAAACCGGCCAATCACCACGCGAGTTCGCTAAGGCTTCTGCTGGACTTCCGGCTTGTTCCCAAAAAACCGGCTGATGTCGGAAGCGATCGCTCCGAAAATCAGCAGACCGATCAGCACAAAGCCGACGCTTTGGAACGCGATCAAGAACTTCATGCTCGGTCGCTTGCCGCCACGGAAGACCTCGATCAGGTTCATCACGATCTGCCCTCCATCGAGGAATCCGAACGGAAGCAGGTTGAAGATGCCCAAGCTGATCGACAGCAACGCTGCGAGCTGCACAAACGTGTCCATGCCATCTTTGGCCGCCGCGTAGGTCTCCTTGACGATCGTGCCGGGACCCCCGACATTGTCCTTAAACGTGCTGGGAGAGAGGAGTGAACGGACAATGCCCTTGGCCATGTCCAACGGCCACATAAGGCCAGCCATCACCGCATCGCCGAACGGAATCTTTACCAGCAACCGCTCGGCCGGATCGGGGGCCACTCCGATTTTGGCTTGTCGACGATACTCCTTCGGCCCGCGCACATAGCTATCGAGGACGGGCGAGGGGTTCGCCTCGAGTTCCGGAACAATACTCGTTGTGCCGGGCGCGCCGTTTCGGTCGAACTGAATCTGGACGTTTTGCCCGGCCTTGTCGCGAACTTGGCCGACAATATCGAGGAATGACTTCACCGGTACGCCGTCGACCGCGACGATGAGGTCGCCTTTTCGAAGCTCGCTCTTCGCCGCGGGAGACTCGGCGCGGATATCCCCGACTCGCGTGCCCAGAGTCTTCACGCCGTTGAGAGAGTACAGAGGGATAAGGATCGCGAGGCCGGCGAGAATGCTGAACACGGGCCCGGCGAGGAACACGATCACCCTCTGCCACGCCGGCTTGCTGTAGAAGCCGCCCTCGATCTCTCGCTCGCTGCCGTCATCCTCGGGAACCATGCCCTTGACGCGCACGAACCCGCCTAGCGGCCAAGGACGCACGGTGAACGCGGTCCCCTTCTTGCGCATGAACGTCCACGGCGGCCGTCCGAAACCGATGGCGAACTCCTCGACCTCCATCTTGAAGATGCGGGCGAAAAGGAAGTGGCCATATTCGTGGGCCGACACAAGCACGGTCAGCATCGTGACCAGCAACAGAATGTAGAGGAACGTAAAAGGATCCACAGGCTTTCGTCTTTACTCCATTTTGGCGCGGAGGGTTTCCCGGGCCCACGCGTCGGTGGCAAGCAGCGATTCGAGCGTTGCCGGTTCGGGTTGATGTTCCGACATGACGGCTTCGACCGTCGAGCTTATCGCCAAGAACCCGAGTTCTCCCCGGAGGAAGGCGTTCGCCGCTTCCTCGTTCGCCGCATTGAAGACGCACGGCATCGTCCCCCCGATTCGCGCCGCTTCGCGAGCGAGCTGAATCGCCGGAAACGTCTCGTGATCGACGGGCTCAAACGTCAGCGTCGGCGTGTCGACGGGATTCCACGGCGGCAGTTCGTTCGGCTTGCGCTCGGGATAGAGCAGCGCATATTGGATGGGTAGGCGCATATCCGGCCAGCCCAGCTGGCCCAAAACGCTGCCGTCGCGGAACTTGGCGAACGAGTGGACGATGCTCTGAGGATGGATGACCACCTCCGTCTGCTCCATCTCGACGCCGAACAGCCACTTGGCCTCGATCGTCTCCAGCCCCTTGTTCATGAGCGTCGCGGAGTCGATCGTGATCTTGCCGCCCATCCGCCACGTCGGATGATTCAGAGCCTGCTCGACGGTGATCTCGGCGAGTTCGGCGCGCTTCCGTCCTCGGAACGGCCCGCCGCTGGCGGTGAGGATCAGCGAGTCGATCTGGTCCGCGGTGTAGCCCTGGAGGCACTGGAAAAGCGCACTGTGTTCGCTGTCGATGGGGGTCATGCGCACGCCGTGCTCGCGCACCAAGGGCATCACGATTTCACCCGCCGCGACGAGCACTTCCTTGCTCGCGAGCGCGATGTGCTTGCCCGCGCGAATGGCCTCGATCGTCGGGCGCAAGCCGATCACGCCGGCTACCGAAACGACGACGATGTCTACGTCGTCGCCCGTCGCCAGTTCGATCATCGCATCCATGCCGCCGGGGAGGTCGAACTCGGCCGCCGCACGCTCATCGAACAGCACCGCCCGCTTAACGTCGAACTGCTGCGCCTGGTCGAGGAGCGCCCAGCCGTTTTTCGCGGCTGCCAGCCCAACCACCTTCAGATCGTCCGGGTGCTGGCGCACGATATCGAGGGTTTGCGTACCGATGCTGCCGGTCGAACCGAGGATCACCACGCGCTTCATGAGCCTAGAGGATAGCCCCCGGGGGTACACTCTCGCTCTGCCCGAAGGGGGTGGAGACGCATGAGGAGGGCCATCGCCACCATCGCCGCGTTGCTCGGGGTCGTCGGCGCCTGGGCTGCCACCGTGAAGGTGGACGGCGCAAGTGTGTATGTGAACGACCAGTTGGTCGTCACGCTCAAGTCCGGCCGCAACGAGGAGCGAGCCAAGACTGTCGGCGCTTCCTTCGCCAAACTGCCCGACGATGCCCCGCTCAAGCTTCGCAAAGCCGGCACGTCCTACCATGTCGTTCACGGCAGCCGGATTGTCATTACTGCCGCCGCCAAAGAAGCCAAGTCGCATGGCGTTTCCGCCAAAGTGCTCGCTCAGCGCTGGATGGCTTCACTTCAGCGAGCGATTACGCTCCCACCGCTGCAACTCCCGACCGACAGCCTCAAGGTTCCCATCGGCCGAACCCAGACCCTCACCCTGACCGGTCGCCATGCGAGACGCGCAAGCGTCAAGACCGACAACGCCGCCGTGGCTGTCGGGACGCGAAAGGACAATGTCTTGACCGTGCAGGGCCGAACCGCCGGTGACGCAACGCTCACCCTGGCCTACGGAGAGATCACGAAGACCCTGCGTGTGCGGGTCGCGCCGATGGCCGCGCAGTTGCCGCAGGCGTTTCAAGTGGTGGTGACCGGCAACCCGGCGAGCCCAGAAATGGTCCGTGGCGCAATCGAGGGAGTGCTGTGGACTCGCTTCCGCTCGGAGCCCGGTACCGACTCTGCCTTCAAGCTTCCGGACCCGGGCATGATGAACTCGGAGGCAGCCAAGGTGCTGAACATCCCGGTCAGCGTCAATGGCGAGAACGCGTTTCCCGTGGACGGCAATATCCAGGTGACGGTCCGCAACGAGGCGATCGGATTCAAGAACGAGGTTGCCCTGTGGTACTGCAACCATCCGGAGAACGTCGCTCGATACCAGAACCTCTTTGCGGCGAAGCTCGAGCGCGAGCAACCGGTGCGGCTGCTCTACCATCACCTCAACGCGACGCCCGCCGGAATGTACATCGAGGGCCAGCTCGTCAACGAATCGAGTCAGCCGGCGCGAGTCGTCATCATGCCCGGCGACAGCCGGCCCGACCGCAATCCGGTGCTGGCGGGCATCGTCGCCGGCGATCAGATGCTCCGCAACTGGGTGCACTCGTCGGGTGAGGTCGTTACGGTTCCGCCGAGAGCGTCGATTTCCTTGGCATTCCGCCGCTTGGCCCCGCAAGATACGATGAGCGGCCTCTGCTACTTGCGCTTGCTGCCGGGTGGCCCAAGCGACCTGCTCTTCCGCATGGACTCGATGCCGCCTTACGACGGCGGACCCAAGACGGCGGCCGCGTTGACGGTTCCGACGCCGTGGCGTCGGCAGCCGCCGCGAAGCCTCGACTACGAAGGCAGCGCGAGTCTTGAGCTTTCGAATCACATTTACCCCTCGCCGTTCCGCAACGAGTCGGTGGATTACGCGGTCGGCGGACGACATGGCTTCATTCGCATCGGCCAGCGTCCGATTCCTCGCCCCGACGGCAAGGGCCTCGACGGCAACTTCGGGGTGTTCTACAACATCGAAGCCCGCGTGGAGAACCCGCAGACCGACTCGGCCGACATCGAGGTCGTGTTCGAGGCCAGCGCCGGTTACTCCGGGGCTCTCTTCGTGCTCAATGGTGAAGTCCGCCGAACGCCGCTGCTCCAGCCCAAGGAAGAAGCGCAGATCATGCGCGTGAGACTCCAGCCGGGCGAGAAGCGTCAGCTGACGATGATGACCGTACCGCTCTCGGGTAGCAGCTACCCGGCGACGATTGTCGTGCGGCCGGTGGGTTCGGGTTCGAACCCCATCCGCAAGGTGTACTAGCTCGGCAAGCGGAAGCGCGAGTCCTCGGCGTCTTCATGCCGAATCTCGTCAACCGGTTCCTTCTTGCCCCATCCCGCGTACAGCTGATCCGGGAAGTTCAGCACGAACGCATCGCGGTCGCCCACGTTGCGGTAGGCATGAACCACGCCGGGCGGGACGATCACCAGGGTCGGAGCGTCGCTCCCAAGCCGGAACACCTCAGCGCACTGCTCGTGGCCGGGTCGGTTCTCCCACAGATAGAGATCGTACGCGCCATCGATGAACGCGAAGCCATCGGTCTGGCCAACGTGCTCGTGCGGGCCGCGGGCGATGCCCGGATGGGTCACGCTGAGGTAGCTCATCGCCGGGCGGAAGTCCCCCGGCAGTTCATCGTGGCGAAACAGCTCAGTCAGCCAGCCACGGGCGTCGGCGAAGCGCTTCAGCGGAACGAGGTGGACCCCCGGCATACGTGATTCCATGGCGTTCATTGTGGCTCAGAGAATCAGCATCGAGTCGCCGAAGCTGAGAAACCGGTAACGCTGCTCGACGGCCTGGCGGTACGCCTCGAAGACCGCGGCGTGTCCCGCGAACGCGGCGATCATCATGAGCATCGTCGTGCGGGGCATGTGGAAGTTTGTGAACATCCCGTCGATGATCTGAAACTGATAGCCGGGTCGGATGAAGAGGGAAGTCGAACGCGTTCCCGTCTCCACACGCCGTGGACCCAAAGCAAAGGTCTCGAGCGTGCGCACTGAGGTCGTCCCTACGGCAATGACGCGCCCACGGCAACCGTGGATCTTGTCGGCGGTTTCGGTCGGCAGCGTGCAAGTCTCGCCGTGCATTTCGTGAAGATCGAGCTGCTCCACCTGCACGGGGCGGAACGTGTCGATCCCCACGTTCAGCGTCACCTCAGCGAAGTCCACACCTTGCGTACGAAGCCGTGTGACGAGTTCATCGGTGAAGTGCAGCCCAGCCGTTGGCGCGGCGGCGCTGCCTCCAGCTTGGGCAAACACGGTTTGGTAGCGCTCGGGGTCCTCGATGGGATTTGCGATGTAGGGCGGCAAAGGGACGGTTCCCGCTGCAGCGAGCAAGGCCCTGGGATCGTCCGAGAACTCAACGGTTCGCGTTGGGCCGTCGGACACGGCGACGACGGTCGCAACGGGCCACCCTTCGCCGAACTCGATGATCGACCCGACCGGAAGTCTGCGGCCGGGGCGCGCCAGGCATTCGAAGCGCCACGGACCGAGTTCATGAAGCAGCAGCAGCTCGACCTCGCCACCGGTAGGCTTGCGGCCGAAGATGCGGCGGGCCGTTACGCGCGTGTTGTTGACGACAAGCAGGTCACCGCGCTGAAGAATCTTCTCGACGTCGCGGAAGTGTCCGTGCTCGACGGTCCTCGTCGCACGATGGAGCAACAGGAGCCTTGCGGCCGCGCGGTCATCCAGCGGCGTCTGGGCGATGAGCGACTCGGGCAGTTCGTAATCGTAGTCGCTCAGCCGATCCAAGCGATCGCCTCCGGCACGTGATGCAGCGAGGGAATCCGGGGGCGGGAGACTTCGTCCGAGGCGCGATCCAGCAATGCCGCGTGCCAGCCAGCTCCGATCGCACCCTGCAGGTCGTCCAGCGGGTGGTCGCCCACGTGCAAAATCTCCTCCGGCGCATAGCCCGTCGCCTCCTCGACCACTCGGAACAACTCGGTCTCCGGCTTCTCGACGCCGTGCTCCAGTGAGGCGAACACTTGCAGGAACCGATCCTCGATGCCTAGCGATCGAACGGTGCGGTGGAGTGAGATGTCCCAGTTGCTCAAGATCACCATGGGCAGGCCGAGCGCAGCGACCGCTTCTAGCCCTGCGAGAGTGTCGCCGTAGAGCCGGAAGCAGGGTGAGTTCGGGCCGTACATCCGCTGGCGTCCGCGCTCGCTCAACGCCACGGAGTCGACGCCGGAGATGTTGAGCTGCGCAAGCCAATCCGCAGTGAGCTCATTCCAGAACGCGTCGGTTTGGGCCTCGTCGCGGGTTAAGTTAAGTTCGCGAAAGTGCATCCAGCGGGTGCGCAGCAGGCGGTCATAGAGTTCTGCGGCGGGGACCGGGTCGAGGTCGAGCCCGGCCTCGCGGGCATTCAGCACCGCGAACCCGCCGGGATGCCAATTCACGTCGATCAGCGTATGCGCGGCATCGAAAGAAACGAGCTTGACTTTCAACGCTTGAACACCCGCAGCAGCGCGAATCCTAGGCTGATCAGCAGGCTGAAGAGCAGCATACTGGTGATGGGGATGAAGATCTTGGTTTCGCCTCGTTCGATCATGATGTCCCCGGGCAATCGCCCAAACCGGAACGCCGGGTAGCGCTCGGCGAGCATCACCAGCAACCCGATTGCGGCCAGAATCACCGCCATCGTCAAGATCAACCGTCCGATCATGTCTATCTATTGTGAACGTTGAACTCCGGCAAATGGAGTCGGATCGGGGCGCTGATACCCCGCACCGAGTTCAGGAGATAGATCGCCTCGACCGACCCAAGTTCTTCCACCGTCAACACGCGCTCAAGGAGGTTGCCCTCTTCGATCAACTTGGCTCGCAGGACCCCGGGCAGCAATCCGCAATCGAGCGGTGGCGTGTAGAGCTTTCCCTCGAGGCGAAACATGACGTTGCTGAACGTCCCCTCCGTGATCTCGCCACGGGTGTTCCACAGCAAAACCTCATCGCAGCCCGGGTGGTCGGCCCGCGCCTGATTGTAGAGGCTCCGGTGGGTGGTCTTGTGGAAGAGCATCCGATCCGCGGGATCGACGGGTTGGTTTGCGATCGCCACGTGTGGTTCTGCTGGCCATGCTTCAAGAGGGGACGCCATTGCCGTGGCGCTTCCGCTTGGATCGACGAGCAATCGCACGCGCTTTGGCTCGGGGGAAGCGATCGCGGCGTCGTGCAGGGCTCGTACGACCTCGAACACGTCGATTGGCCGATCGAAGTACTCCGCCGAGTCGATCAGCCGCTCCAGATGGCGGTCGAACAGCCAATAGCCTTGATCTGTCGCGAAGCGGAAGGTCTCAAGCAACGAGAACTCGGCCGGAGGTGGCCGCAAGACGGCGGTCTTTGTCACCCATTCGGCGTGCTCGTCGGCGGGTGAGGAGTCCCAAACAATGCCCCCACCGACCCCATACTCCCACTCGCCACGGTGTCGATCGAGCACGGCCGTGCGGATCGCGACCCCGAATCGTGCATGCCGACCCGGGCCGACCACCCCGATGCACCCAGCATATGCTCCGCGAGGGCTGGCCTCGAGATCACGAATGATCTCCATCGTGCGCCGTTTGGGTGCGCCGGTCATCGAGGCAGCGGGGAAGAGGGCTCGGAAGATGTCGACGAGTGGTTCCGACGTCCGTGCTGAGACGGTTGAGATCATCTGGTGAACGGTCTCGTATCGCTCAACCTTGAAGAGGTCTTCGACGCGGACCGTTCCGGTCTCCGCGATTCGACCCAGGTCGTTCCTCACCATATCCAGGATCATCAAGTTCTCGGCCCGGTTCTTCTCGCTCTGAGCCAGGTCGCCGGCGAGTTTCGCGTCCTCGGAGGTGGTGCGCCCGCGAGGGGCCGTCCCCTTCATCGGCGACGATCGGATCACGTTTTCATCAAGCTCGAAGAATAGCTCCGGGCTCGCGCAGCAAAGCGCGAAGTTGTCGTCGCTCAGATACGCGCTGTACGCCGTTTTCGGGCAATGCGCCATCTGGCGGAAGAGCGCGGCTGGGTCGGCCAAGGTGCGGGAGCGAAGACGCAGGGTCAAGTTAACTTGGTAGGTATCGCCCGCCGCGATGAGTTCCCGAACCCGCTCAACCGCCGAAGCGTACGCGTGATCGTCCAGTTCCGGGTCCCAGCCCATGTCCTCAACCGACGAGGTCGGCGGCAAGGGGAGCACGTCGCAATCCTCCCATGACTCAAACGCTGTGAACCGAAGCAACACGCCCTGGGGCGGATGCGTGGTCAAGGAGGGGTCAAACGCCGCGGCTGCTTCGTAGGCAATGAACCCCACGCACGCTAACCCACCCTGCGCTGCGGTTTCGACTTCGGCCAACTTGGATACGACCTCGTCTAGACGCTCGGCCGAGAAGGTCTGAACCGGACGGTTGTACCGCCGCCATACCAGCTGGCCATGGTCAGTCCGAACACGCAGGATTGCTTCGTTCAATGCGAGCCGAGGGTACCGCGCCTTATCGGTTGAAGGTCGCCGAGACTTTCTTGCGGGTGACGAGGTCGGTCACCTCGACCTTCCACGTGCCCGCTGGGTCGTTGACCGCGGGGACGAAGGGAAGTGAGAAAGCTCCGTCCTTGGCCGTGATCGCTCGGGTGAACTCGCGGTTCACCCCACTGGGATCAGTGACTTCGATCCAAAGCGGGTAGGCACCGCGAGGTGCTTTGCCGGACGGGAACTTGACGGTTCCCGTGATCGGGCTCGGTCTGCCCGGCTCAAACGAAGCCGGAGGCAGCACGGCCAGGACCGGGCCTAGTTCGGGGAGTACTGCGTAGAGCTTGCCTTCGGCGGCAGGCAAGGTCGCGGCAATCGGCGAGTCCAGCCGGGCGCCAGTCTCCGTATCGTAGACCACGCCCTTGCCGGCGATGGACAGGCGCGTCGGGAGCAGAACTCCCTTCTCCATGTGCAGCTTCGCCGCGCCAAATCGCGGTCCGAAGTCGCGGTTGTCATTCACGGCGAACACCAACTTGAGATCACCGGCATCGACCGTGTTGACCAGTGCGCGCGGTGAGTCCGCCCACGCAAATCGCTCGACCCTCAGCAGTTTGCCAAGGTCGGCTGCATAGCCCTCCATCCGGCGGCGGTTCTCGTCGGCGGTGATGGCCTCGCCCTTGGCCGCGGCGACGCCGTCCACCCGGCTCTGGAACGAGAAGTCGAAGTTCGTCTTGGTCACCGCACCGATATCTGCCTTGAGCGAAGCATCGGCAATCACCCTACCGCCGCCCGCGGTAAAGCGCTGGATTTGCGACACCATCGAACGCGTCAACGCCCCAGCCTGTGGCATCACCAGCACTTCATATCCGCTCAGCCGGCCCGCCGTCACGTCCTCGTCGAGCACCACATCAAACGGGATGTGGTTCATCGCAAGCAGAGAAGCATAGGGCAGGAACTGCTCGGTGGGGTAGCCCACGTTCTTCGGCGACTCGCCAAGCCAGATGGCCGCGGCACTCATGAGCAGGGCAACCTTGGGCTTGAGCGGCGTACCCGCCAAAACGGTCGGTCCGTACGGCGCGATCAGGCGACGGCTGACCTCGCCGATCGCATCGAACGTGTCCGGTGAGGCCCGGCGGGCATCGACATTCGGCGCGTCGGGCTGAAGCGCGCCGCCGAAGTAGATTCCCATGATATCGGGGCGTTGCGAGAACACCAGCCAGAGCGCTTGGCGGGCAAAGTCGGGGCCGGCGGTGTAGTAGTTGTTTCCGCCCGGACGGTCGTTCTCGAGCGAGCCGGCATCGTTGCCGATCGACTCCACGAACCGCGGATAGAGGAACAGCGTGATCGTCTGCATCGCTCGCTGACGGTCGATGCGAGCGGCCGCCTGCAGAATCCTTGTGGAGTAGAGCCGGGTCATATCCGGCTGGGCATAGGTCCACGTGGAAACCGCACCCAGTCCGCGCGCGCTCCCCGACACGGGAGCGAGCCGGTAAGGATCGTGCCAGGTCACTAGGTCGTTCTTGCGCGCGCGAAGTAAGATCGACATGGCCTCGTTTAGCGCGGCGTCCCCCATCCCGCGGTGGAACCACCAGGTCAGAAATCGGTATCGCGGGTTGGTGTCCTCAATGACTCCATTAATGGGGAGGTTCTCCTTGGGCTGACGGTAGATTCCCGCCGATCGAACGTCGATGTTCGCCTCTGTGCGGCCGAGGGCGGCGGCATCGGTCGCGAAGTTGTAGTCCAGTTGGAACTCGGACCCGAGCAGCGACTGTCGCCAAGCGGGGTAATCACCGAAGAGATCCGCCGTGCGGCGGGCCACCGACTTCGCGTGGTCGATCACTGCCGGATTGCGTGGGTAAGCCTGGGTCATCTTGGATCCGTCGAACCGTTCGGCGAGGGATCCGGGAGCCGACTTCCACTTCGGGTCGTACAGCGGGTTGAGGTAGATGCTGTAGTCGAGACCTTGGCGGGCGGCTTCGTCGAGACTCAGCTGGATGTCACGCACCGTTTTCTCGTTTCCATCGAGCACGCCGGTGATCATGGGTGAGCCGACGCTAGTGAACCCTCGATCTCGGTAGTAGCCGAAGCTTTTCGGAGCGGTTCCTCCCCAGCGCCAGAGCGGATATCGGCCGGCCGCCGGGGCCGGGGCGACTTCGAAGTTCAGCCTGCGGACTTGGCCACCGCTAAACTCCAAAGTGTAGCTTCCGGGCCTCAATGCGGCAGTCGGTAAGGTTAGTTTCGACCCGTTGATCGAAGCAGTCAGAGGCGTTCCCACAACCGTGGCCGCGGTTGCACCCGGAGCCTCCAGCGCCAAGGTCTCGCCCCGGACGTAGACCCGGTTCGGACTCGTCGGAGCTTGTAGCGCCCCGCCAATGATCAAAGGAAGCCACATGAGTATTTAGGACGCCTGCGTGAGGCGGGTGTTACCAATGGAAACCCCCTCCTTTCTCTTGAGAGGAGGGGGTAGGGGGTGGAGAGGTCGCTAACCCCTCCTCGATCTAGCCGATCTTCCGGACTTCCGCGAGGACGTCCTGCTCGTTCGGGATGCACTGAAGTTCCAGGACGCGCGCGTAGGGCATCGGCACGTTGAGCCCGCCGACACGCCCGACCGGGGCGTCCAGGTCGTCGAAGCAGTCCTGAGCGATCCGGGCCGCGATCTCCGCGCCGAAACCACCCGACTTCCAGTCTTCGTACACTACCACCGCACGGTGCGTTTTGCGAACGCTGTTGTAGATCGTCTCGGTGTCCAGCGGGAGCAGCGAGCGCACGTCGACGACTTCGGCATCGATGCCATCGGCGGCAAGCAACTCGGCGGCGGCGAGCGACACGTTGACCATGCGCGAATACGCGATAAGCGAGATGTCCTTGCCTTCCTTCGCGATGCGCGCCTTGCCGAACGGGATGATCTCATCCACGTTGTCGCTGACGTCACCCTTCATGCTGTAAAGCCCGGGGTTCTCGGTGAAGATGACCGGATTGTCGTCGCGGATGGCCGCCTTGAGCATGCCCTTCGCGCAGTTCGGCGTCGCCGGAGCTACGACCTTGAGGCCGGGTACGTGGGCGTACCATCCCTCCATCGAGTGGGAGTGCTGGGCCGAAAGCTGGTTGGCTGCGCCACCCGGACCACGGATGACCAGAGGAACCGAGATCTGGCCCCCGGTCATGTAGTGGATCTTGGCGGCGTGGTTGATGATCTGGTCGAGCGCGAGAATCGAGAACGACATCGTCATCATCTCGACGATCGGGCGCAGACCCGTCATCGCGGCACCGGTCGCCATGCCGACGATTCCCGGCTCGGTGATCGGAGTGTCGATGACGCGCCGCCCGACGCCGTCGAGAATCTCGGGGTGGGGCGGTTCGACGAGCCAGTCGCGGGGCTCCTGGCAATAGCGCTCGAACAAGCCGTCGGTCACGCGGAACGTGCCCTTGTACTTGCCGATGTCTTCGCCCATGATGAAGACGTTCTGGTCGCGGTCCATCTCTTCGATCATCGCGAGCCGTACGGCTTCTCGGTAGGTCATGTTCGTCATTAGTGGCCCACCTCGGGAGTCATGTCCGTGTACACGTCGGTATACACCTGGTCAGGTTCGGGGAACGGAGACTTGTCCGCTTCCTCGTAAACCGTCTCGGCGCGGTCGAGCTCTTCGGCGTCGATCTTCTCCATCTCGCTGCGCGAGAGGATGCCGTTGGATTCGAGGAACGCTTCGTAAAGCCGGATGCAATCCCGCTTCATATACTCGTCCTCTTCTTCCTTCGTGCGATAGAGCTGCCGGTCGTTATCAGCGGCGCCGTGACCCATGTTGCGGTAAGTCATCGCCTCGATGAGGTATGGCTGCGAGTTCTCGCGGCAGTCGTCGATGATCCGCTTCGAGTGGTTGAGCACTTCGATGAGATCGTGGCCGTCGACGCGCTCATGCTTCATGTTGAACGGGAAGCCACGCTTGTACAACTGAGGATCGGCGGCGTGCCGCTCCAGAGCCGTTCCCATCGCGTAAAGGTTGTTCTCGATGATGAAGATGATCGGAAGCTGCCAGAGGCCACACATGTTCAGCGTTTCGAAGAACACGCCGGCATTCGCCGCGCCGTCTCCAAGGTAGCAGAGCGTGACGCGGTCTTCCTTGCGGTACTTCGCCGCGAGCGCGAGTCCGCCGCCAAGCGCGGTGTGTCCGCCGACGATGCCCCAGCCGCCATAGAACTGCTTCTCGACGTCGTAGATGTGCATCGATCCGCCTTTGCCGCGGCTCTGGCCGCCGCTGCGGCCCATGATCTCGGCCATGGTCGCAACAGGGTCGGAACCGAGCACGAGCGCGTGGCCGTGATCACGGTAGGCCGTGATGACGTAGTCGTGACCCTTGCGGATGTTGTTGAGCCAGCCGACCACAAGCGGCTCCATGCCGATGTAGACGTGGAGGTAGCCACCAGCCTTACCGGTGCGGTAGGCGAGGTTGCACTTCTCCTCGAAGTGACGAATAAAGAGCATCTCCCGATAGTAGGAAATGAGTTCGGCGGGAGACGCCGGCAAGTTCTTTTGGGCGGGTTTGGCCACGCGGATATCGCTCCTCGAAATTTGAAGATAAGGCGGCATCCGCTGCGCCCTTGGAGCGGCAACGCCAACCGCGAGAGTATACCGCCGCCTCCCTTCGGGCCGGGATGAGGGGCCGATCTCAGCCATTTTAGAACTGGCGTCGTTCAGGTTCAGGGTCGTTGCGAGATACTCGGTTTTGAGGATTCCCGCCGGCCGCGGCAAGGGGAGCGGCGGCGGAGAATCCCCGAGGTGTGAGATGAAACTCAGCTTGCATCGCTTCTCCTTCGGAGCCCTTTTAGTTGTGGCGATTACCGGATGCGGGGGCGGTGGGTCACCCACGCTAGCGAATGTCCAAGAACTCGCGGCGGGCCCAATGCGCATTCAGGGGCAGATGAACGCTCCCACCGTTGACGGAGTCCCGGGAGGGCTGAGCGTGTATGCGTTCACCGGCGCGATCACGAAGGCGTATTGGACGGACGCAAATCCATCTCTCAGCGAGACCGAAATTGTCGCCTCGATCAGCACCCAACGGGATGGCTATCAAATTGTTGCTTGCGAACCTGACGGGACGAATGAGAGAGTGGTTGCCAATCTCTCCATCTATCCGGAGCAAATGCAGGTCACTTCCGACGGCGTTTGGCTCTACTTCGTCGAAAGCAATACCTTGAAGCGAGTGCCGATGTCGGGGGGTACGCCTGCGATCGTGTTATCCGATGTCCGCTCCTTCGGGCTGACGCCCTCGGGTGCGAGAATCCTCGCCTACCGTCCTGGCTCCGACACGGTTGTGGTAGCGAACTCCGATGGATCCAGCGTCAGTATCAGGCTGAATCCCGACCAGACGACCTATCCGAAGATTGTCGGCTGCGTCAACGAATCTGTCGGGTACTACATGGATAGCACGACGGTTTCCTATCCAGACTTCTACTCGCTGACCCTAACGGGTTCTGTAGTCAAACATGCCAGATTTGGCTTCATCGACGTCAACCTGTACTACACAGTGCTCAATTCATTGCGGGATCGTATCGTCGTTTTGTACCAAGTGAACTCTTCGGGCAAGACCATTCTGATGGAGGTGTACTTACTTGACGGCTCGGCGAGTATGTTGGCCCTCAACACCGACTTGCCGGATTGGAGGACGACCCATCCCTTCGCCTCTAGTCCAGACGGGACCCTGTTCGCGGCATATCAATGGTACGAGTCTGCGGCCAAGATCGTCGTTGTCGACCGCTACTTCAACATCTTGTCGACCACCACCGAGCGCAATACGTTGATGCCGTTCTCAGTCGCTTGGGCTCCTGCTCCCAAGTTCCGCACCTTTGTCGGCTCTGGCAACTACGCATCGGGAGCGGCGGCGCTCCTGTTCTCAGATAAAGCCCAAAGAACTCCATCCGTGGTCCTGGCCGACTCCACGAACCGCGCCTCCATGACGGTGCAACGCGTGTCGGATGTGAACGACGGAACGCTGATCTATCGCCTAGAGTGCGATAACCTGACCAAGCTCCACTACACCAAGTCGAACAGCTTCAGCCAGATTTCGGTGGTCGGAAGCATCACCGGACTCAAGGGCGCCTTCGTCTCGTTCAACGTGGATACCGGCCGGGTGAGCAATATAGTGACCTACACGAAACGCCCGACGATTTCAAGGTCGAGCGGGCAATGGGCGGTCGAGGGCGAAGGCATTGCCGAGGTGTACGACGGCGAAGGCGCAAAGAAGCCCGGCACTCACAAGTTGCTGATTCGCTAGTGGGTCGGTGCTCAGCCCGTGCTTTGCATGCCGGCCGCGATGCCGGCGATGGTTTGGAGCATGGCCTCTCTCCATTCGCCGCTCCGTTCATCATCGCTCAAGTCGGCCCAACGGTCCATGAGGGCAACTTGGAGGACATTCAACGGCATCAACACCGGATTCCTTAGCCCGACCGTACTCTTCACGACCTTCGCTGAGTCCATCAGATCACTCGCCCCGGTGACCTGGAGGAGGGCGTTCCGCGTGCGATCAAACTCTTCTTCGATCAAGCGCTGGATGCGCGGCCCCGAGGGTTCGGACACCCGCTTTGCGTACAACCTCGACGTCGCAATATGAGCTCGAGTCAACTCAAGCTGAGCATTGTCGACAATCGACTTGAAAAATGGCCAATCCGCGTACATGGTGCGCAAACTCTGTAGCCCACCGGCTTCGGCGGCCATGCGCTCCAGTGCGGTGCCCATGCCATACCAGCCGACCAACGTCGTGCGACTTTGCATCCACGCGAAGTTCCAAGGAATCGCCCGCAATCCTTCGATACCTTCGAGCGCCTTGCCTGGCCGATAGACCGGCCGCGATGCGATCGGGAGGAGACTGATGTGCTCAATGGGCGTCGCCTGGGTGTAGAAGTCCCAGAACTCGGGGTCATCGTAGACGAGGCTTCGGTAAGCGTGACGTGAGTCTTCCTCCAAGCGCCCCATGATCTCAACGTAGTTCGTCTCCTCCTCATGGGCTCCCTGTTTGGAGGCTGCGATCAGCACGGCGCTGACAATCTGCTCCAGGTGGCGATGCGCGATCGGCGGAAGCGAGTAACGGAACGAGATCACTTCGCCCTGTTCGGTGAACCGGATTCGTCCACAGAATGAGCCGGCCGGCTGCGCGAGAATCGCGCGATTGGCTCGACCGCCGCCCCTGCCCACCGTACCGCCACGACCGTGAAACAGCCGGATGGGGATTCCCGTCGCTTCGCTCACATCCGCCAGCTCGGCAATCGTGGACTGTAGCGCCCAGTTGGCGGCGAGGTAGCCACCGTCTTTGCTCGAGTCGCTATAGCCCAACATCACTTCTTGATTTGAGCCCCTCGCGCGCAGGTGTCCAGCGAAAGCTGCGTTAGCGAAGAGGCTGCGCATGAGTCCCGAGGAGCGGTGCAGGTCATCGATCGTTTCAAACAGCGGCACGATGTCGAGGTCGCTGTCTACGCTGCCGTCGGATCGCACACGTAACAGACCCGCCTCCTTGCAGAGGAGGAGAACCTCGAGCATGTCGCTGACGCCGTGAGTCATGGAGATCACGTACGCCTCAACGGTGGGAAGTCCCATCTCAAGATGGGCGCGTCGAACGACTTGGAACACGCCGAGCACGTTCTCGCTCTCCTCGGAGAGGGCGTGGGCGGCGGGCAAGAGTGGTCGGGGATTCAAGATCTCCTGGGTCAACAGATCGACCCTCTCGTCTTCATCCAGGGACAGGTAGTCGCTATGAACTCCCGCAACTCGAAGAAGTTCGGTCAGTGCAATGGCGTGCCGCTCGCTATGCTGGCGAATATCCAAACTGGCCAAGTGGAACCCAAAGGCCTCAACCTGTCGGATCAAGTGGGGAATCGGACCTCTTCGAGCAAGCGAACCGGCAAGGTTCTGATCGAGGCTGTCTTGGATGACCGTGAGTTCGGAGAGGAGTTGAGAAGACCGCCCGTAACCATGTTCGCCATCGATCAATGTTTGGGCGAGTCGTGCTTCGATCCCGAGCAGGGCTACGACGTAGGGTTCTTGGGCATAGCGTTCCAGCAGGCTTGTCGGGACAAGATGCTGCTGGCGGCACGCCTCCACGAGCTCGATCAGGTCTTGGGAAGGGGAGATGAGCTTCGTGCTTTGGGTGAGATCGCGCCGAAGCGCCTCGACCCGCGGTTGATACATCTGTAGGACGTGGTCCCGGTGGGCGCGGAGTGTTTGCCACGTCACGTCCGGCGTGACCATGGGATTGCCGTCCCGATCCCCTCCTACCCACGACCGATACTTGAGAAAGGAAGGAATGCTGAACGACTCGCCGGGATAGGCTTCGGCTAGTGCGTCTTCGAGGTCCTCATGCAGCCAAGGGACGACTTCTGAAATGGTCCGCTCAAAGAAGTAGAGCGCGTTTCGTACCTCCTCTTCGACCGTCACCTGGACCGACCGCATTTCGTCCGTCTGCCAAAGGGTCGTAAGGATGCGCTCCACCTCGTCGAAGTCCTCCCTCTTGGCGTCCAACGGATCGGCGAGGGTTGGACCGCTCTCGGCTTTAGCCAAGTGGAGGGCAACACTCTTCAGCTTATCGAGGACTGCGCGGCGTTTGGCCTCGGTTGGATGCGCCGTGAGCGTCGGCGTAATCTGAATACGGTCGAGAAGCTGCTGCATCTCAGCTGCGGTCGTACCCCTTGACTTGAGCTCGATGACGGCATCTCGGATTGATTCCTTGCGCTCCTCGCCCCGGGCTCGGTTGACGCGCACGATCTCCTTCTGCTCCGCCGTATTCGCAAGTTGGAAAAACGCCGTAAAGGCGCGGGCGACGTCGCGGAAGACAGCCGGGTCGTGGAGTTGCGGGTACTCCTCGAAAAGCCGGCGGGGATCGGGGTTCTCGTCGGTGACCAGTTTTCGGGCGAGCTCGACCACTTCCGGCGATCCCTGTTCGGCGAGGATCTTTCCCAACATCCGGTCGAGCGTTCTCAGATCGTCGGAGAGTTCCCGGGTTAATCCATAGGCTTCGGGCTCGACGTTGAGGAGGGATCGCATTCTCTAT
Source organism: Fimbriimonadaceae bacterium (assembly GCA_024710805.1). Taxonomy (GTDB): domain Bacteria; phylum Armatimonadota; class Fimbriimonadia; order Fimbriimonadales; family Fimbriimonadaceae; genus JANJUB01. The sequence continues at coordinate 11,647 of JANJUB010000073.1, read as the reverse complement.
ATTGACGCCGAAGGAGGCGAACCCGTTTGGACGCAGTGACCGACGAAGGAGAGACGCTTTCGAAGTCAAGGCGTGCCCAGGGAGGTGGAAATTCGCTGATGTACTCCATATAATGAGGGCCATGCGTTGGTTCCTCGGCTTGGCTCTGCTCATCGGTGTGCTCTCGGGTTGTGGTGGCGGTGGAGGGGCCGCGGCCGTTGCGCCCGAACCCGAAGTGGTCTCCGGGCCGATGAGGCTTCAGGGGCAAGTGCGGTCGCCGGTGATCGCCGCGAACGGATCCGGGCTCTCGGTGTTTGGTTTCGCGGGGACGATTTCAAAGGCATATTGGACGGACACCAACCCGACGCGCGCGGAAGGCGAGATCGTCTTCGGCATGGCGACATTGCGCGATGGTCGGCAGATCGTGGCTTGCGAGCCCGATGGCAGCAACCTGAGGGTCCTTGCGAACTTCGAAGGAGAACTCTCTGATCTCGAGATCAGTCCCGACGGTGCGTGGGTCTACTTTGCCGATAACAGCACCCTGAAGCGGGTGCCCATGGCTGGCGGCAACGTCACCACCATGATGCAGGACGTCTACTACTTCGAGCTGTCCCCCTCCGGAACAAAGGTTCTTGCCCTGCGCCCAACCGCCGACGACGTGGTTTTCGCAAACGTCAACGGCACCGGAGTGGATGTCCGGCTGTCCCCCGCGCTCGCTGATCCCCCCTTGATCCTCGGAGTCGTCAACGACAACTTCGGGTTCATCGCCCAGGGCTTCAACACCACGAGTCCCAAGTACGTGCGCATCTCATTGAGCGGGGCGATCCAACATCAACTTTGGGTTGGCCTTAATCAAGTGGAACTCAGCAATGTTGAGATGCATCCCTCGAGAGACAGGATCTTGTCGCGGTACACGAACCTCCTCAATGGCGACGTCACCTTGACAGAACACCAACTGGCGATCAGTGGGCCTTTTACGGCGGTTCTCCGCGACGATTTGCCGAGTTCGCCAAACGTGTTCGGTATGGCATATAGCCCCGACGGGCAGGCCCTGGTCGCTGTACAAGAGCACGCGGGGCCGAACGAGATGCGAATCGTGACCCTTGATCGAGACCACAACGTTCTGGCTACGCTGTTTCGGGGGAGCTTCCATCTCGCGACCCCCGCATGGGCCCCCGGTGCCAAATTCCGAACATTTGTCGGCGCGGGCAACTACGCCAGCGGAGCGGCGGCGGTGTTGTTCTCGGATCTCAACGACACGACACCCTCGGTTGTTCTCGCAGACGCCAATCCCCGCAGTTCGATGAACCTCACCCGCGTCTCGGGTGACAACGACGGCACCATCATTTTCGAGATGACCTGCGACGCGCTAACGAAGCTGCACTACACGAAGTCGAACAGCTTCGCCCAGGTCGGGGTCATCGGCAGCCTGACCGGGCTTAAGGGGGCGATCGTCGCGTTCAACGCGACCACCGGTCGAGTCAACAACGTGATCACGTTTACCAAGAAACCGACCGTCTCAAGATCGGGTGAGAAGTGGGTCGTCGAAGGCGAGGGCATCGCCGAGCACCTTACGGGCGACGGCGAGCGCCGTCCGACATCGAATCGAGTGGTTATCGAGTAGGATCTGATGATGAAAGGCCTAGGATTGCTGATTGTCGCTCTCGCGCTTGCAGGTGCCGTGGGCTGCGGTGGCGGAGGTTCGCCCGCTTCGATTGGCCCCGACCCTGAAGTTGGTGGCTCTCAGATTCGCGTCGCTGGCAAGATGTCGAATCAGATTGCGGCCACCACGCCCGGTGGGTTAGCGGTATTCGGCTTTACAGGGGCGATCACTAAGGCGTATTGGAGCGATACGAATCCAACAGCCGAGGAAGGCGAAATCGTCGTCGGCACTCGAACGGCACGCGGTGCCGAAGTCGTGGCAATGGAGCTTGATGGCTCTAACCCGCGAGTGATCACCGGGCTCACCGACTTTGCCGAGAGAGTCGCGGTCAGCCCGGACGGGGTATGGGCGTACTTCGTCGAAGGAGCCACTCTCAAGCGTGTTCCAATGAGCGGTGGTATCCCAACCACGTTGCTTGCTGACGTTGCAGACTTTTGTCTGAGCCCAAGCGGCGCGAAAGTTGTCGTCTTTAGGCCCGCGGCCCAGACTCTATCAGTGATCAATGCGAATGGATCGGGACTCGTGAATCGAGTCTCTGGTCTTCCCGTCGATACCGATATCATTGGGGCATCGACGGAAGTCAATGTCTACTTTGTGCGGGACAAGAACACGACGAACCCACAACTGCGCGTCTTTTCGATCAGTGGTCCGGTGTTCAATGATCTCGTCATCGGATTTCCCGATAACACCTCGTTTGCTCATGGGGTGATTGACGCCAAGCGGGAGAATCTGTACTACCGAACGTTTGATGGGGTGTCGACCGAGCGCCGCTGGCATGTCATGAGGTTCACCGGCACAGGCGGATACCTCTACACGCTGCGGACTAACCTAGATCCCAACGTTTTCTTCCAGTCGATGCAGTTTCTGCCGGATAACTCGAAGATGCTGGTCGTAGAGAGCTCTCCTACTGGAGCGTGGCTCTCATTTGCGTCCGACCAGTATGAGGTTCTCAGTCGGGTCTCTGGCGTTTCGTTCATCTACGCCCAGGCCGCATTTGCACCTGCACCAACCTTCCGAACGCTGGTCGGAGCGGGCAACTATGCGGGCGGTGCCGCGATGGTCATGTTCTCGGAAAAGAGCAACCGGACACCCGCGGTTGTTCTTGCGGACTGTACGACTCGGGCGTCCATGACGTTGACCCGGATTTCCGACGATAACGACGGCACCCTGATCTACCAACTGAACTGCGACAACCTGACCAAGTTGCACTACACCAAGTCGAACAGTTTCGCTCAAGTTGGCGTGATCGGTAGCCTGACCGGGCTCAAGGGGGCCTTTATCGCGTTCAACGCCGAGACGGGCCGGGTCAGCAACGTCATCACGTTTACCAGGAAGCCGAGCGTGGATCGAACGGTGCAAGGGATCGTTCTTGAGGGCGGCGAGATGGTCGATCACTTCGATGGAGCCGGCACGCGCAAGCCAGTCGGAGAGAAGATCACGCTGAGATAGCGCCAAGGTCTCATAATCCGAGCATGAAACATTGGGGTTTCGTCTCGTGGGCGGTCGCCGCTCTCTTTGTGGTCGGTTGTGGTGGCGGAGGCGGAACCGGTGCAGGGACTCCGGAACCCGAGGTGGGTGCCGGGCAGGTCCGCCTCGCCGGCCAACTCAGGGAGCCGCTCTTTGACAGTGTCGGAGGCGGCCTCTCGGTTTATGGATTCACGGGGGCCATCACAAAGGCGTACTGGTCTGACACAAACCCATCGGTCGCGGACTCCGAACTTGTGTTTTCGATGCAGAGCATCCGGGGCGACGAGCTGTGGGCATGCGAACCCGACGGCAGCAATCCTCGCCTGCTCGCGAGCCTGGCGCTTACGGTCACTCAGATCATCGTCAGCCACGACGGGGTTTGGTGCTACTTCATCGAAGGCGGGAACCTGAAGCGCGTGGCGATGGCGGGCGGGGCCGTAACCACCGTGCTGAACGATGTTGCCAACTTCTGCCTGACACCAACCTCTACGCGGGCAGTGGTGTATCGCAGCAACACCGACACGCTCTCGGTGGTCAATGTGAACGGGACGGGTCTGGTCAACCGGCTCACCTCAGCGGGACAGCAGACGCGCATCTTCGGCTGCCTGACCGAAGACAAGGCGCTCTACGCGCAGAACGGATTCTTGACGAACCCCAACGTGTTCACGATCACGCTATCGGGAACGCTGGTGCAGCAGAACCAGTTCTCCTTTGCCAACCACAACATCGAGAGCGCGACCCTGGATAACTCGCGCGACAACGTTTACCTGCGCTACTATTCCCAGGCCGAAATGAAGACTTACTGGGGAGTCGCGCCGCTCAGCAAGATCGGCTCGACGGTCCAGCCGATCCGGGACGACCTAGTGTCGGGCGACTATGCCCGAAGTCTCACCTTCTCGCCGGACGGCACCACGCTTGTCGGAGCTCGGGTAGGCACCCTGGGCAGCACGACGCTGGCAATCTACGACAAGAACTACAATATCACCAGCACGATCCGCCAACTCGCCAATACGAATAGCGAGGCGGCGTGGGCACCGAGTCCCACGTTCCGGACCTTTGTAGGGGCAGGGAACTACGCGTCGGGAGCCGCTGTCTTGCTTTTCACTGACAAGAACAGCCGTACGCCGTCGGTGGTCCTTGCCGACGCCACAACCCGCGCCTCCATGACCCTTCAGCGGGTATCGCAAGATGGTGATCCGAACGTCGTCTATCAGCTCAGTTGCGACAACCTCACCAAGCTTCACTACACGAAATCGAACAACTTCGCCCAGATCAGCGTTGTGGGCAGTATCACGGGCCTCAAGGGGGCCTTCATCGCCTTCAATGCCGAAACGGGCCGGGTCAACAACGTGGTGACGTTCGCCAAGCAACCCACGATCGATCGTACGCCTCAGGGCATCGAACTCAAGGGCGGCGAGCTCGTGGATCGGTTCGACGGGGAAGGTAACCGAAAGCCGATCTCCCCTCGGATCGTGCTCTGAGAAGCCAATAGGGCCGTGATTCGCTGAATCACGGCCCTCTTCTGTGTTGGGGAGTCGCCTAGTTGCGTCGGCGACGCAGCAAAGCGGCTACGCCGATGCCGAGCGCGGCCATCGTGGCCGGCTCCGGTACCAACTGGATGTTCTGATTCACCAGTCCAACCGCGGCGAGGTCGAGAACTTCAGTGTCGACTGCCGACAGCGTGAAGAACTTCTTCGCGCGGAAGCGCTCGACCGGTCGGTTGAACGTGATCATGGCGGACCAAGTGAGCGGGCCACCGGGCAAGAACACGTGTTCAATCACGCCAATCGGCCCGCCCGCCACCTCGTTGCCCAGCGGATCGAGCTCGAAAATCTGCTCCTGGAAGAAGATCGTTCCCGACCCCGAGATCGCCGTTCCAAGGTTGATCCCGACCTCATTGCCGATTGCCGGCGCAGGGGCAAATCCGTCGAACTGGATGTTCAGCGTTCCCGCTCGCAAAGGTGCAACCGGATCGCCGACAATCGCATTCGGCAGGTTGAAGCTAATCGAGTTGCCCAGCGTTACCCATGTTGCACCGACCGAAAGAGGCGGCGCGGCAACGATAACGTTGCTGAACAAGACAGGCGCTGCGAGAGCCGTGCATCCAATCCCCAATACAATAAAAGGCACTTTGTAGTTCATCATCTGAACACACCTCGACTTCTAGGATACTCTGAAGCATGAGGTGAAAACCCCTCGTTGCAGCGTAACTGGTAACAACATTTGTCCATATTATTTAGGACAGTGATCTTAGGGCTTGCCTTTGGGAGCGCATTGTAGGTTGGCGGAACATCTGTGGTGACACGAAAGGGTACCTCCGTTGTCTATCAGGGCCGTATCTTGATGGTTCCTTATCTGGGATGTCTGAGTTTAGTAAAGATCATCATCCTGGACAAGGAATAGCCTGAATTTCCGACATGAATCGCGTGCAAAGAGATGAAATATGTGCATGCGTCTACGTGCATTCACCCTAATCGAACTGCTCGTCGTGATCGCGATCATCGCGATCCTCGCCGCGATCCTCTTCCCGGTCTTCGCTCAGGCCAAGACTGCGGCCAAGAAGACGTCGAGCCTCAGCAACAGCCGTCAGATCGGAACCGCCCTTAACCTCTACCTGAACGACTACGACGACACCACTCCGGCGTTGTACTACTACGACCCGAACAACCAAAGCCTGCCGACCACGCAAGGCTTCTACTACTGGCCCACGCTCCTCCTGCCCTACACCAAGAACGAGGAGATCTTCATCTGCCCGGCGGACCGTGCCGAGGACCCCGTTCTGGCTGACAGCCAGGGCCGGGGCCGCTTCGACAAGGCCAATGAGCTCTACTACTACATCTTGGGAGCGAACCCGAGCTACGGCTACAACTTCCGCTACCTCAACATCACCGTCAACAGCCCGGATCCGAACGGCGGTAACCCCACCCCCTTCCACTACATCGGCATGTCCACTTCGGCGATCGGCTCGACCTCGACCACCGTCGCTTATGCGGAAGCCACGATGAAGGACCGCGCGCGACCCGGCGGCGGCACCATCACCACCACGATCGGATATGCGCGCATCGAACCGCCGTCACGCTGGTACGGCGCGCCGGGAACCGCGACCGCCCAAGGGCAGTTGTGGCCCCGCTTCAGCAAGAAGCTCGTCAACGTCGGCTGGCTCGACTCGCACGTGAAGGCGACCTCGATCGATCAGCTGGCCACCCCTGCAGATCGCTTCTGGAACGGCCTGGACCAGTAAGCATTTCGGCGTCCGCGGAGTCTCTCGGCTCCGCGGACGCGTCATACTCCATGAGTGGAGTCGCCTCAAGCCTGGACCGAAGACGAATCGCCGAAAGAAGAGTGTGGGGTGATCGGGATGTTCACGCCGGGGCGAGAGGCCGCCCGTCTCACCTTCTTCGGGCTCTTTGCGCTTCAACACCGCGGCCAAGAGAGCGCGGGCATCGCGGTCAGCGACGGTGGTTTGGTCCGAATGCACAAGGACATGGGCCTTGTGAGCCAGGTCTTTGACGAATCCATCCTGAGCGGACTTCCCGGGACGATGGCTGTCGGCCACACCCGTTATTCCACTACCGGGGCGAGCGCTCTTCGCAACGCCCAACCGATTTTCTGCCAGAGCGTGGTCGGCGATATCGCCGTTGCCCATAATGGCAACCTCATCAACACCGTATCCCTGCGACACGAACTCGAGGCCGAAGGGGAAGTGTTCGATTCCAGCAGCGACTCAGAGCTGATTGCGCGGTTGCTCGTGCGCAATATGCACCTTGGCCCCGAGCATGCCGTTGCCGCCGCGATGCGACGACTCAAGGGAGCTTACAGTTGTACGGTGCTCGTGCCCGGGATGCTGCTTGGCTTCCGCGATCCGAACGGGGTACGTCCACTCGTCGCGGGCACGCTTCCTGAAGGCGGTTTTATGGTGGCGAGCGAGAGCTGCGCCTTTGCCCCAGTGGATGGCGTGGTCCAGCACGAACTCGAGCCCGGCGAGATGGTCGTCATCGATGCCGATGGGATGAGGTTCGCGCAAGGCGCCCCCGCCGCCCGCAAGGCGATGTGTCTCTTCGAGTTCATCTACTTTGCTCGTCCTGACTCGGAGATGTATGGCACGCTCCTCTACTCGGCCCGGGAGCGCATGGGGGCTCAACTCTCGGTCGAGCACCCAGTCGAGGCGGATCTCGTTGTTCCCGTGCCCGATAGCGGCGTTCCCGCCGCCATTGGCTACGCGCAGGCCAGCGGCATCCCTTTCCGCGAGGGCATGATGAAGAGCCGCTACATCCACCGCACGTTCATCGCCCCCGACCAGAAGCTCCGGGAACGCGGTGTTCGGATGAAGCTGACGCCGCTGGTGCCGGTCATCCGCGGTCAGAGGATCATCCTCGTCGACGATTCCATCGTGCGTGCCACGACCACGAAGCAGATCGTTCGGCTCCTGTTTGAGGCGGGTGCGAAGGAAATTCATGTCCGCATCACCGCGCCGCCGATCAAGTGGCCCTGTTTCTACGGCATCGACATGTGCTCCAAAGACGAGCTCGCCGCCGCGCGGATGACCCTCGACGAAATCCGCGATCATATTGGCGCGACGTCGCTTGGGTATCTCTCGATTCCCGGCGCGGTTCGGGCAGTCGGGCGCCCCGAGGGTGAGTTCTGCCTTGCATGCTTCAATGGCGATTATCCGATTCCTGTGCCCGAAGAGGTTGGGCGCGATCCCTTCGAGGGTGGGGTCGAAGTCGGGCGTATGGCCGCGGTGAACAAGAGCCAGCCCGAACTGCTCCACATGGACTAGTAGTTTTGCGGGGATTTCGGCGATTTCCTAACATTTTGAGATGTTTTTGTCTTATGCTAGGGAACGCTCAGCAACCGAGTGCTCTGGAGGGAGATTATCTCATGAAAGTTGGAATCGTAAGCATCATGTTGGCCGCGTCAGTTGCGGCCTCGGCGAATCTGTTCACGAACCCAGGTTTTGAGACCGGGGACTTGACCGGTTGGACCATCAATCCGACGGCAAACGGTATGACTGCCGTTCAAGACGTTCAAGTGTTCGAGACGGTGGCGGGAGTTCCCAGCCGAGCTGGACACTTCCGCGTCGGCCAGGTCACGTTTTCGTCTGGTATCCAGGAGGGAATCGAGCTTGTCCAGATGCTGAACCTCAACGCGGGAACCAATTATGTGTTCAGCTACAATGTTGCGGCAAACCACAGTGGTACCTCGGGCGGCAACTCTCAAGGCGGCGTGTTCACGGCGGTCGTGAACAGCGTTTTCGTGGGCTCGACCTTCGCCGTGGGCACGATCAATGCGGGTCAGACGATTCGCGGAACTGTGACCGGAACGTTCACTCCGACCACTTCCGGGTCCTACAGCGTTGGACTCCGGATGACGAGGCCGTTCACCACGGGCACGACGACTCTGCACCAGTACGTCGACAACGCGTCTGCCGTACCGGAGCCTGCCACCATGGCCGCCCTTGGCCTCGGATTGGCCGCTCTCGCCCGACGACGACGCAAGTAGTCAAGCGGTTAGATACTCTGGGCCTGCGATCGAAACCGATCGCGGGCCCTTCATTTTTTGTTACAGGCGATTTGCCAGACGTATAATAGGCGTAAGCTCTTCGTTGCCCGAACGACCGTATCTCCAGCGTGGGAATTGGGGCGAGCAACTGAGGCAAGGAAACAACGATGAGCACTGATACCTTTCCGATCCGTCGTGTCGACCACGTGCGCCACTATGTAAACAACGCACGTCAGGCCGCATTCTTCTATCAGCACACCTTTGGCTTTGGCATTACCGGGTACGCCGGACTCGAAACCGGCTCTCAGAAAGAAGTCTCCTATGTTCTCGACCAGAACGAGCTCCGACTGGTTTTCACGGCTCCCGTGCGCCCCGGCCACCCGATGGCGCCGCTGATTGCCGAACATGGCGACTTTGTGCAAGATATCGCGTTCGAAGTCGACGACGTGGATTGGGCCTGGAAAGCGGCCACCGAACGCGGCGCGGTCAGCTACGCTGAGCCATACACGCTGGAAGACGACCACGGGAAAGTGCGCCTCGCCTCGATCCGCACGTATGGCAACGTCGTCCATTCGTTGATTAATCGCGACCACTACAAGGGTCCGTTCCTGCCCGGTTTCCGAAGCGAGAACCAACCCGGCGACCCGATCGGCCTCATCGAAGTCGACCACTGCGTCGGCAACGTCGAGCTCGGCAAGATGAACGTATGGGTCAAGTGGTACGAGGATGTCCTCGGCTTCAAGAATCTGATTTCGTTCGACGATAACGACATCTCCACCGACTTCACCTCGCTCATGTCGAAGGTGATGGCGAACGGCAACGGCCGAGTCAAATTCCCGATCAATGAGCCTGCACCGGGGAAGAAGAAGAGCCAGATCGACGAGTATCTCGAGTTCTTTGGTGGCCCAGGCGTGCAACATGTCGCCATGCGCACCGACGACATCGTGTACACGGTGAGCCGCCTCCGGGCGCGGGGAATCCAGTTCCTCAGCGTCCCGCGCAGCTACTACGACATGTTGACGGATCGTGTAGGACAGATCGACGAGGACATCGATGTGCTCGCCGAACTTGGCATCCTCGTGGACCGCGATGACGAGGGGTACCTGCTGCAGATCTTCACCAAGCCGGTGACCGATCGCCCGACGCTTTTCTACGAAATCATCCACCGCAAGGGGGCGAAGAGCTTCGGCAAGGGCAACTTCAAGGCGCTCTTCGAGAGCATCGAGAGGGAGCAGGCCCTCCGTGGCACCCTCTAAGGTGCGCTGATCATTGATGGATGGACTGTGGCGCTTTGACCAAGAAGCGATTCGGTCCATCCATCTCGGCCTGAATCATCCAGTTCTCGACGCGATCTTCTTTGTGATCTCATCAACCGGGCTGGGGTGGGTTCAGATTCTGCTGATCCTGGTCTGCACGGTTCGTTGGGACCGTTTAGCCAACCGCGCCACTCCGAGTCAATCCGCGCCAACCCGCGCCGCCTTGACTTGGCCGCTCCTGGTCGCCTACGGGGCGACGGGTCTGGTGAACGCGGCCATGAAGAAAGCCGTGCCGCGAGAACGTCCTTCCAACCTCGAATGGGCGAATCCTCAGGAGACGTTCTTCTTCAACTCCTTCAGCAGCGGCCATACCGCCACGGCCTTCGGGATTGCCACCACCTTGTGGTGGCTCAGCCGGGGAACGCCTTACGCCTGGATTGGCCGAATGGGTTGGGTGTGGGCGGCGCTGGTGGGTTTCAGCCGCATCTACCGGGGCGTTCACTGGCCGACGGACGTGGTCTCCGGGGCGGCGGTCGGCATCGTGATGGGCACCGCCGTGGCGTTGTGGTGGCAGAGACGATTGAAGATTGCGGGGTGACGAGTGCGCAAGTGACGAATGTCGAGTTCGAATGGCGTTTGCATTCATGTTGGTTCGGGACGCCTCGCACTGGCAAAGGCGGCTGTAGCCGTAGGATGCACTCCTTCCGGTGCCTCTCAAATGAGCTGACTGCGAGTCCCCCCTTTCCGCTCCTTCGCTCGCTTTTACCTAGTGAAGATACTAGACTTTAGCGAGAATAGCGTTCCGTTTTGGGCGCATGCACTACACTGTAGATGGTCGAAGATTGCTTCGATCGCACTCAATGACTTGAGCAGAAGCTGCTCTTGGTTTGGGAGGAGAACAGTATGAAGAAACTCGCGATCATCTCTGCATTTTCGGTTCTGGGAGCCATGGCAAGTGCCCAGCTCACCGGCAACCTCTATCTGGCTCAGGCCAACGATACCGGCGGCAACTTTGTCAACCAGGAGTTTGGCGACTTCCCGACCTTCACGACGGGCATTGGCAATGTCGTGACGTTTGGCAGCGCGGTCAATCTGACCGACGTTCAGATTCGGATGACCGAGGCTGCTGCCGGCACCTGGATCTCGGGTGGTGTCAACCAAGCTCGCCTGACGATCTCGGTGTTCTCGGGCACGCCTTCGGTGAACCATACGTTTGGCGCCGCCAGTGTGGGTGGAGACATCGCGTATTCCGCCATCGTGAATGCGTCAATCACCAACGTGACCAACAAGATCTTCAACTTCGTTGGCGACGCGACCGGCGTTACGAATCTGGCGGCAGGCACGTATCTGGTGTCGCTGACCGGCATCGCCGACTTCGGTGTCAGGGGTCAGTCGTTCCAGCAAGCTTCGCTCGCGCAGGCTTCTGACAGCTGGGCTCGCAATCCGGGTGGCGGCTTCGGGCTCCCGATTGGCACCAACTGGGGCATGCTGAGTGCGGCGACGACGTTCCGCGAAGCCAGCATGGGCATCAACGGCGCCGCTGTTCCTGAGCCCGCGACGATGGCCATTCTTGGCCTCGGCGTGGCTGCGCTCGCTCGCCGACGCGCCCGCAAGTAAGACGCTCTCCTTGGAGGGCAGAGTCGCCCCCTCGCCTAACGGCGAGGAGGCGACCTTGGCCCTCCAAATAGAGAGTCTTACTTGCGAGCGCGTCGGCGAGCGAGAGCAGCCACACCGAGGCCAAGAATGGCCATCGTCGCGGGCTCAGGAACGGCGGCGCCGT